>JBEKNK010000163.1:0-2939 GCA_049522915.1 Solirubrobacteraceae bacterium | reverse complement strand
GCACAGCGACCCCGCACCATGAGCCGGATAAACCAGCGTTTCGTCAGGAAGCGTCAGCAATTTGTTATGCAGCGAGTCGTAGAGATGGGCGCCGAGGTCGTTCGCACTCCACCCCAGCGACGCGCGCAGGTCCGGGCGGCCAACGTCGCCAATGAACAAAGTGTCGCCGGTTAGGACGGCATAAGGTTTGTCGGGGTTTTGCAGATCGAACGCCAGAATTGAGATCGATTCGATAGTGTGGCCGGGCGTCTCAAGCACTTTGAGTCGCAGTCCGGGGAATTCCAGGGTGTCCCCATCCTGCATTGCGACAAAAGAATATTCCGCTCGGGCGCGGGAGCCGAGTCGAATAGTTGCGCCACAACGGTCGCGCAATTCCAGATGGCCGGCGACGAAATCAGCGTGGAAATGTGTCAGAAAGACGTGGCGGATTTGGAGCTCCAATTTTTCGGCGTCGGCCAGATACTGTTGAATATCGCGCTGCGGGTCAACAATGATGGCGGTCGAACTTTGCTCGTCTCCCAGTAGATACGAGGCGTGTGCGAGGCAGCCGAGATAGTACTGCTTCAAAATCATGGAAGCTTCTTCAGTCTAGCGCTTCGTTCTAGCGCCGATGCCGCCGGCGCGGTAGAATGAAATTTCCACTCCAGGGACCCCGGCGCGATCCGCGCTGAGCGAGTAGACGAAAGAAAATTCAGAAACGATCCATGAAAGAACGAGTACGTTCCACCACCATCCTCTGCGTCCGCAGAAATGCCAAAGTTGTCATGGCCGGAGATGGGCAGGTCACCCTCGGCCAGGAAGTGCTGAAAGCGTCGGCCAAGAAACTGCGGCGGCTGTATAGCGACAAAATTCTCGCCGGATTTGCCGGTTCCACAGCCGATGCGTTCGCGCTGTTTTCGCGCTTCGAAGCCAAGCTGGAACAGTATAACGGCAACCTTGCGCGCAGCGTCGTGGAACTGGCCAAGGAATGGCGTACTGACCGCGTGCTGCGGCACCTGGAAGCGCTTCTGCTGGTCGCCGATCCGCACAGCACCTATATCGTAAGCGGCAATGGCGACGTGATTGAACCCGACAGCGAGGTAGCTGCCATCGGCTCCGGCGGGCCGTTCGCGAAGGCCGCCGCCACCGCGCTGATCGAAAATACTAAACTGGGAGCGAAAGAAATCGCGGAAAAGGCCATGAAGATCGCCGGCGAAATCTGTATCTATACCAACGAGACCATCAGCTACGAGGAACTCGGCTAGATGGCGATTTATCTGCCCACGCAGGCGCTGGACGAAACGCCGCTCTTGGATGAGCTGACACCGCGCGAGATTGTCCAGGAGCTGGACGAGTATGTCATCGGCCAGGCCGACGCAAAAAAAGCCGTAGCCATCGCGCTGCGCAATCGCATCCGGCGCCAGAAACTAGAGCCCGAGATGGCCGAAGAAGTGATGCCCAAGAATATTCTCATGATGGGCCCCACCGGCGTGGGCAAAACCGAAATCGCGCGGCGGCTGGCCAAGCTGGCCAATTCGCCTTTCCTGAAGGTAGAAGCCAGCAAGTTCACCGAAGTGGGTTATGTTGGGCGCGACGTGGAAGCCATGATTCGCGACCTGGTGGATATTTCGATCGACATGGTTCGTGAGGAGCGCATCGAGGAAGTGGCCGAACGCGCCGAGCGCAACGCGGAGGAGCGGCTGCTGGATCTGTTGATGCCCCCGCAGCCCGAAGCTTCCGAAAGCGCCGAGCGGACCCGCGAGAAATTGCGCGAGAAACTGCGCGCGGGCAAACTGGACGACCGCATGGTGGAAATCGATGTCCGCGAGCGTGGGCCCACGTTTGAAATCTCCACCGGCCAGGGCATGGAGGAAATGGATGTCAATCTGAAGGACGTCCTGCCCGGCCTGTTTGGACAACGCACCCGCAAGCGCAAGATGCGCGTGGCGGAAGCCGCCGAATACCTGGTTCAGGAAGAAGAGCAGAAGCTGATCGACATGGATCAGGTGACGCGAGTGGCTCTCGAGCGCGTGGAGCGCAACGGCATCATCTTTCTCGACGAAATCGATAAGATCGCCGGCCGCGAATCCGGGCATGGTCCCGACGTGAGCCGTGAAGGCGTGCAGCGCGATATTCTGCCTATCGTGGAAGGCACTACGGTGAACACGCGCCATGGTTTCGTGCGCACCGATCATATTTTGTTCGTGGCCGCGGGTGCGTTTCACGTTTCCAAGCCCAGCGATCTCATTCCCGAGCTGCAGGGCCGTTTTCCCATCCGCGTGGAGCTGAAGTCGCTCACCGAGGCGGATTTCATCCGCATTCTGCGCGAGCCCAAGAACGCGCTGGTGAAGCAGTACACGGCGCTGCTCGAGACCGAAGGCATCAAGCTGACCTTCACAGACGACGCAGTGGCGGAGATCTCCGGATTCGCAGCGCGCGTCAATGAGATGTCCGAGAATATCGGCGCACGGCGTCTGCACACCATCATGGAAAAAATGCTGGAAGAAATCTCGTTCGCAGGTCCGGATCTCAAGAAGAAGAACGTGAAGATTGACGCCGCCTACGTGCGGAAACAACTGGCCGATATTGTTAAGGACCAGGATTTGAGCCGGTATATTCTTTAACCGATGCGCACCCCGCGGGCATGTTGCGTGCTTCTCCTCCCATCTCTGCTTCTGGTGGGATGTGGTTCGATCGGTGAACCGCTTTACCCCGCACTGAATGTTCCCACCCGCATCGTGGATCTTACTGCCGTCCAGCGCGGCGACAAAATCGACATTCGGTTCACCGTGCCGAAGCTCACTACCGAAGGCCTGGTGGTGAAACAAATCGGAAGCGTCGATGTGCGCATGGGACCCAGCAACGCGGGCACATTCAACGCCAATGACTGGGCCAACGGCGCCCAGAAGATCAATGTTTCGCCGGTTCCAGAGCCCGGGGCCGCTCGTGCTGAGCAGCCC
>JBEKNK010000162.1:0-2764 GCA_049522915.1 Solirubrobacteraceae bacterium | reverse complement strand
CGTGACGTGCGGGAAGTTCTTCTGCAGCGCGGTGAGCACCTGCTGCTGCGAGAGGCCGGTCTTGTGCGCGACGAAGGCGACCAGCTGGGGGACCTCGGCGGCGGCCCCGCCCTGCGGCGTCATGATCGGGTCCTCCATGTCGGTGATCGCGGACACCATGTTGATGCCGGCGCGATCGCCGTGGATGCGGGCAGGGACGTTGACGGGTCCGAGGGCGTCGAGCAGCTTCTGCCCGTTGGTGACGCGCGGGACCAGCGAGAGCGCCAGCACCAGCACGACGACGCCGACGCCGACGATGAGCACGACCGACGAGCTGCCCATCGCGACGGCGCGCGAGACCGGCCCCCGCAGGTGCAGCGCGATCATCAGCAGCGCAAAGGCGATCACGACGAATCCGACGATCAGGAGCAGCGGGGCGATCCAGTTGAGCGAGGACGTTCCGTCGAGGCTCGCGAAGTTGGTGCGCTGGGTCTCGAGCACCGGGATCAGGTCCGAACTGAAGTAGGTCCTCAGCTGCGGCACGCTCTGCACCGCGCTGCCGTTGAAGCGCGTCAGGCCGTCGATGTCCTGGATGTGCTCCCAGCCGCTTGTCACGGTCGGCAGGTTCGTGATCGCCTGGGCGAGTGCCGGGAAGCTGGTGGTGAGCGCCGCGAGCAGCTGTGCCTGGCTCGTGACGTGCGGGAAGTTCTTCTGCAGCGCGGTGAGCACCTGCTGCTGCGAGAGGCCGGTCTTGTGCGCGACGAAGGCGACCAGCTGGGGGACCTCGGCGGCGGCCCCGCCCTGCGGCGTCACGATCGGGTCGGCCATGTTGACGTCGTCGGAGATGATGTTGATGCCGGCGCGGTCACCCGCGACGCGTGCCTGCGTGAACGCGGGTTGGGCGGCGTTCAGAACCTTCTGGCCGTCATCGAGGCGTGAGATCAGGTTCAGGCCCAGGACCAGTGTCACGACCAGGATGCCGACCACGAGCACGACGACCCACTGGAGAACCGCGGACCGGCTATCGCTCCTGCTTGCCATACCGCCCCTCTCCGATGCGGTGGCCGCCGGCGGCGTCTCTCATGTCTCGGGCTGCGCTCGCGCGCCGCTCCACACCACCAGGGACTGGCTCTCTCCGAACCTACGAGTTTGAGTATATGCACAAGCTGTGTGCACTGACAACGGCCCGCGGCAGGTCCGCGACGGGGGCGCTGGACATGCCTGGGGGCGCGCAGTATCCTTGCCGGGCCGGTCAGTTGCAGGGTCCCGGGCCCTCGGATGACCAGGCCCGGCCGTCGGGAGCGGTTGGGGTACTGCCAGAAAAGGCGGGCACAGCCAGTGAGGAGAGCGAGATGAGGCGGTGGGTTAACACCCGAGTCCTGAGCCAGCGTGGTGTCACATGCCGACGGTGACGGCCGCATCCACCGGTTGGACGGTTGGTCTCGTCCTCGGAATTGTGGTAATCACGATCACCGCCGTAATCGTAATTACCATCGTGACACTGGCGGCGCGGATCGCCAGGCAGGCGAAGGTGGCCGAGCGGGGAGTCGAGGCGGTGCGCGAGCAGACGACCGGTCTCCCCGGGGTCGCTCGCATCAACGACTCGGGTGTGCGGATCCTCCACGCCGCGCGTGCTCTGCGCAAGGTGGCGGTCGGGAAATGACCACCACGCTCGCCGCGGTGTCCGCGCACACCGACTGGGCGATCGCCCTCAGCATCGGATTCGGCGCCGCTGTCGTCGTCGCGATCCTGCTGACCCTGCTGCTCCAGGCCGTGGGCAGCATCGAGCGGTCCGTGGACGGCCTGCTGGAGATCGCGGGCCGGGTCGCTGCCCAGACCGCGTACATCCCACAGCTGCAGGCGACGGCGCCGGTCCTGTCGCTGATCGTCGACGAAGCGGTCGTCCAGGACGGCTACATGAACGCCCTGACCGACGGTTACGGTGGCGCATGAGCAGCACGCATGTACTGATCCTGCTGAGCGTCGTGCTCGCGGCGGGCGTCGTGCTTGTACTTGCGGTCGCGTTGATCGGGGTGCGCATGGGCCTCGCGAGGATCTCGGCGGGCCTCGCGACGCTTGCAGCCGCTCTCGAGGGCGTCGAAGCGGAGCACCTGCGTCCGCTCGAGGGCGCCGTCGCCGCGATCAACGCGCAGTTCGAGGTCATCCTCGGAGCGCTGCCCGGCATCGCCCGCAAGGCCGCCGTCGTCGCTGAGCGGAGGCCGAGATGACGCTCTGGTGGATCGGCGACGTCGTCCTCTTGGTGGTCATCCTGCCGGTGGTCGTGTACCTGCTCGCCGGCGTGCTCAAGGTGGCCAAGAACATCGTCCCGAGCGTCGAGGCGATCGCGAAGGTGGCGGCCGCGGGATCGAAGGATCTCGATGCCGCGGCGCTGCTGCTGACGACACAGGACCAGGCGACACAGACGATCGCCGGGGTCGCGAATTACGGCGGCTCACTCGACGTGATCCTCGACGACGCGGCTTAGGCGGGAGCCCTGGCTGGGATGCTCGGATTGGTGGCAGCCGGCGCGGTACTTCTGATCGCAGTCGTGCTGATCGTCCTCGCGCTCGTCTTCTACCTCGTCTCCGTGATCGTGGCGCTCGTCAAGATCACGCGCGGCTTGGACGAGGTGATAGCCGGGGTCGGCGAGATCGTGGCTAAGAGCGCGCCGGTCAACGAGATCGTGACGACGATCAACCAACAGCTCGACGCCGGCGTGGACGCGCTCGAGGGATTGCTCGTCAAGAAGGCCGGCATCGAGGACGCCGTCGGCCTTGTCGACGGC
>JBEKNK010000161.1:0-2826 GCA_049522915.1 Solirubrobacteraceae bacterium | reverse complement strand
GCTCCTGGGCTCGCTACGCGGCCCGCTGGCCGTCGGGGGCCCAGCACGATCTGCTCGACCTCTACCCGCGGCTTCAGATGCCGGTGTTGCTGCTGTGGGCGGACGAGGATCACATGCACCCGCTGTCGGTCGCCGAGGAGGCGCGCGAGCTGATCGGCGGCGCGGTTCTGAGGGTGCTGCCGGCAACCGGCTACCTGATCGCCTACGACGATCCGGTCGGCGTCGCGCGCGAGCTGGCCGCCTTCTGCGGGTAGGGTTTCGTCAACCGGCCGGCGACAAAGGACGAATGATGAGCCCAGAACCTCTCTACGGTGGCGAGACGCGCAAGGCGGTCGAGAACTTCCCGATCTCCGGTGAGGTGGTGCCGGCGCCCGTGATCCACTGGCTCGGCGCGATCAAGGGCGCGGCCGCGGTGGTAAACGGCGAGCTCGGGCTGCTCAAGCCGACCCTGGCGAAGCGGATCGCGAAGGCGGCGGCGAGCGTCGCGGCCGGGGAGTACGACTCGCAGTTCCCGATCGACGTGTTCCAGACCGGCTCGGGCACCTCCTCGAACATGAATGCCAACGAGGTGATCGCGAAGCTCGCCGGCGAGGGCGTCCACCCCAACGACCACGTCAACCTCGGCCAGTCCTCAAACGACGTCTTCCCCTCGGCCGTCCACCTTGCGGCGCTCGAGCTGACGACGCGCAGCCTGCTGCCGGCGCTCGCCGGGCTCGAGCGCGCCCTGACCGCCAAGAGCAGGCGCTTTGCCGGGATCGTCAAGGCGGGCCGAACGCACCTGATGGACGCCGTGCCGGTCACCCTCGGCCAGGAGTTCGCCGGCTACGCCGCGCAGATCCGCCTGGGGCGGGCACGGATCTCCGACGCGCTGCCGCGCGTCGCGCAGATCCCGCTCGGGGGCACCGCGACCGGCACCGGGCTGAACACGCATCCGAAGTTCGCCGCGATGGTTCGCCGGCGGCTGAGCGTCGAGACGAAGCTGAAGATCTCCGCGCCCGAGGATCCGTTCGAGGCGCAGGCCAACCGCGACGCGCTGGTCGAGCTGTCCGGGGCGCTGAAGGTGCTCGCCGTCTCGCTGACCAAGATCGCTCAGGATCTCGCGCTGATGGGCTCGGGCCCGCGCGCCGGCATCGGTGAGCTGTTCCTGCCCGAGCTGCAGAAGGGATCCTCGATCATGCCGGGCAAGGTCAACCCGGTGATCCCCGAGGTGGTGATGCAGGTCGCCGCGCAGGTCATCGGCAACGACACCGCGATCACCATCGGCGGCATGCAGGGCAACTTCGAGCTCAACGTTCGCATCCCGCTGATCGCCCGCAACCTGCTCTCGTCGATTTCGCTGCTGACCAGCGCGGTGACGGTCCTGAACGAGAAATGCGTCAGCGGCATCGAGGCGAACCGCGCGGGCGCCGCGCGCAGTGCCGAGGCCACGCTCGCGGTCGCGACCGCCCTGAACCCATACATCGGCTACGACAAGGCCACGCTGATCGTCCAGGAGGCGACCCGCTCCGGTCGCTCGCTGCGCGAGGTGGCCCGCGAGCAGGGCGTCAGCGAGGCGATCCTCGACGAGGCGCTCGACCTGCGCAAGATGGCGCTTGGGGGATAGGGCCGCGGTGGCAGAGCGCCCGGGTGGCGGGCACACGCCCGCGCTACGATCGACCGTGTGATGAAAGTTCGCGAGGTCGATTGGTCGACCGCCGAGGTGACTGACACGCGCACCCTCAGCGTGGTGCTCGCCGGCGAGTCCGACGCCCGCTGGTGCGACGCGTTCACCGCGGTGGCCGGGCTGCTGGACTCCGCTTCGCACAACCGTCTCTGGGGGGAGGTGCAGGCGCGCGCGAAAAAGTCAGGCGACCAGATTGTCGTCAATGACCTCGAGATCGACGATCCCGAACACGTCAAGAGCCTGCACGAATTCCTCGACGCAGTTGCGCGTCAGGCGAGCGCCGACGCACCGGAGAACGACGATCCGGCCGGCGAGGCCGACGCTGACAGCCCGGCCGCGAGCTCAACGCGCGCCTTCCGCGCGCTTGCCGCGGACCGCGAAGGCGACGGCGACGGCTGAGCCGTCGGTTTCCGACCGCCAGCGACAGGTCACGGTTAGTCCCGGCGCGAGCGCCACGGCCAAGGCCGCGATCGCGGGTCACTTGAAGTCGTGCCCGTCACCATAAAGGCGTTTGCACAGGGTGGTACGGTTTAGCCGGTTCGTCATGTCGTTCGCGCGTTGGATCAGGTTGTGAGCCCACGCGAGGTCGAGGACTCGCCCCGCGCCCACGGCGACGTGCTCACCGCGATCTCCGACGGCATGGGACGATCTCGTCGTGTGCGTGCTGCGCGGCGGGTTCTCGAGGGTCGAGCAGACGCTGCTCGAGGGCGGCCGCGGCGAAGCGGTGATCGAGCAGCGGATGGAGTTTCAGGATCTCATGCGCAACCGCTTCGAAGAGGTCATCGAAGGCGCGACCGGCCGGCGCGTGATCGGCTTCATGAGCGGCAACCAGCAGCATCCGGACATGATGTGCGAGGTCTTCATTCTCGCGCCCACCGACCTCGTCGACCACGACGAGATCCCGGAGACCGCGCCGCCGGCGCCGGCCTGATACGCACCGATCGCCGACAGCGCGCCGCAATCGCCCGGTCGCCGGTTGCGAGGCGTCGGTGCGCGGAGTAGTCTGTTTTGGGGAAGGGCATCAAGCGAGGTCGGCTCACACGTTGTGGGCGGGCAGCGCGGCCTGACTTTCTGCGTTTCGTCCCAAACGAACCAGGAGGTCGCACGTGCCCCGCGTTCACCCTCGACTTCGGCGCCACGGCGCGCGATCCAGACGACCGTCC
>JBEKNK010000160.1:0-3452 GCA_049522915.1 Solirubrobacteraceae bacterium | reverse complement strand
TTCACGTTGCTCGGGGTGCCGTCGGGCGCGATGCTCGGCATCGAACTGCCGGGCTGGTTGAAGCACACGAGCAGCACGCTGGATCCGTCGCTCTCGGTCAGAACTCGAAAGGCCGTCGGCCCAAGCTCGGGCAGGAGCGTGCAGTTCGCGCCCCTACCGTGGTACCACTGGTGCATGCCGACGTACATCCCGTTTGCGCTCGCCTGCAGATCGGTCCACATCGCTTGGCCCGCGGGGTGAACGCAGTTCGCAAAGGTCGTCGGCGAGGAGACAGTGCCGACCAGCTGGCCGGATGCGTCCGGAGCGACGATGACCGTTCCGCCGTTGAAGCTCCACACGCCCTCGATGCTGGGCGCCGCGGCCGAGGCCGATGCCGACGCAGCCATGATCGCCACGGCGGCTGCGAGAGCCACGAGCGAGCCCGAGAGCAGTGCGAGGAGGTGGCGGCGTGAGCGCGTCATCGCCATGCACCGTAAGGCCGGGTGGGGGTACCCATCGCGGTAGATTCATGGACCCCTAAGGGGTGGTTTCACCACCCCCCGGACGGTCAGCTCCATGTGGTCGGGGGAGCCGGCGGCGCCGCGTCGGCGCGCCGTCAGCCTCGTGCGGCCACATCGTCCACAGGGTGGCCAAACTCACCCAGGATCGTGCGGGGGCAGAACCTATAGTTGCTGGCGATGATCGGAGCATTCGTGCTTACGCCTCAGCCGCCGGGGCGTCCGAGGTCCAGACGACGCGATCGCACGTGACCCGAGCCTCCGAACAGATCGAATTCGCACCCGCACCGACCGAGACCGGCGGGCGAGAGGCGCCCGTGCTGCTCGTCAGCTCGGTGACCAAGCGCTGGCCGCGCCAGCAGGATGCGGTCCTGCGCGAGATCGATCTCGAGCTCGGCGCCGGCAAGCTCGCCTGGCTCACCGGCGAGAACGGGGCGGGCAAGACGACGCTGCTTCGAATTGTCGCCGGGATCATCGCGCCCGACGTGGGTCACGTGAGCGTTTGTGGCCTGGAATCAGCCGGCGCACGCCGCGCCTATCAGCAGCAGATCGGCCTGCTCACGGCCGGAAACTCGGGCCTCTACGCGCGGATGAACGTGCGCCAGCATCTCGACTACTGGTCTCGCCTCGCGTTTGTCCCGCGTGAGCTTCGAGGCGAGCGCGTCGAGCAGTCGATCGAGCGCTTTGCCCTGGGCGAGCTGGCCGCCCGGCGCATGGACCGCATGTCAATGGGGCAGCGCCAGCGCGTGCGGATCGCGATGACGTTTCTGCACCGCCCCGCGCTCGTGCTGCTCGACGAGCCCGCCAACAGCCTCGACGACGAGGGCTGCGCGGTGCTGGTTGGCGCCGTCGAGGAGCACCAGCGGGCCGGGGGCTCGACGCTCTGGTGCTCGCCCGGAGGCGACGGACCGGGGACCGACGTCGATCGCCGCCTCAAACTGGTCTCGGGACGGCTCGTCAGCCATGACTAGCCTGCGCCTCAACTGCGCGGCGGCCAACGCCGTCATGCGCCGCGACTTCCAGCTCTTCTTGAGCTACCGACTGCGCTTCATCTCGCAGCTGGTCTCGACGCTGTTCGGGGTGATGCTCTTCTACTACGTCTCGCGCCTGGTGACCTCGCGCGCGTTTCCCAACCACAACGCCTACTTCGCCTACGTCGTCGTCGGTCTCGCCACGATGGAGCTGTTCACGGCGACGGTCAGAACGGTTCCCACGAACCTGCGCAGCGAGCTGGTCTCTGGAACCTTCGAGCGTATGGTTGTCTCGCCCTTCGGCCCGGTCGGCGGCATCGTGGCGCTGGCGCTCTTTCCGACCGTCATTGCTCTCGTGACCGGGGCGGTCATCTTCGTCGAGGCCGGTGCTCTGTTCGGGCTCCCGGTGCACTGGGCGACCGTTCCGCTGGTGCTTCCGGTCATCGCGCTCGGCATGCTCGCGTTCCTCCCGCTGACGCTGCTGGTCGCGGCCGCCGTGCTGATCGTCAAGCAGGCCGGGAACATCGCGACCTTCCTGATCACCGGCCTCGCGCTCGCCGGCGGATCGTTCTTTCCCATCTCGGTGCTCCCGTCCACGCTGCGCTGGATCGCGGACGTCCAACCGCTGACACCGGCACTCGAGCTGGCCCGCCACGAACTCGTCGGCGGTGTGATCTCCGGCTCGGCGTGGGTGCCGGCCGCCAGGCTCGCCGCTTTTGCGATCGTGCTGATGCCCCTGTCGATGCTGGCGGTCTCGCAGGCGATCAAGCTCTGCCGGGCGCGCGGCACGCTGATCGAGTACTGACCGTGGCGGGCGACCGCCAGGGCACCGCGGCGGTGCACGCGGCCCTCGGCCTCGGCTTCCGTCTGGCGTTCCCGCTGCCTGGGCTGCCGCTGCGCCAACTGCGCGCTGATCGACTACGCCGGCCGGCCCGCCTTCCATCTGTCGGCCGACGGCCTGCGCCTCTCGTGCGTGGACCCGCCGGCGCAATCGGCCGCCTGGCAGCGGACCCTGACGGACTCCGTGCTTTGGAGCGTCGCGCTGCTGCACGGCGCCGTGCTGCTGCACGCCAGCGCCGTCGAGGGCCCCGCCGGCGCGGTTGCCATCGTGGCGGCCCAGGGGGGCGGCAAGAGCTCGCTCGCGGCAGCGCTGGCGCTCGAGGGGTGGCCGCTCGCGACCGACGACATCCTGGCATTCGAACGCCGCGGCGAGCAGATCGTCGCCCATCCGGGGCCGAACCTGATGAACGTCTCGCGGAAGCTCGGATCCAAGCTCCCCGCCGACGCGCTCGGGGAGGTGCTCGCCACGTTCACGAACCCCGCGGCCTCGGAGGACTGGGTCCTCGTTCGAAGCTTCAGCAGCGGGGAGCTGCCGCTCGCGGCGGTCGTTCTGCTCAAGCGCGCCGGGATGAAGGCCGCCACCATCAAGCGCATCGCGGCGACCACGCTTGACGTAACACCGCACACACTTGCATTCCGCAAGATGGCGGGCTCACCGCGACGGCGGTTCGAGGCGGTCAGCGACCTCGTCGAGCGAGTACCCGTATTTTGTGTGCAGGCGGGCGTCGAAGTGCCGCCGTCCGAACTCGCCGCAATGGTGCGCGCGGCACTGTAGAACAACGTCCGATCGGCCGACAGAGTAGAGACGCGTGTTGTCGAAAGCCCAACAACCAATCACCGCGATAAGCGCTGTGCAGGTTCCGGCGCACGTGGTCTTTCGCGCCTTCGCGGCCGAGACCATCGTGCTCAACCTGCAAACCGGCATCTACCATGGGCTCAATCCGACCGCCGGGCTCATGCTCGAGACCCTCCAGCGCCACGCGGTGATCGCGGATGCCGCGGCAGTTGTCGCCAAGCACTACGGGCAGGAGCTCGAGTCGGTGCAGGCCGACATGCTCGTGCTCTGCTCCGGCTTGGTCGAGCGTGGGCTGCTGGCCGTCAAACCCGACGTGTGAGTCTCCTCCGCGGGCCGATCGATCTTCTC
>JBEKNK010000159.1:0-2592 GCA_049522915.1 Solirubrobacteraceae bacterium | reverse complement strand
GGCCGCTCGGCGCGTCGTTCGCCGACTACATCAGCAAGCCCCACTCCCTCAGCGGGATCAGCTTCGGCGACGGCCCCACGGCGATCGTGTTCGCCGTCGCCGTCTTCGTCCTGGTCTCCTACCTCGCGGTCACGCGCCCGGACATCCAGAAGCCGCTCGAAGCCTCCGCGCCACGGACACATCCGACGGCTCCCGTCCCAGGTTTCAGTCCCACGGGCGAGCCCGAACTCGACGTGGAATAGCTCTCCACTGACGTCAACGGCAACGGCGGCCGCCCAAAACCCGCCGGGTGTCAAGCGGAATGCGATCGACGGGTCGACGCTCAGTGGAGGCGCGCCGCGGCACGCACGACCACCCGGTCAGGTGCTGCCGGTTCTCTCGTGGCGCGGGGCGCGACGACCGACGATCAGACGCTCGCGGTCAAGCATTTTTGCCGCGCCCCAGCAGGCGAGGCAGTCGAGTACGACGAACGCAAGGCCTATCGCGACGGCCGACAGCACCGTCGGCGTGATCACTCGGAAGGTGATCAGGACCGCCAGTCCGAGCGGCGGCAAGCTCGCCAGCGTCGAGAGTTGCTGGGACACGCGCACGTCCGTCGAGCGCACGGAGATCGCCATGCCAACGCAGACCGACCAGGTGGCAAGCAGCGGCGCGAACATCACCTCGGCGAGGATCGGCGGGACCTGCCAGACGTCGGAGAACACGGCGTGAATCGCCCACAGTCGCACGGCGACGACGAAGCCTGCGTAGAGCACGTAGGTGACGGCGACCGCGGGTAGCACGGCCGCGAGGCCTTTGCCGAGCATCAGCTCGCCGCGGCGAACGGGGGTGGTCAGCAGAGGCTCGAGGGTGCCCTGGTCGCGCTCGCCGACCACGGAGTATGCGGAGATCGCGGCGGGCAGGATCACGGGCACGATCAGCATCAGCAGAAGGACCGACCCAGCCACGCCGTGCACCGTCGAGCTGTCCGCGGAGGCGGTCAGCGAGAAGAGGTTGATCATCGGGCCGGTCAGGAACAGGATGGGCAGGATCCCCATCGTCACGACGATCGCGCGGTTGCGCCGGAACTGGAGCAGTTCCTTGCGGAATACGGCCCGCACGCGGCCCGGATCGATGCTCACGGGCGCCTCGCCTCCACGTCCTCGTCGATCAGCTCCAGGTAGACGTCCTCGAGCGAGCGTCGCCGCTCGCTGATCGAGATCACGTCGGCACCCGCGGCGACGAGCGCCCGCGTCAGCGCCGGCGCGGCGGCACGAGGGTCTGACACGGTCAGCTCGTAGCCGCCATCGTCGTCCGGATGCCAGCCCTCGACCCCGGGGATGCCTGCGAACACGCGCTCGGGGGCGTCCAGCGGAGCGACCGTCGTGACCGCCAACGAGCGCGCGAACAGGCGCTCGCGCAGCTCATCTGGGCGGCCCACGGTTCGTAGCGTGGTGTTGAGGATCGCGACGCGGTCGCACATCCGCTCGGCCTCCTCGAGGCGGTGGGTCGTCAGGACGATCGTCACCCCCCGCTCGCGTAGTGCGCCGATCAGCTCGTGCACCTCGCGCGAGGCGACCGGGTCGAGCCCCGAAGTCGGCTCGTCAAGGAACAGGACCCGGGGATCGCTCAAAAGCGCCCGTGCGATCGCGACGCGCTGCCTGAGCCCCTTCGACAAGCTGTTGCAGGGGTCGCCTGCGCGGTCGACGAGGTTGACGGTGGCGAGCGCCTGCTCGATCCGCGGGCGGACGTCCGACAGTCCGTAGAGGCCGGCGAAGAACTCGAGGTTCTCGGCGACCGTCAGGCGCGGGTACAGGCCCGGAGCCTCCGGCATGATCGCGATGCGGCCGCGGATCGCGACGGCGTTCTGGGGGGTCAGGGGAATCCCGGCCACGACGGCCGAACCGGCGGTCGGCGCGATCAGTGTCCCAAGGGTCCGCACGGTCGTGGTCTTGCCCGCGCCGTTTGGTCCGAGGAAACCAAAGACCTCGCCCCAGCCGACGCTGAACGAGACGTCATCCAGGGCGGTGCGCTCGCCGAAGCGCTTCGTCAGCCCCTCGACGGCGATGGCGTCGTCTCCGCTCGGCGAGCGCCGGGGCGGCATCGACGCCTCCGCCCGCAGCCGGGCCATCACTTCCAGCTGCTCCGGCGTGCGTTCCACCGGCTTTCGCACGGCGACCGTGGGCGCCTCCTCCGCGGCGTCCCCGGGGTCCGGCCGCGGACCGGACAGGCGCCAGCCGACTGCGTTGTACACCGCGACCAGCGCGAGCACGAGGACGATCCGTGCGGTCGACGTGTGGACGACCAGCAGCGCCACGACCGCGGCGGCCACCAGAACGCCGGCGATCGCCCATCCCTGCCAGGCCAGCGGCCGGTAGCCCACCCCGAAGCGGCGGCGGACGAACCACGGCTGTGGCCGCGATCCGAGGTCCGGAGGCGACATCGTCAGGCGACTATACGGGGGTGCCCCCGGCGCGGTCGTCGGCGTGAGATCCGCGACGTGTCAGCCATGACCACGACCTGCGCCAGCAGGTCGATTGGCTGGCCGCGGCTGGCTTCATGGCACTGGCGCCTGACCTGTTCCACCGGGATCTGCGCTTGAGGCGAGGACTA
>JBEKNK010000158.1:0-2602 GCA_049522915.1 Solirubrobacteraceae bacterium | reverse complement strand
GGTGCACGCCTCGATGTCATTGAACGGCACGGTGACCACCTCGTCCAAGACATGTTCAGGCAAGCCGAGGCGAGAGGACTCCCCGCCGACGAGATAGTCGTATTGGCCGTGATAGCCACCGTCCATCCTCAGCACCCGGTTGCGTCCTGTGAAGGCCCGCGCGAGCCGGACGGCGTACGCGTTGGCCTCCGATCCGGACGGAGCGAAGATCACCCGTTCCGCGCCGGGAACGAGCTCGCACAGCTTCGCGGCGAGCCGATCCCTGCCGAGCGTCGGATGCATCGCCCCGCCGGGCGAGCCTGATCTAGTCATCGCCCCGGCAACCGCGTCGCGGATGGCCGGATTGGAGCGTCCGAGGATCGCCGCGTTCCAGCCGGCCGTGAGATCGAGGTAGCGGTTTCCATCGAGATCGTCGAAGTACGCACCGCTGCCGGATTCGATGTAGATCGGATGGGGAAGCCCGGAGCTGAAACGCTGGCGCTGGGTGGCGGGCTGCGTGGCCGCGGCGGCCTTGTCGGCGTTGAGCGACGTGCGCGTGCGGGCGATTAGCGCCGACTTCCAGGTCGCCTCCAGCTCCTCGAGTGTGGTTCCGGCGGAGCCGACTGATGCGGCGCTCCTCATCAGTGCCCTGCTTCGTTTGCATGCGTAGCAACCGGCGACTCGCGACGACCGGACCGCACGGCGGCCGCCGCGGCCTCCCACAGCGTCACGAACGGTTCCGCGACCGTCAGTGTCCCTGAAATGGTCACGCGACTGGCCGCCAGAAAGGCGGCTAGGACACCCTCAACGGGGACCACATGCTCGGCGCCGGTGTCTGCAGCACGAGCACACGTAGCCGCAAAGGCGCCGAGGATCGCCTCACCTTGATTCGGCGAGGCGGCCTCGATCGCCGCCTCCGACATCTGCGGTTCGAGCACGAGCGAAGCGACGAGCCGTTCGGCACAACCGTAAGCGGACACCATCTGCGCAGCTAGCTCGGCCTCGGATTGCGACAACGCGATGAGCGCAAATGGGCGGCGGCTCGTAGCTGCGACGAGCGCGGCCTGTTGCAGGACCCCGACGACCGGGATGCCGACATCGTTCTGTGCCTCGCCGAGCGCCGGGTCGTAGAAACAACCGAGCGCAACGACGTCAAAACCGCTCTGCTCAGCACGGGCGGCTGCATCCCTAACCGCGCGATCGGTGACCGGGTCGCCCGGTCCGTTCGGCACGGCATCTGCGGGAACACCATGAACCTCCAGTCGGCTGCCGACCGGCCCGCGGCGAGCGTGATGCGCGACCAGCTGCGAGCGATAGCGCGGCAGCCAATCAATCGCGGTGTAGCTCTGATGCCAGATCGCCACCGGACGGTCGCGGACGCGCTCTGACGGATGAGGGGCGCTCATGGCATCGCCGCCTTGATGCTCTGGCCGCCGTCGACGGTGATCGTGGTGCCGGTCAGATAGGGGGGCGCATCGAACGCGAGGTAGGCGACCACATTGGCGATCTCAACGGGGTCGGCGGGGCGCGCGACCGCGTTGAGCCGCTGCAGCGACTCCGGTGTCGCCCGATCCAGGCGCGGGGCTGCGGTCTCAGTTCGAACCCAGCCCGGAGCCACCGAGTTGACGCTGATCCCGGTCGGGCCGAGCTCCACGGCCATGCATCGACCAAACGCTGCAAGGCCGGCCTTGGCGGCGGAGTAGTGAGCGAGTCCCGGCTCTACCAGTTCCGCGTCAATCGAAGTGATCAAGACGATGTTTCCGCGACCGCGGTCGCGCATGTGACGTGCTGCCGCAATCGTATTGAGCGCGGTGCCCCGGAGCGCAACGTCGAGCGTCCGATCCCACGTCTCTTCGGTCAGGTCGAGGACGCTCGAGGGAGCGCAGATGGCTGCGGCGTGGACCACGATCTCGAGGTCACCCGCTACCTCCAGCACGTCGGCGACAACGCCTCGCGCGGCCTGTCCGTCGGCAAGGTCGGCGACTAGCACATCCGCCGACCCTCCACTGGCGATGATCAGTCCTTGGGTCTCGGTCAGCGTTGCCGCGGTGCGTCCCACTAGGCAGACCCGGGCACCGCGGCGGGCGAGCGCGATCGCGATCGCCCGCCCGATTCCCGACCCGGCGCCGCTCACCATGGCAACCGGACGTGCGGGGCTCTCGTTGACGGGAGGATTCATGGCTGTCCCACTCAAGCGGATACGATCGTGCGGCTCTGCTCGCGCATGTACTGCTGGATGTAGTACGGGCCGCCCGTCCCCTTGCCGGTGCTCCCGGACGCCTTCCAGCCGCTGATCGGCTGCATCCCGGGCCAGGCGCCGGTGGTGGCGCCGCTTCGGCGGTTCGCATAGATCACCGATGCCTCGACGGCATCGAAGTACCGTTCGATCTCACGCTCGTCGGAGGA
Organism: Solirubrobacteraceae bacterium; assembly: GCA_049522915.1. Lineage (GTDB taxonomy): Bacteria > Actinomycetota > Thermoleophilia > Solirubrobacterales > Solirubrobacteraceae > Palsa-513. Next base: position 217 of record JBEKNK010000158.1, on the reverse strand, counting down.
GTAGATGCCAGCAGTGAGGCCGTACTCGGTGTCGTTGGCCCTGGCGATCGCCTCGTCGAGGCCAGCGACGGAAGCGATAGTCACTAGCGGCAGGAACAGTTCGGTGTTCCACACCTCGCTCGTCTCGGGAACCTCGGCCACCGTGAGCGCAGCGTAGAAGCCGCGGTCGAGGGGTCCGTCCTTCAGCCGTTCCCCGCCGGCCAAGATCTGGCCACCG
>JBEKNK010000157.1:0-2627 GCA_049522915.1 Solirubrobacteraceae bacterium | reverse complement strand
CAGGCGCGAGCCGACGCCCTTGTCGGCCGTTTTCTCGGCCTCAGCCAACTGTTTCTCAAGGGCGGCGAGCTTGCCGTATTGCAACTCGGCAACCTTGTTGAGGTCGTACTCGCGCTTGGCCTTTTCGATCTCGTGGCGGGTCTGCTCGATATCGCTTTTGATCTTCGAGAGCTTCTCGAGGCCGCCCTTTTCCGCCTGCCATTGCGCCTGCAGCGCGGATCGCTTTTCCTGGGCCTCGGCCAGTTCCTTTTCGAGCTTCGCCAACCGATCTTTGGAGGCGGCATCGGTCTCGCGCTTGAGCGCCTCGCGTTCGATTTCGAGCTGCATCACCCGGCGGTTGGCCTCGTCGAGTTCGACCGGCATCGATTCTTTTTCGGTGCGCAGCTTGGCGGCCGCCTCGTCGACGAGGTCGATCGCCTTGTCGGGCAGGAAGCGGTCGGCGATGTAGCGGTCTGAGAGCTCGGCGGCGGCGATCAGCGCGCTGTCCTGGATGCGTACGCCGTGGTGGTTCTCGTAGCGCTCCTTCAGGCCGCGCAGGATCGCGATCGTGTCCTCCACGCTCGGTTCGTCGACCAGCACGGGCTGGAAGCGGCGCTCGAGCGCCGCGTCCTTCTCGATGTGCTTGCGGTACTCGTCGAGCGTCGTCGCACCGACCGCGCGCAGCTCCCCGCGCGCGAGCATCGGCTTGAGCAGGTTGGCGGCATCGACGGCGCCCTCTGCGGCGCCGGCGCCGACGATCGTGTGCAGCTCGTCGATGAACAGGATCACCGCGCCGGCGGCGTCGGCGATCTCCTTCAGCACCGCCTTGAGGCGGTCCTCGAACTCACCGCGGTACTTCGCGCCCGCCAGCAGCGAGCCGAGATCGAGCGCCACCACACGGCGGTCGCGCAGCGTCTCGGGCACATCGCCGGAAACGATCCGCTGGGCGAGCCCCTCGACGATCGCCGTCTTGCCGACGCCCGGCTCGCCGATCAGCACCGGGTTGTTCTTGGTCCGCCGCGCGAGGATCTGCACGACGCGGCGAATCGCGGCGTCGCGCCCGATCACCGGGTCGAGCTTGCCCTCCGCCGCCTCCGCCGTGAGGTCGCGCCCGAAGCGCTCGAGCGCCTGGTAGCGCTCCTCGGGGCTGCGGTCGGTGACGCGGTGGGAGCCGCGCACCTCGCCGAGCGCCGCGAGCAGCCGCTCGCGCGTGACCCCGGCGGCGCGCAGCGCGTCCCCGGCGCGACCCGGGTGCGCGGAGAGCGCGAGCAGCAGATGCTCGGTCGAGACGTAGTCGTCGGAGAGCTTGCGCGCCTCGCCGTCGGCGCCGTTGAGCACGGCCGCCAGCTCGGAGGCGGTCGCCGGCGCCTCGGCCTGCGCGCCCTCGAGCACCGGCAGCGAGTCCAGCGCGCCATGAAGCGCCGCAGCGATCGCGTCCGGATCGCCACCAAGCTTGCGCAGCAGCGAGAGCGCGATCCCGTCGGGGTCGGCGAGCAGCGCCTGGAGCAGATGCGCCGGTGTGACCTGGGGATTGCGCGCGGCCTGGGCGAGGCGAACGGCCTCGGCAAGCGCCTCCTGCGCGCGGATCGTGAAGCGATCTGGCTGCATATAAATCTAAGTGTGATCATAGCAGATTTGTCGCCGGCGGCCAAGTGGGGCGGGGTTTTCGCGCCGCGGGAGTAGGCTCGCCTTCGATGGCACAGCTGAGCGGCGTCCGCGTGCTGGTGACTGGCGGCACGAGCGGCCTGGGGCGGGCAATGGCGCAGGCGCTCGTGCAGGCGGGCGCCCAGGTTGCGGTGACCGGCCGCGAGCGCGAACGGGCGCAGGCCGCCGCCGCGGAGCTCGGCGGCGGAGCGGTGGGAATCGAGCTCGACGTCCGCGACGCCGGCTCGGTCGCGGCGGGTGTCGATGCCGCGAGCGGGATGCTCGAGGGCCTCGACGTGCTGGTCAACAACGCCGGGCTTGGAATGCGGACCGTCAACCCGCGCTTCATGACGCAGCCGCAGCCGTTCTGGGAGGTGCCGCTCGCCGGCTTTCGCGACGTGCTGGAGACCAAGGCGACCGGCACCTTCCTCCTCGCACGGGCCGTCGTGCCGCGGATGCTGAGCGCCGGGAGCGGCCGGGTGATCACGATCTCGATGAGCGAGCAGACGATGACCCGCCGCGGCTTCGTCCCCTACGGGCCCTCCGGCGCCGCCGTAGAGGCCCTGGCCAGGGTGATGGCCGCCGATCTCGCCGGCACGCCGGTCACCGCCAACATCCTGCTGCCCGGCGGGGCGACCGCCACCGGAATGATTCCCGACGAAACGCCGGCTGAGCTTCGCGCCACCCTGCTCGACCCCGCGATCATGGGACCGCCGATCGTCTGGCTGGCCTCGGCGGCTGCCGCCGGAGTCCACGACGAGCGGATCGTCGCCCGCGACTTCGACGACTGGCTGGCCGCGCGCGAGCAGAGCAACCCGTGAAGCGGTCGGCTGTCGCGTTGAGGCCTGACCTGCCAGGGCATCCCACGCGGTCGCGGGGCGCGGCGAGTACGCTCGGGCTCATCATGAAGGCGATCGAAGGGTGAGCGATGCCGAGTTACATCACGTTGATGAATTGGACTGATCAGGGCGTGAAGAGCTTCAGGGAGAGCGTCGACCGCGCCG
>JBEKNK010000156.1:0-2692 GCA_049522915.1 Solirubrobacteraceae bacterium | reverse complement strand
CGCGGCCCGCCGGTGTAGAGCACGCCGGCGAGGATCGAGGCCGCGCCGACCGCCAGCAGCGCCCAGCCGGCGATGGCGATCAGGTAGATCCCGCAGAGCACGGCGGCGCCGAAGGTCAGGTAGGTCGCGATCAGGACCTGGCGCGGGGGCACGAGGCCGCCCGCGGTCACGCGGACCGGGCCGATGCGCTCGTCGGTGTCGGCGCCGCGGCGTGCGTCTGAATAGTCGTTGGAGAGGTTCGTGCCGATCTGGATTGCGAGCGCGCCGAGCAGCGCGGCGATGAAGGCGAGCGGGTGAAAGGTGCCGTAGTGGATCGCGAGCGAGGTGCCGACGAGCACCGGCGCGACGGCGGCCGGCAGCGTCCGCGGCCGCGCCGCCATGAGCCAGATCCTCACGGGCGGCGGGGGAACTGCGAGAAGTCGGCCGGGCGCTTCTCCGCGTAGGCGCTGCGACCCTCGCGCGCCTCCGGCGAACCGTAGAACAGCAGGTTCGCGTCGTGTGCGAGCTGCTGCACCCCGGCGAGCCCGTCCTCGGCGGCGTTGAAGCTGGCCTTCAACAGCCGCAGCGCGAAGGGGGAAAGCGCAAGCATCTCGCGGCACCAGGCGACCGTCTCCGCCTCGAGACGCTCGAGCGGCACGACCGCGTTCACAAGGCCCCACTCCAGCGCCTGGCGAGCGTCGTATTGGCGGCAGAGGAACCAGATCTCCTTCGCGCGCTTCTGGCCGATCTGGGCGGCGAGCAGGCTCGCGCCGTAACCGCCGTCGAACGATCCCACGCGCGGGCCGGTCTGGCCGAAGCGGGCGTTCTCGGCCGCGATCGTCAGGTCGCACACGACGCTCAGCACGTGGCCGCCCCCGATCGCGTAGCCGGCGACCATCGCGACGACTGGCTTTGGTGTCCGGCGGATCTGCAGGTGCAGGTCGGTGACGTGGAAGCGTCCGACGCCGCCGGGCTCGGACTCGTAGCCGGAGTCGCCGCGCACGCGCTGGTCGCCGCCGGAGCAGAACGCCTCGCCGCCGGCGCCGGTCAGCACGATCACGCCGACCGTGGTGTCCTCGCGTGCGCGCGTGAAGGCGTCGGACAGCTCGACCACGGTCTGGGGCCGGAATGCGTTGCGGACCTCGGGGCGATCGATCGTGATCTTCGCGATTCCGGGTTCGCGTGAGCGCTCGTAGCGGATGTCGGCGTAGTCGCCGTCGGCCACCCACTCGAGCGCTGCGGCGGCGCTCACTTCGTCAGGCACGACCGCAAGGCTAGCCTTTCGGGCATGCAGGTCGAGGCGTGGCTGACGCGGGCGGCCCACCGGGCGGGCGATCGGATCGCTGTGGAGACGCCCGAGCGCTCGCTGACCTACCGCGAGCTCGAGGCGCTGGCCGGCGCCGGCGCGCGCGAGCTCGGCGTCGCGCCGGGGAGTCGTGTCGCGATCGCGCTCGCGCCCGGGGCCGACTTCGTGATCGCCCTGCATGCGTGCCTGCGGGCGGGAGCGGTCGCGGCGCCGCTGGATCTGCGCGACCCCGCGCCTTCGGTGACGCCCGGGTGCGACGCGGTCATCGACGCGCCGCTGGCGTGCCGCGGACCGGCGCTCGAGGACGCCGGCCACGAGCTGTCCGCGACGGCGCTGATCGTGCGATCGTCGGGAACCGGCGGTCAGGCCAAGGAAGTGCCCCTGACCTACGGCAACTTTTTATGGAGCGCGATCGGCTCCGCCGTCGCGCTGGGGTCAGCTCCCGCTGAGCGGTGGCTCTGCACGCTGCCGCTCGTCCACGTCGGCGGGCTTTCGATCATCCTGCGCAGTGCGATCTACGGGACCACCGCCGTGGTGCACGAGCGCTTCGAGACGCAGCTCGCGCTCGAGGCGCTGATGACGCGCGAGATCACGATCGTCAGCGTCGTTGCGACGACGCTGCGCCGGCTCCTGGACGCCGGCCTCGCCGACCCGCCGGCGCTGCGCTGCGCGCTGGCCGGGGGCGGGCCGGTGCCGGCCGCGCTGCTCGAGCGCGCGCGGGGAGCCGGCGTCGCGGTCTGCCAGACCTACGGACTGACCGAGGCCTGCTCGCAGGTCGCCACCCAGACGCCCGGGGAGCGCGGCGTGGACTGTGGCCGGCCGCTGTTCTGCACGCGCGTGACGCTCGGCGGCGACGGCGAGATCCTCGTGAGCGGGCCCACCGTCAGCCCGGCCGTGATTGGCGGCGTGCTGGCGACCGGGGACCTCGGCGTGCTGGCCGCCGATGGAACACTGCGCGTGAGCGGCCGGCGCGCGGACACGATCATCTCCGGCGGCGAGAACATCTCCCCGAGCGAGGTCGAGGCGGTGCTCGAGACGCACCCGGCGGTGCTTGAGGCCGGCGTTTACGGCGTCGCGGACGAGCGCTGGGGCGAGGAGGTCCGTGCGGTCGTGGTCGCCCGCCGGGCCGTCGCCGAGCAGGAGCTGCGCGCGCACTGCGCGCGGTCACTGGCGCCCTTCAAGGTGCCCAAGGCGATCACGTTCGCAGCGCGGCTGCCGCGAACGGCCTCCGGGAAGCTGCTGCGCGGGCGCCTCGCGGTTGACGGCGAACGGCCGAGGTCCTAAGGTCGGCACATGCGTGTGCGTGCCCCGTTTCTGGCGCTGCTGCTCGCCGGCGCGATCGCGATCTCGGCGCTGGCATCCTCCGACGCGCGCCGGGTCGTCGGCGACTGCACGAAGTCCCAGGTG
>JBEKNK010000155.1:0-2830 GCA_049522915.1 Solirubrobacteraceae bacterium | reverse complement strand
TCGCTGCGCAGGATCTGCACGAGCCCGACCTCCGGTTTGACCGCGCAAACGCCTGCCAGGCTGGGACGGCGGAGATCGCAATCGATCACGAGCACCCGCTCGCCGGCGTCGGCGTAGGCAAATGCCAGATCGCGCACGCACGTCGACTTCCCCTCTGAGGGCAGCGCGCTCGTGACGATCACGCTCTTCAGCGGTTGACCGCCCGAGCTGAGCCGCAGATTGACCCGCAGGCTGCGCATCACCTCGACGAACTCGGGCGGCGTCAGGAACGAGCCGTGGTCGCGCGGCGCCGCGTTGGCGACGTGCGGCAGCACGGCGACGACCGATCGTCCGTAGATAGACTGCACCGACGACACGCGAACGAGCCGCCGGTCGGCCAAATCGAGGATGAACGCGAGTCCGATCCCCAGCAGCAGGCCGATCAGACCAGCGAAGATCGCGTCCTTCTTGGGCTGTGGCGACGACGGGAACGCCGGAACCAGGGCCGGGTCGGGCACCGTAGCTCCCGGCGAAGGGTTGCCCGCGGCAGCGTCGTCGGCAGCGATCGTCGCGATCAGCGCTTGGCGCTGAGCCTGATTGGCGGCTGTGTTCGGGGTCGCCTTCAGGCTCGCGCTTGCCGCGGCCGCGCCGGCGACGTCGTATGCGGCCACGGCGTGGGCCTGGGAGGCGAGGAACACGCTCACGTAGGTGTTGGCGAGGCGCGCGGCCAGCACGGCCGAATGGCTCGAGGCGCGGACACCGACAAAGTCCGAGGTCGACGAGGGCGAGACCACAACGGAGCCGGCGGCCCCGATCGGGAGGTGCAGATCGTTGTAGACGGCGGTGGTTATGGCCCGGTCGGTGAAGAGCGTCGCGACGTCCTGCAGCTGCTCTGAGGTGGGTGGGCCGGATGCCGCTTGGGTCGGGTCCGCGTTCTGGACCTCCACGAGCGCCTCGGCAACGTAGGTCTTCTGCTCGTGCGACGTGAGGACGTAGGTGCCGCCGGCAGCCAGGACCGCGATCACGAGGATCACCCACTTCCAGCGCCGGATCGGGCGCAGGTACGCGCCGAGATCAAGCGGCTCCGGCTGCGGGTCCGCCTGCTGTGGTGCTGCCCGAGGGAGGTCCTCGCCCTGACTCATAGGGCATCTATCGGCAAACGCGCGGAAATATCCAGCGTCCGCCGCTCTTTTGTCGCGGCGATGACGCTCGTCAACGCCTCGGCGAAGGCTGTGGCCGAGAATCTGGCCGCGGTGGCGGCGATGCGCTCCGGGGCGGTGTCGAGCTCTTGGCAGGCTGCGATGGCGTCGGCGACGCAGGCCACGGTCTGTTCGGCGAACAGGCTGCCGGTCACACCGTCCTCGACGGTCTCGCGCGCGCCACCGCGTCCGTATGCGACGACCGGCTTTCCCGCCGCCTGCGCCTCGACAGCCACGATGCCGAAGTCCTCTTCGCCGGCGACGCAGACGGTTGAGCAGGTTTCGAGCAGCTGCGTGACGGTGTCCTCGGTGGCCGCGCCGTGAAACGTCGTGCCCGGACCGCCACGGCGTCGCAGGTCGTCAAGCTCCGGACCGTCCCCGACGACGTCCAGTCCGAGCCCGAGCTGACGAGCCGCGGCGACGACGAGATCGACGCGCTTGTAGGGCAGCAGGCGCGAGATGACGAGCAGCCGCTCACCGCGTGGCCGCGGGCGGACCCGCTCGGTGTTCACCGGCGGATAGACGACGGGAGCGTCGATGCCGTAGGCGCGGCGTATCCGCTGGCGGATCGCGTCACTGATCGCAATGTAGCCATCGGCGCGGCGCGCGGCGCGGGCGTCGATGGCGCGCAGGCCGCCGCCGAGCGGGGCCAGAAGCGACTGCCGGCGTGCGCTCCGCCCGCCCGAGTTCATGTAGTCGTCGCGGTAGAGCCACCGCGCCGGCGTGTAGCAGTAGACGAGGTGCACGGCGCTTTCAACCGCGCGCGCCATGTGCGCCCAACCGCTCGAGCTGGCGATCACCACGTCGGCGTCGATCTCGCCGAAGGACCAGAAGGCAGCTGGATAGAGCGGGAAGAGGTTGCGAAAGCCGCGGTCCACAGGTATTCGATCAACGAAGCTCGTGCGAATGTCGGCGCGGGCGAACTCCTCGAAGGTCGAGTCGGGCCGGTACAGCGAGGTGTAGATCGGCGCCGCCGGCCACATGCCGGACATCTCGAGCACGACCTTCTCAGCGCCGCCGCGCTGGTTGAGGTAGTCATGCACGATCGCCACCCGGCCAAGTGAGAGCGAAGCGGGCGGGGCCTCAGACCCGCTGAACGCCGGTGGGCTGGTCGCCGGGGCAGTCATCGCGCCCCGATCATGTCTCGCTGGCGTATGTCGTCCATTTCCTTTGTCGCCGGCTGCTGCGGCCGGGGGTGACGGCGAGGCGGGAGCTGAGCCCGCACACGTTCGCGCTCAAAGCTAGTAGGAGCGTCAGACCGACGCGTCATGCGTGTGTCCCAAATATCCGCTCACCCATGGTACCGCTCGACCAACCCAGAGTTGGGGGGAGATACGCCACCCCGCTGCGCAACGCCCGAGCAGGCTCACGATCCCCGCTCGCGCCCGAAATCCCTGGCCGGGCTGATCCGTCCAGTTGGTCGGCGATCCTTCGATCGGCTGCGCCTGGCGGCCCGGCGACGCGAAGGGCTCACCCACGAGGGCATAGAGTTACCCGGCGCTCGTGATCGACCTCCACTGCCACGTGCTGCCGGGAATCGACGACGGCCCCGCGACGTGGGAGGAGTCTCTGTTGCTCGCACGCACCGCGGCGGGCGCTGGGACGCGCACGATCGTCGCCACCCCGCACGTCAGCTGGGAGTATTCCAACCG
>JBEKNK010000154.1:0-2839 GCA_049522915.1 Solirubrobacteraceae bacterium | reverse complement strand
GCATCAAGCGTTGGAACAAACTGGGCGACCTACCGGCAGGAGGGGCCCGGCATGAGCGCGTTCGCGCTCGAGGATGGCGTGGCCTACCACACCTACTCGGCGTACGGGCGCGGGATCGACGGCCTTTGGGCCATGTACCAATGGCTCGACCGCGCGCCACTCGGACGCAACGAGACCCGACCCTGGTGGCACCGCCACGACGAGTACGAGAGCCCGTGATGCGCGCAAGCGCGTGATGGGGTCACAGGACGTTCCGCTCCGTGTCACGGAGGACGAGCGGGCGCTCGAGGAGGCCGCGGCAAGCGCTCAGGTCAACGACTGGGTCACGGCGGGAGCTGAGCACGGTCGTACGAGTTCGACGGCTCGGGTGACCGCGCGTCGTAGCCGCCGAGCGCTCCCCGGCGCGGCCCGTTTCGCATGACGCCGCTGTTGCGGAGCGCTGCGTATCGGCCGACCGTCTAAACCGCGTCGACCTGCAGGAAGTGTTCGACCACTGGGAACGGCTCGTAGAAGTGGTGGAGCATTTCGCGCCACCGCTGATACTGGACTGAGCCGCGGAAGCCCTCGGTGTGATCTTCGAGTCGGTCCCATTCGACGAGCAAGAGATAGGTATCCGGACGCTCGATGCAACGGGAGAGCGTCAGCGACCGGAAGCCTGGCATTCCAGCGATGATCGTCTTGGCCTGGCCAAAGGCTGATTCGAACTCCGCCTCCTGGCCGGCCTTGACCGGCAACAGGGCGTGCTCGACGATCACGTCTGCATGATTCCACGCGCCGCGGCGGTCGTCGCGCGACATCCGGCAGCCCCGGTGCGGCCGGATCCACGCAGCCACACCCGGCAGTCTCTTACCGCGGCCCGCCAGGTGGGCCAACGTCTCGGCGTGCCCAATGCGCCGCGTGCTTAGCCGCCGCCAACTCGGGGCCAGGGTGCTCGTTCGATCATGCCGATCAGTTCGTCGCGCCGGTAGCCCTGTGCGCGGGCGAACTCGACGAGCTCGTTGACGCTGCGCAGTACCGCCCCGCGCTGCGGCGTGCCGGCGACGGTGATCGCGCGACCGCGGCGGAACTCGAGCAGCCCTTCGTCGCGCAGCGTGCGCAGCGCGCGCAGGACCGTGTTCGTGTTGACGCCGAGGATCGTCGCGAGGTCCTTGGCGAGCGGCAGCCGGTCCCCTGGGCCGGCCTCGCCATCAGCGATCGCACGTCGGATCTCGGCCGCCGCCTGTAGGTAGAGCGGCGTGGGTTCCGAGGTGTCGATCTTGCCATATAGCATGGTGGGTAGTAATCTAGCACCATTAGCGATGGGTGAAAGGTCTGGAGTCACGGTGATCACAGCCCCGGTAGGGCCCCAGCCGGTCCTCGACGAGGAGGCGTTGTTTCGTGAGGCGCGCCGACTTCGCGCTCGACGCTGGACGATCGGCATCCTGACCGTCGCCGCGCTGCTCACCGTTGGCGCAGCGATCGCCGCGCTCGCCAGCTCGGGCGGCGGCACACCGGCCTCGGGCGGCGGCGCCGGCACCGCCGGTGGTCTGCCGACCGGGGCCCTCGCCAGGCTGAGGGTTGCCGGGGCGCTCGCCGTCGGCCGCAACGGCGCGCTCTACGTCACCGACGTTGCCGGCGACCGCGTGCTGGTTCGCCTGCCTGATGGTCGCTTCCGCGTCGTCGTGGGCAACGGTAAGGTCGGCTTCGCGGGCGACGGCGGCCCCGCCGTGGATGCCGACCTCTCGGACGTCTCCGAGCTCGCCTTCTCGCCCGACGGAAGCCTCTACATCGTCGATGGTGGTCGCGTGCGCGTCGTCAGCCCGAACGGCGTGATACGTACGATCGCCGGCGACGGCCGCGCACCCGCCGGTCGCTCGCCGCGCCCGATCGCCAACGGCACGCCCGCGCTCTCGGCTGCACTCGGTTCGCCGCGCTCGCTTGCCGCGAGCGGATCGCCGCCCTCGATTGCCCTCAGTCCGAGTGGACAGCTCTACCTCTCGACGTTCTCGCAGCTCTTGCGGCTGACCGCCGCCGGGACCCTTGACACGATTCGAGCCGTCGTGCCGTCTGGTCCCTGGGCGGGCAACCTCGACGCGAACCTGGGCCCGATTGCAATCGACGCCCAGGGCAACCTTGATGTCGCCGGGGTCAACGGCTGGTCGATCTGGCAGCTGCCGCCGAGCGGCGTGGCGCACCAGGTCGGCTTCGGCGCCGACGGCCAGGCGCGACGCAGTGGCGGAAACGTCTCGCTGCTCGAGCGCGGCCCCGACGGCGCCGTCTACGGCGAGAACGGCAACATCATCCTGCGCGTCGAGGGCAACCGTCTCGTGCCGACTTTCGCCTTCAACCAGTACTTCTGGCTCACCCACCTCGCGTTCGGCCCGCAAGGCACGCTATACGCCGACGAAATACCGGGAGGCGAAGCGTTCGAAGCACACCAGCAGCTCGTGTCAGTGCGCAACGCCCACGTGAGCCTGCTCTGGCAGGAGAACAACACGACGCCGAAGTGACGCCTCGCCGGGTCCGCATGCGCGGCCACGGTCGTTCACTCGCATGCTGGCGTTTTCTCGAAGCGGACACGGAAATAGAAACGGATCTGCGAGTGCGCCTAGGTCGTCCGCCCAGTGACTTTGGGATGCGCTGGACTATGTGAAGTTGAGACGATATTGCGATTACGGCGCTGGGCCATAGGCTGACGCTCACCACAAACGTCCCCACCGGCGTGTCTGGTCCCGTCACGGTCACAATCCCCGCCTACGACCACGCGAAGCGCATCACACTCACGCATCGCCGCGTGCGCCAGGTGCACTTCGCCTCACGCTCACCGACCGAGACGTCAAAGAAGCGAGGATCTCCGTGA
>JBEKNK010000153.1:0-2917 GCA_049522915.1 Solirubrobacteraceae bacterium | reverse complement strand
CCGGTCATCTCGTGGGCGGCGAGGAACTGTGCCACGGTGCTCGGGGTGTCGCCGCGCGGATCGACCGACACGGCGATGATCTGCAGCGAACGGCGCTCCGCGGCTGGCATCTCCACCAGCGCGGTGTGAAGGTGGGACGCGATGAGCGGACAGACGTCGGGGCAGTGCGTGTAGAGGAAGGTGACGAGCACGGCCTTGCCGCGATAGCTCGCGAGGTTGACCGGCGTGCCGAGATAGTTGTCCAGCGCGAGCGGCGGCGCCGTCTCCGCGCTCGAGAGCGCGAGGCCTTCGTAGCGGCCGCTGTGCGTGGTGGCCACGCCCCCTGGTCCCTTGATCGCGGCGCCGCCGTGCACCACCAGCGCGAGCACCACGCCGACCACGACGAGCAGGCCGGCCAGCCCGACGATATCCCGTCGCCGCAGCGCAAGGCCCGCCCCGGCCGCCGGAGGTCCCGTTTCGCTGTGCTCCGCCATCGGCTCAGAGGGTACCGACTGGTGATATCCGCGAGATAAGGATCTCGTAGCCGAGCTGGAAGGTGACCGTGAACAGGCCCGCGACGCGTACGCGCCTGCCGAGCTCGGATGCAGCCCTGGCCGTCGGCTCGAGCACGATCCGCGTGCCGTGGCCGCCGTCCAGGACGTAGAGCACCCCCTCGCCGCTGCGTGCAGCGGCGACCGTACCGACCGTCGCAACCTGCGCGTCGGCGTAGACCTCCGGGTAGCGGGCGAGGTTGTGCAGCGCCACCGAGCCGGAACCGCCCGGTGACGGCGGCAGTGTGCTCTTCTGACTGCCGCACGCCGCCAGCGCGGTAGCGGCTAGGGCCACGAGCATGATCGGCGAACGTCGGATGATTGGATCCTAGACGCCGGGTCGTGCGTCACACTGGAGGCTGTGAAAGCCGCTCGCCGGGCCGCGCTGTTCGAGGGTGCCGCCGTGATCGGCGTGCTCGTCGCCGTGATGTGGGTCGTCGAGATCGTCAACAAGATCGACGGGCAACGCCTCAGCAGCGACGGCATCTACCCGCGCTCGCTCTCAGGGCTGCCCGGGATTCTCTCGGCTCCGTTCCTGCACGAGGGGTTCGGCCATCTGCTCGGGAACACGGTGCCGTTCGTCGTGCTCGGTCTGGTGATCGCCGCCGCCGGCGCGCGCCGGATCATCGAGGTGACGGTGATCGTGATCCTGGTGGCCGGCCTGGGGACCTGGCTGACCGCCGGCAGCGGCACCGACACCGTCGGCGCGAGCGGCGTCGTGTTCGGCTACGCGGGCTATCTGATCGCCCGCGGGTTCTTCAATCGCAACATCGGCGCGCTGCTGGTGGGCGTCGTCGTGGCGGTGCTGTTCGGCGGCGCGCTCGCCGCCGATCTCGTGCCACACACCGGGATCTCCTGGGAGGATCACCTGTTCGGCGGTCTGGGCGGGATCCTCGCCGCGCGGCTGCTCTCAGACGGCGGAGGCGTGACGGCGGCGGCAAAGCCGCGGCGCACGGCCAAGCCGGCGGCTTAAATAATTCAGACGCGGAAGCGAGCCGTTTGAGGAACCCTCCTTCGAATCGCTCCCGAAGGGGCGCTCCGATCTCTGGGTGGCGCGGCCTCACACCTCGGTGGCCTCGCTCTTTGCGGCTCGTCCCGCGTCCTGGCGAGAACATACGATCTGCCCGCAGCCAGTGCAAGCCCGCCAACGTGAAATTGGCGCATCCTCCGCAGAAATTTGGCTGTGCGTGCCGGTCGGCCCAATCGGGTAGGGTCGCGTCGATGCCGTTTCAGCCGTCCCAGAAGGTTCTCGAGCGCTACGCCGACGTGCTCGTCAACTTCGCGCTCGGCGGCGGTGCCGGGGTGCAGCCGGGCGAGGTCGTGCGGATCGGGGCGCACGAGGCTGCCAAGCCGCTCTACGCCGAGCTCCACCGGGCCGCCTGGCGCGCCGGTGCGCATACGATCGGCCAGTACATGCCGGACGAGGATGCGGCGTGCAACCTCGCGCGCGATTTCTACGATCTGGCCAACGATCAGCAGGTGGACTTCTTCGCGTCGACCTACATGCGCGGGATGATCGACCAGATCGACCATCAGGTGACCGTCCTCAGCGACACCGACATGCACGCGCTCGAGGGCGTGAATCCGGGCCTGATCATGCGCCACGGGCTCTCGCTGAAGCCGGCGATGGACTGGCGCACCGAGAAGGAGAACGCCGGGCGCTTCAGCTGGACGCTCGGGCTCTACGGCACGCCGGCGATGGCGGCCGAGGCCGGCCTCTCCGAGCAGGAGTACTGGCAGCAGATCACCGACGCGTGCTTTCTCGAGGAGCCCGACCCGATCGCCCGCTGGCGGGAGGTCAGCTCGCAGATCGGCGAGTACGTCGCGCGCCTGACCGCCCTGCCGATCGAGTCGCTGCACGTCGTCGGCGCCGACGTCGATCTGCACCTCAGCCTCGGCGAGCGGCGCCAGTGGGTGGGGGGCAGCGGGCGCAACATTCCCAGCTTCGAGATCTTCACCAGCCCCGATTGGCGGGGCACGGAGGGCTGGATCAAGTTCAACCAGCCGCTTTATCGCTACGGCAACCTGGTGAGCGGAATCCGCCTCGAGTTCGCCGAAGGGCGTGTCGTGAAGGCCTCAGCCGAGCAGAACGAGCAGGTGATCACCGAGATGGTGGCGACCGAGAACGCGGACAAGGTCGGCGAGTTCTCGCTGACCGACCGGCGCTTCTCGCGGATCACCAAATTCATGGCCGAAACGCTCTACGACGAGAACGTCGGCGGGCCCTTCGGCAATACACACATCGCGCTGGGCAAGTCCTACCACGACTGCTTCGCCGGCGATCCGGCATCGGTGGCTCCCGAGGAGTGGCAGCGTCTCGGCTTCAACGAGTCGACGGTGCACACCGACATCGTCTCGACCGCCGATCGAACCGTCACCGCGACGTT
>JBEKNK010000152.1:0-2920 GCA_049522915.1 Solirubrobacteraceae bacterium | reverse complement strand
ATCTCCTCGAGCGCCTCCTCGACGATCTCCTCGGCCACGATCTCCTCGAGCGCCTCCTCGGCGATCTCCTCGGCCACGATCTCCTCGAGCGCCTCCTCGGCGATCTCCTCGGCCACGATCTCCTCGAGCGCCTCCTCGATCAGCTCCTCCGCCGCGTTCTCGATGATCGCCTCAGCCGCGAGCTCGTCGTCGGCCGAGAGCTCTCCGTCGGCCTCGGGCGCCGGCTCGCCGGCGGAGCTCGCCGGTGCCGATGACGGAGCGGGAGCCCCCTCGGGGCGGGCGAAGGGAAAGCCGAACGCCTCGAGCAACGCGAAGGCTTCTGCGTCGGTCCTGGCGCTCGTCGTGATCGTGATGTCGAGCCCGCGGGTCTGGTCGATCGCGTCGTAGTCGATTTCGGGGAAGATGATCTGCTCGCGCACGCCAAGCGAGTAGTTCCCGCGGCCGTCGAACGAGCGCGGGTTCAACCCGCGGAAGTCGCGGATGCGCGGAATCGCGACCGACATCAGCCGGTCGAGGAATTCGTAGCTGCGCTCGCCGCGCAGCGTCACCGAGACGCCGACCGGCATCCCCTCACGCAGCTTGAACGCGGCGATCGACTTGCGCGCGCGACGCACGCTCGGACGCTGGCCGGCGATCGTCGCGAGCTGCTCGGTGGCGGCCTCGAGCACCTTGGAGTCCTGCTTGGCGTCGCCGACGCCCATGTTTAGGGTGATCTTGCGAATCACCGGCGCCTGCATCGGCGTCGTGTACTGGAAGCGCTCGATCAGAGCGGGGCGGATCTCCTGCTCATAGCGGCTCTTCAGCCGCGAGCGCTGTGCCGTGGGCGCCATCAGTCGATCCTCGCCTTCGAGCGGCGCGCGATGCGGAAGGCCTTGCCGTCCACCCGTTCGATCCCGACGCGCGTCGGCCGCTTGTCCTTGGGGTCGATCAGCGCGACGTTGGAAACGTGGATCGGCCCGGGACGCTCGATCACGCCGCCGACCGACTGCGCGCGCTGGGCCCCGGGCACCTGGCGCGGACGCTCGTGGCGCTTGATCATGTTCAGCCCCTCGACGTAGACGCGCTGCTTCTCCGGGTCGACCCTCGTCACCTTGCCGGTCTTCCCGCGATCCTTGCCGCTGATCACGATCACCGTGTCGTCACGGCGAATCTTCATCAGAGCACCTCCGGCGCGAGCGAGACGATCTTCATGAAGTTGCGGTCGCGCAGCTCGCGGGCGACCGGCCCGAAGATGCGGGTGCCGCGCGGGTTGTTCGCATCGTCGATGATCACCGCGGCATTCTCGTCGAAGGCGATGTAGGTGCCGTCGGCGCGACCGAAGGACTTCTTCGTGCGCACGACGACGGCGGTCACGACCTCGCCCTTCTTGACGGTCCCCTGCGGAGTCGCCTGCTTTACGGTGGCGGTGATCACGTCGCCCACGCGCGCGTAGCGCCGGCGTGAGCCGCCCTTGACGCGGATGCAAAGGATCTCGCGGGCGCCGGTGTTGTCGGCGACCTTCAGCCGGGTCTCGTTCTGGATCATTTCGCGCGCTCCAGAACCTCGAGCAGCCGCCAGCGCTTGGTGGCCGACAGTGGTCGCGTCTCGACAACCCGCACGAGGTCGCCCTCATGGGCTTCGTTGTGCTCGTCGTGGGCGTGCAGCGTCTTTGAGCTGCGCACGATCTTCTTGTAGCGCCGGTGGCGCCTCGAGGTGTCAACGCGCACGGTGATCGTCTTCGCCGCCTTGTCGGAGGTGACGATGCCCTGGCGCGCGCGGGGGCGTCCGACGGCGTGCTCGATCGCGGTCGGCGGCGCAACCTCGCTCGCTGGCTTGGCGGCGCGGGACTTCAGCCGCTCGCCGCGTCTTGCCTTCGCGTTCTTGGCGCGCAGCGCGTTGCGCTCGGCCTGGCGATCCTCGGGACTGACGGGGCCGCGGGGCGCAGGCTCCTTCGCGGCGCGCTTGAGACGCCGGCGCTCCTTCGGAGCAAGCACAGCCACCGGCTCAGGCTTCGGGGCGGCAGGGGGCGCCGCGGGTGCGGCGCCGGCCTCCGGCGCGTCCTCCGGCGCGTCGGACTCGGCCTCAGCCGCCTGCGGCCCATCCTCAGCGTCGTCCGCCGCTGGCGCGGCCTGCGCCTCATCGGCGACGGCCTCGGGCTGGGGCGGAGCCTCGGGCTCAACGGCCGCAGCCTCGGGTTCAGCGTCGCTATCGGCGCCGGCCTCGGGCTCGGCCGAAGTCTCGGGCTCAACAGCCGCTGCCTCGGGCGCGGCGTCGCCCTCCGCGACGGCGTCGGTATCGGGTTCGCTTGGCACCACATCCACCTCTTCAGCTCCAGCCGCGGCGGCGTCGGCCGCCTCCGGCTCCAGTTCGTCAGCCATCGTCAACTCTCCCCGGCGCCAACGGCAGCGTGCGTGGCACGGCGTTCGGCGACGATCGTCAATGCTCGGGCCAGCTCGCGCTTGCCGGCGCGCAGTCCCGCTGTGTTCTCCAGCTCGCCGGTTGCATGCTGGAAGCGCAGCCCGAAGAGGTCGCGGCGAGTGGTCGCGATGTGCTCTGCGAGCTCGCGGTCGGTCATGTCGCGCAGGTCCTTGGCGGCGCTCATCGCGGTCAGTCCTCCCGCCGCACGAACTTGGACTTGACCGGCAGCTTGTGGCCGGCGAGGCGCATCGCGTCGCGGGCGAGGGTCTCCGAGACGCCGGCCAGCTCGAACATGACGCGGCCCGGCTTGACGACCGCGACCCAGCCCTCGGGTGAGCCCTTGCCGGAGCCCATGCGCGTCTCGGCCGGCTTCTTGGTCACCGGCTTGTCGGGGAAGACGTTGATCCAGACCTTGCCGCCGCGTCGGATCTTGCGGGTCATCGCGATACGAGCGGCCTCGATCTGCCGGTTGGTCAGCCAGCCGCATTCGAGCGCCTTCAGGCCGTACTCGCCGAACTGCACG
>JBEKNK010000151.1:0-5801 GCA_049522915.1 Solirubrobacteraceae bacterium | reverse complement strand
GGCCGCGGCGGCCGCGAACACCTGCTCGGACGCGGGTGCCTCGGACGCGGGCGCCTCGGACGCGGGCGCCTCGGACGCGGGCGCCTCGGACGCGGGCGCCTCGGACGCGGGCGCCTCGGGCGCGACCGTCGCGGCGGCGGGCGGCGGCGGCTGTGCCGGCGGCGGCGCTGCGGGCGCCGGCAGGGCGAGCAGGGCCGGCAGGGCGTGGAAGTCCTCGCGCAGAAAGTCCATTGTCCGCGGCGTGTAGAGCGCCGCCGCCGGGTGGTAGATCGGGAACAGCCGGGTCGTGTGGGTACCGATCCTGCGGACCTCCGCCTGCCCGTGCACGCGCGTGATCCCGGCCGGGTCGTCGCGCAGCAGCTTGGTCGCGAAGTTTCCGAGCGTGCAGATCACGCGCGGCGCCACCAATTCGATCTGGGTGATCAGATACGGCGTGCAATTGTCGATCTCGCCGGGCCGCGGATCGCGGTTGCCGGGCGGCCGGCACTTGAGCACGTTGGCGATGAAGACCTCCCCGCGGCTCAGCCCGATCTCGCCGAGCAGCGTCTCCAGCAGCTTGCCGGCGGCGCCGACGAACGGCAGCCCCTGGAGATCCTCGTTGGCGCCGGGGGCCTCGCCGACGAACATCAGCTCCGCGTCGGCGTTGCCGGCGCCGAACACGACGCTGTTTCGCGTTGCGGCGAGCTCCGCGCAGCGAGTGCATTCGCGCGCGGTCATCAGCAGCTGCTTGAGGGCTTCGCGGCGGTCGGTCGCGCTCTGCACGATCTCAAATGTAGTGCGCGGCGTGCCGCACCCGCAGCCAGGCGTGAGCCGGCCCGCTAAGCTATGAGCAGGCCGTCACCCACCGGGACGGACCAGCTTGCAGTGCCGATCCAAAGTCGCGACCGGTATCCGCAGTGAGGAACTGGACCGAGCTATGAACGAAAGAATGACGACGGTTCGCACGATCGCCGCGGCTCGCGAGGCGTTGCGCGAAGCGCCGCGTCCGATCGGCCTCGTGCCGACGATGGGCGCTCTGCACGAAGGCCACCTCGCGCTCCTGCACAGGGCGCGGACCCAGTGCGCGACCGTCGTCATGTCGCTGTTCGTGAACCCGGCGCAGTTCGCCGGTGACGAGGATCTCGCGGCCTACCCGCGCGACGAGGCGCACGACGCGGAGCTCGCCGGCCGGGCGGGCGTGGATCTGCTGTTCGCGCCCGACAGCGCGGAGATGTATCCGCAGGGCTTCGCGACGACGGTCGTCGTCGCAGGGCTCAGCGAGCCGCTCGAGGGGACCGCCCGTGGCCCGGAGCACTTCCACGGTGTCGCGACGGTGGTGGCCAAGCTGCTGAACATCGTTGGGCCGCAGGTGGCCTATTTCGGCCAGAAGGACGCGCAGCAGGCGCTCGTCATCCAGCGCCTGGTCGCGGACCTCGACATCCCGACCGCGATCGAGATCTGCCCGACGGTCCGCGACGGCGACGGGCTGGCGCGCTCAAGCCGCAACGCCTACCTCAGCGACGCCGAGCGCACGCGGGCGCTCGGCCTCTCGCGCGCGCTGCGCAGCGCGGCCACGGCGATCGCCGACGGCGAACGCGACAGCGACGCCGTCGCGGCGGCGGCACGGCGGGAGCTGGAGCGCCACGAGATCGAGCCGGACTATCTCGCGCTCGTCGATCCGCAGACGCTCGAGCCGATCGGCCACGTCGATGCGCCGGTGCTGATCGCCGTCGCGGCGCGTGTCGGGCGCGCCCGACTGATCGACAACCTGATCGCCGCGCCGGAAGGACGCTGAGCGTGCAGCGCACGATGCTCAAGTCGAAGATCCACCGCGCGACGGTGACCGACTGCGACCTGCACTACGTCGGCTCGATCACGATCGACCGCGATCTCCTGGACGCCGCCGACATCCTTGCGCACGAACAGGTCGCCGTCCTCGACGTGGACAACGGCGCACGCTTTGAGACCTACACGATCGCCGGCGAGCGCGGCGGCGGCGAGGTCAAGCTGAACGGGGCCGCGGCTCGCCTCGTCGCGCGCGGCGACCGGATTATCGTGATCTCCTACGCGAGCTACACGCGCGAGGAGATCGACCTCTACGTCCCGCGCGTCGTGCACGTCGACGCCCACAACCGGATCCTCGCCGTCGACGAGCACACGGACGAGCTCAGGGTCTGAACGGGATGTCGAGCACGCCAAAGACCGATACGACGGCCGACGCCGGGCGCGTGCCGGTCAGCCTGCCGGCGATCGCGGAGTGCAAGCGTCGCGGCGAGGCGATCGTGATGGCGACCGCCTACGACTTCCCCAGCGGCCAGATCGTCGACGCGGCCGGCGCCGACATCGTCCTGGTCGGGGACTCCGCGGCCGAGGTCGTGCTCGGCTACGACTCGACGGTCGCGGTGACCGTCGAGGAGATGCTGATGCTGACGGCCGCGACACGGCGAGGCGTCCGCACCGCGCTGCTGGTGGCCGATCTGCCGTTCGGCTCCTACGAGGCCTCCGACGAGCAGGCGGTCCGCACCGCCCAGCGCTTCGTCAAGGAGGCGCGCGCCGACGCGGTCAAGCTCGAGGGCGGAGGAGCCGGACCGATCTCGCGGATCGCGGCGATCGTCGCGGCCGGCATCCCGGTGATGGGTCACATCGGCCTGACGCCGCAGACCTCGACGGCGCTCGGCGGGCGCCGCGCCCAGGGCCGCACCGCGGACCGCGCGCTCGAGCTGGCCGCGCAGGCGCTCGCGGTCGAGGATGCCAACGCCTTCGCGATCGTGTTCGAGGCGATGCCGGCCGCGATCGCCGCCGAGATCACGCGGCTGCTCGAGATTCCCGTGATCGGGATCGGGGCGGGGGCGGCGACCGACGGCCAGGTGCTCGTGCTCCACGACATGCTCGGGATCTTCGGTGATGGTCGGCGCCGTCAGCGAATACGCCGCCGAGGTGCGCACGCGCCGCTTCCCCACCGCCGAGCACACCTTCTCGATCGACCCCGAGGAGCTCGAGGCCTTCCGCGCCGGCCTCGCCGGACTCGAGCGCTGAGCGCGACCAACGCGCGCCGCCGATCAGGCGGCCGTGGCGAGCTTGCGCCGCGAGCCGCCGCGCCGCAGCGTCGGGCCGGCGCCCAGCAGCGGCTCGAGGAAGCGACCGGTGTGCGACTCCGCCACAGCCGCGACCTCCTCGGGCGTCCCGGTCGCCACCACGCTGCCGCCCTCGTCACCGCCCTCCGGCCCGAGGTCGATCAGCCGATCGGCGCTCTTGATCACGTCCAGGTTGTGCTCGATCACGACGACCGAGTTTCCGGCGTCCACGAGCCGGTGCAGCACGTCGAGCAGCCGCTGGACGTCGGCGAAGTGCAGCCCGGTGGTCGGCTCGTCGAGGATGTAGAGCGTGCGGCCGGTCGCGATCTTCGACAGCTCGGTGGCCAGCTTGATCCGCTGGGCCTCGCCGCCCGAGAGCGTCGTCGCCGGCTGGCCGAGGCGGATGTAGCCGAGACCGACGTCGTTCAGCGTCGCCAGGCGCCGGTGGATCGCCGGGATGTGCGTGAAGAACCCCAGCGCCTCCTCGACGGACATGTCGAGCACGTCGGCGATCGTCTTGCCCTTGAAGCGCACCTCGAGCGTCTCGCGGTTGTAGCGGCGCCCGTGGCACTGCTCGCAGGGCACATACACGTCGGGCAGGAAGTGCATCTCGATGCGGATCTGGCCGTCGCCGCGGCAGACCTCGCAGCGGCCGCCCTTCACGTTGAAGGAGAAGCGGCCCGGCTTGTAGCCCCGCGCCCGCGCCTCCGCCGTCTTGGAGAACAGATCGCGGATCACGTCGAACAGCCCCGTGTAGGTCGCCGGGTTCGAGCGCGGCGTGCGCCCGATCGGCGACTGGTCGACGGCGATGATCTTGTCGAGCGCGTCGATTCCGGAGACCTCGCGGTGCGCCCCCGGACGTTGGCGGGCCCGGTGCAGGCGGTTCGCGACCGCCTTGTAGAGCACGTCGTTGACCAGCGTGGACTTGCCGGAGCCCGACACGCCGGTGACGCACGTCAGCGTGCCGAGCGGGACCCGCACGTCGATCCCCTTGAGGTTGTGCTGCGTCGCTCCGTGGATCTCGATCGCGCCGCTCGGCGTGCGCCGCCGCGAGGGTACCTCGATCCGCGCGGCGCCCGAGAGGAACTGGCCGGTCAGCGACTCCGCGACCGCCTCGACCTGCGCGGCGGTCCCCTGCGCGACGATCCTCCCCCCGTGCTCGCCGGCGCCCGGGCCGAGGTCCACGAGATGGTCCGCGGCACGCATCGTCTGCTCGTCGTGCTCGACGACCAGCACGGTGTTGCCGAGGTCGCGCAGCCGCTCGAGCGTCGCAACGAGCTTCGCGTTGTCGCGCTGGTGCAGCCCGATCGAGGGCTCGTCCAGGACGTAGAGCACGCCGACCAGCGCCGAGCCGATCTGCGTGGCGAGCCGGATCCGCTGCGCCTCGCCGCCCGACAGCGTCGCGGCCGCGCGATCCATCGAGAGGTAGCCGATGCCGACGTTCTCGAGGAAGCGCAGGCGCTCGCCGATCTCACGCACGATCAGGCGCGCGATGTGGCGCTCGGTGTCGCTCAGCTGAACGTCCTGGAGCCAGCTCAGCGCGCCGCGCGCCGAGAGCGCGCAGAACTCGTTGATCGGCGTCCCCGCGACCAGCACCGCGAGGGACTCGGGTCGCAGCCGCGCGCCGTGGCAGGCGGGGCAGGGCCGCACGCTCATGTACTCCTCGATCTTCTCGCGCGCGAGCTCTGACTCGGTCTCGCGGTAGCGCCGCTGCAGGTTGTTGACGATGCCCTCGAAGCGGGCGGCGTAGGCGCGCTCGCGACCGTAGCGGTTGCGGTAGCGCACCTCGACCCGCTCGCCGCCGGTGCCGTAGAGGAAGACCTGCCGCTGGGCCTCGCTGAGCGTGCGCCACGGCGCCTCGACGTCGATCCCGTAGCGCTCGGCCAGAGCGGCGGTCATCTGGTCGTAGTAACCGGAGTTGCTCACCGCCCACGGCGCGAGCGCGCCCTGCGCGATCGACAGCTCGGAGTCCGGCACGACCAGCTCGGGATCGATCTCGAGCTGCGAGCCCAGGCCGGTGCAGCGCGGGCAGGCGCCCTGCGGCGCGTTGAAGGAGAAGATCCGCGGCTCGAGCTCCGGCATCGACGTTCCACACTTCAGGCAGGCGAACTTCTCGGAGAACGTCAGCGTCTCCCCGAGCTCACCGCCGCCATCGCGCTCCACGATCGTCACCGCCACGATCCCGTCCGCGAGCGCGGCGGCCGTCTCGATCGAGTCGACCAGCCGCTTGCGCACGTCCGGTCGCATCACGAGCCGGTCGACGACCACGGCGATGTCGTGCTTGACCTGCTTCTCGAGCACGATCTCGTCCTCCAGCCCGCGCAGCTCGCCGTCGACCAGCACCCGCGCGAAGCCCTCGGCCCGCAGCTCCTCGAGCAGCTTCCCGTACTCCCCCTTGCGCCCGCGCACGACCGGCGCCAGCACCATGAAGCGCGTGCCCTCCGCCAGCTCGAGCACCTGATCGGTGATCTGCTCGATCGACTGACCGGCGATTCGCGCGCCGCAGACGTGACAGTGCGGCACGCCGATCCGCGCCCACAGCAGACGCAGGTAGTCGTAGATCTCCGTGACCGTCCCGACCGTCGAGCGGGGGTTGCGCGAGGTCGTCTTCTGGTCGATCGAGATCGCCGGCGAGAGGCCCTCGATCGAGTCGACGTCGGGCTTGTCCATCTGGCCGAGGAACTGGCGCGCGTAGGCCGAGAGCGACTCGACGTAGCGGCGCTGGCCCTCGGCGTAGATCGTGTCGAA
>JBEKNK010000150.1:0-2950 GCA_049522915.1 Solirubrobacteraceae bacterium | reverse complement strand
CGGCGCGGTCGACGCTCTCCCTGAAGCTCTTCACGCCCTGATCAGTCCAATTCATCAACGTGATGTAACTCGGCATCGCTCACCCTTCGATCGCCTTCATGATGAGCCCGAGCGTACTCGCCCCGCCGAGGGGGCGACGGACCGCGAGTGCCATGGCGCGCGCTTTTCGACACTCGCGCCGGCGTGCCGCGCGTGTCCTCAGGCAGGCGAGCTGAGCGTGACGACGACGCCGCGGTCGCCGTAGGGGATGCGCTTGCCGCGAAGCGTGCCGACGATCGTTGCCAGCAGCTTGGTGAACTTCGTCATGACGCCGTACTTGGAAACGATCCGGCTGCGGATCTCCGCAAGTTCGTCTCCGGTAACCAGACGCGCGGTGGCGTCGACGGCCACGGCGCCCGCCTTCACACGACCTCGCGCATCGCAGGGCGCCACGGTCACGTGCGCCGTGTGCGCCAGCCGCTTGGCCTTGCCCGATCCCGAGCTCGTCCAGAACCCGATTTGCTGGTCGTCGAGCTTGACGGCCCACACGGGGGTGGCCACCGGCGTCCCGTCACGACGGTAGGTCGTCAGCGAGATGTACTTCTCGTCGCTCAAAGCCACGGCGACGACAGCCTACCGCGAGTTGGCCAATCAACGATCCTTGGCGCCGGCGCTAACCTTGGTGAGTGAGTTGCTCGTGACGTCGATCGCGCCGCTGCTCGCAGCGGCGCATCTGCAGAGCCGGTCTCTGCTGCTCGGCTTAGGCGGGTTCGGTGCGCACGGGATCGGCGGTGGCACAGTTGGGGTGGTGATCATCGTCGGCATGATCGGGGTGCGCATGTACATGCGGTCGCGGCGCGGTGGTCGCGGGCCTCGCGGACGTGGGCCTCGCGGAGGCGGACCGTGGCGCTGATCTGGCCCCGGCCGGTCCTGGCGGCGGTTCAACCTCGGCGGTCGGTGCTGCGGGAGATGACACATAACGCACTCCCGTACCGTCGGCGAGCGCGTTGGTAACACGCCGCCGTATACTTTCTCGACAGTTCACCGACGACTGTCCGGGATAGGGGTAGCGATGCGACATCGGGATCTAGCGCGGGGCAGATCGAGAGTCGTCGGAATCGTGGTGTTTACGTTGCTCGGCGCCAGTGTGCTCGGGGCTGGTGCCTACGCAAAGCCGCTGAGCCCAACGGCGCTGAAGCGTTGCGGCTACGCCAAGTTCACCTATGGCCGCAGTGGCGTGTACCCGTGGCACTTGTCCTGCTCTGCGGCGCAAGCGGTGGTCGTCGGAAGCGCCAATCCCCACGCGCGGGTGATCGATTTCGGGCCGGGGTGGGATGGCGGCGCGATAAAGATCAGCGGCCACTACTGGGTGTGCACGGGCCAAATGGGTGACTACAACTGTGGCTACCCATACCGGCCAACGAAGGTCAACGACGAGCAGGGGTACAAAGGCCCGTTCACCGAGGACGTGGAGTACGAAACCTGCGCGGTGGTGGACCCGCAAAGCTCGAAATGTCCCAACACCGTCGAGTTCACGCAACCGTAGCTGAGCCAGCTCACCGCGAAGCCCACACCGACACGCCCTGCTGCCTTTCGGCAAAGGAGCCGTCCGCACACACGATGGTCGCGTTGTCCCGTCGCGCGAAGACGAGGCGCGCGGGCCCGACGCGCGGGTGCTGGAATCACGTCAGTCGGTCGCGAGGATTACGTCAGACGCCTTGACGATCGCGGTCACGTTGCTCCCTTCCCGCAGCCCTAGCTCCTGCACCGCCTCGACGGTGATCGATGACACGAGGCGCAGCCCGTTCGCATCGATCACGACGTTCGCGGTCGCTTCGCCGCGCGTGATACTCGTAACGGTTCCCTTGATCTGGTTACGGGCGCTGATCGGCATACGGCCCTCCTGGAGTGTGGACTGCAGCCAGGATAGCCCTCGCCCCTGCAACTAGGCCAGCCGCCAGGTCCCGTCTTGCGCGAGAACGTCGACGTCCTGGCCGTCGCGTGTGCGGCCGGTCACGCGGACTCCGGGTCCTCCGATCATGAAGTCGGTATGCACCCCGCTCACGTTGATCCGTTCGGCGGTGGACGGGTCGTCGGCGGTGAATGGGAAGCCACGTCCGATCGCGATGTGGCTCGCCGCGTTCTCATCCAGAAGTGTGTGGCGAAAAATGGTGTCGAGTGGCCCGATTCGGCCGCTGCCGTCGACGAGCGCAAGTTCACCCAGACGAGCCGCGCCCTCGTCGCGACGGGTGAGTTCGCGCATCAGCTCGGCGCCGCTGTCGGCGTCGACCTCGACCACACGCCCTTGCTCAAACCGCATCCGCAGACCGGTGACGGCCCGGCCGTCGACCAGCAGAGGCTTCGTCGAGCGCACGATGCCCTCGGTGCGCTCGGGATCGGGACTGGTGAACACCTCCTCGGTCGGGACGTTGGGAAGGTGCTCGCGGCCCCACGTGGTCGTGAAACCGCCGCCCATCCAGCGCACGCCGGGGAGCAGCCCGACGTGCAGGTCCGTTCCGTCTCCCTCGTAGTGAAGTGAGTCCAGCCCGGCCAGGGTGAGCCGCTGCGCCGAGCTTGCGAGATCGGCGGAACGCGCTCGCCACGCCGCGCCCGGGTCTGGTTCATCGAGGCGGCAGATGCGCTCGATCTGCGTCCACAGCCGCTCGAGCGCCGCGTCGGCGTCGAGGTCGGGGTGCACGACGGTCGCCCATTCGCGCGTCGGGGACGGCACGATGCCCCAATTGACGGTTCGCTCCGCGATCACCTGACCCCACTCGGGAATCACCACAGCGTCGCGGCCGAGGCGCTCCGCGTCGATGTCGTCATACAGCCCCGGCGCCGGATCGCCGACGAGCGAGATCGCCGCCCCGTGAAGCGCTCCCAACTTCGTCGGCAGCTCGTGTGTCCAGACCGGGAGATGGCCCAGCGCCGCGTCAGCGGCCTCCTCGAGCCGGACTCGCCGAACCAACGG
>JBEKNK010000149.1:0-2988 GCA_049522915.1 Solirubrobacteraceae bacterium | reverse complement strand
TCGGATTGCCGCTGCCGTGGTTGTCGAGCACCACGACCTCGTCAGCCCCGCCCCGCAACAGCCCGCCTGCCGCCGCCGCGACGTCAGCGGTCATGTTGCGGCGTCCCTCCGACCAGTACGAGCGCTCGAAGGCAAGGATCGAGCGCGGGTCCCGCAGCTGCGAGACGCCCTCCATGTCGGCGCTCAGAGCGACCAGCACGATGCGATCTTATGGTGGCGCCCTGAAGGTGTCCATCCCGTGAGATGCCAGGTAATCCCACTGAACGCGCCCGCTCTGCCTGCAAGCAAATGGGTATTCGGGTATCCGAGTGGGTTCAAATCGGCGATGGACCGAAGGCGATCATTGCGGCCAGCGGGACGCTTTTCCCACCATGGCTCGTGCAAGCTACGGTAGCGCCATGCGCACGCTGCCCGACATCGACGCGATCGAGGCTCAGACCCAGCGGATCGGGCGTGAGCTCGCCGCTGCACTGCCGTCGGCTTCGCGCCATCCGGTGCGCGCCGTCGATGCGCGGGCGATGGAGCTGGTGTCTTCAAACCAGGAGCTGAAGGCGGCGCTGTTCCGCTTCGTCGACGTCGCCCCGGCTTGCCACTCGCTGGATGACCTCGCGCGTCATCTGGTCGGCTTCCTGGCAGAGGTTGACGACGCCCCGGTGCCGATCTCCGCGGCGATGCGGATCGCTGGAACCAAGGCGGGGCGCGCGGCGCTCGGCGCAGCCGCAGCCGGCGGCGTGCGTCACATGGCGCACCGGTTCATCATCGGCGAGACGCTGAGCGCTGCCGGCGGCGTGCTCGGCGGCCTCTGGGAGCGCGGCGTGTCATCGTCGGTGGACCTGCTCGGCGAGGCCACCGTGACGGCAGCTGAAGCCGATGCCTACGCGGCCCGCTGCAGCGCCGCGCTGGGTGATCTCAGCGCTATCGTCGGACGCTGGCCGGACCGTCCCGCACTGGAGCGCGACAGCGCCGGCCGGTTGCCGCGCGCGAATGTGTCGGTCAAGGTGTCGGCGCTGACGCCGCTCCTGCGGCCGGATTCACCCGAGCTCGGGCGTGACGACGCCGCGCGACGACTGGTGCCGCTGCTGCGCGCCGCCCGAGAGCTCGGAGCCCACCTTCACATCGACATGGAGTCGCTTGACTCTCGTGAGGCGGTGCTCTCGCTCGTGCTCGAGCTGCTCTCGCGCCCTGAGTTCTCCAGCGGGCCATCCGCCGGACTCGTGTTGCAGGCGTATCTGCGCGACTCGACCGAGACGCTCGATGCGATCCTGGATTTCGCGCGCTCGAGCGCCCGGACGCCACCGCTGGTCGTGCGGCTCGTGAAGGGCGCCTACTGGGACCATGAGCTGGTGCAGTCACAACAGCACGGCTGGAGCACCCCGGTGTATGAGTCCAAGGCGGACTGCGACCGCAACTTCGAGGTGCTGACCGCGCGCCTGCTCGACGCCGGCCCGGTGGTCCGCGTCGCGATCGCCTCGCACAACCTCCGCTCCGTGTCGCACGCGATCGCCTACAACCGCGCGACGGGCGGCCTCGACGAGGACCTCGAGATACAGGTGCTGCGGGGCCTCGGCGACGAGCTCCAGGACGCGCTCGCGACACACGCCCTGCGCGTCAGGACCTACTGCCCGGTCGGCAACATGGTAGCCGGCATGGCTTACCTGGTCAGGCGTCTGCTCGAGAACACGAGCAACGACAGCTTCCTGCAGGCCCAGGCGCAGGGGGTCGCGCTCGATCAGCTCCTCGCCGCGCCCTAGCGAGCCACCGCCCCGTACAGCCCTGGTGACCAACCTTCAACCCTTCAAGAACGAGCCGGTGCTCGAGTTGCGCCGCGCGCCGGTGCGCGCATCGCTGGCTGAGGCGCTCGCCGGGCTCGACGCGAGAGTGCCG
Source organism: Solirubrobacteraceae bacterium (assembly GCA_049522915.1). Taxonomy (GTDB): domain Bacteria; phylum Actinomycetota; class Thermoleophilia; order Solirubrobacterales; family Solirubrobacteraceae; genus Palsa-513. The sequence goes on along the minus strand of JBEKNK010000149.1, from coordinate 1,104 downwards.
CTGGAGGTGCCGGTGATCGTCGGCGGCGAGACGCGGACGGCGGGCGGGTCCGAGTTGCGCTCACACGATCCAGGCGCACCGGATCGGATCATCGCCCGGGCGACGGTGGCAGGCAGCGGGGATGTCGACGTGGCGGTCACGGCGGCTGCTCGCGGCGCGCGATCGTGGGGGGCGCTCGGCGCGGTCGAGCGTGCGGGCGCGCTGATCCGCGCGGCCGCGTGGATGCGCGAGCAGCGACTCGAGCTGACCGCGCTGGCGGTTCGTGAGTGCGCGAAGCCGTGGATCGAGGCCGACGCCGAGCTGTGCGAGGCGATCGACTACCTGGAGTACTACGCGCGGGCCGCAATCGAGCTCGATCTTCCACGGCCGTTGTTGCAGGTGCCGGGCGAGCACAACGAGCTGCGCTACGTGGCGCGCGGAGTGACGGCCGTGATCTCACCATGGAACTTTCCGTTCGCGATCCCGCTCGGGATGGCTTCGGCGGCGTTGGCAGTGGGCAACGCGGTGATCCTCAAGCCTGCCGAACAATCGCCGGGCTGCGCGCTGATGCTGGTGCAGGCGCTCCGTGCCGGTGGCGTGCCGGCGCAGGCTCTGTCGCTGCTGTGCGGGGAGGGCGATGTCGGAGCGGCGCTGGTACGCCATCCGGGCGTGCACACGATCGCGTTCACCGGCTCGCAGCCGGTTGGACTGGAGATCGTGCGCCGCGCCGCGGAGATGGCCGCGGGGCAGGACCACATCAAGCGTGTCGTCGCCGAACTCGGCGGCAAGAACTGCGTGATCGTCTCGGCCGACGCCGACCTCGACGAGGCGGTGCCCGCGATCGTCTCCTCCGCGTTCGCCTACGGCGGGCAGAAGTGCTCGTCGGCCTCTCGCGTACTCGTCTGCGAGCCGCTCGCCGACGCGCTGACCGAACGCCTCGGCGGCGCGGCGGGCGTGCTCGTCGTCGGGCAGGCCGAGGACCTGGCGACACAGGTCCCGCCGCTGATCGAGCGAGCCGCCCAGGACCGCCTGCGAAGCTGCGGCGAACAGGCGCAACGTGACGGCCGGATCATCGCCCGGGTGTCAGCGCCGGAGTCCGAAGGTCACTTCGCCGCGCCGACCGTG
>JBEKNK010000148.1:0-3121 GCA_049522915.1 Solirubrobacteraceae bacterium | reverse complement strand
AGAACGATTCGCCTCGCCCGCACCCCCCGCGGCGCGCCAATCGCCGGCCGCGCCCGACAGATGTTCTAGACGCCCGTGCCCAGATGGGCGATTTCCTGCGCAGCGTGCGACTTCCTGCCGATTGCAGCCCACGCGAGTTTTCCAAGACCCGCGTGAATCACCAACAGCGGCGCCGCGGATCGGCGTCGTAGGCAATTGCCGCGAAGGGAATCAATATGTTGCGAAGAGGGTTCGCCATCGGCATCGCAGCTCTCGCGTGCGCGCTACCCGCGACCGCGAGCGCAGCGAGCACGACGACGCATCACAGCAGCGTTACCCGTGTCCAACTGAAGCAGCATCCGAGGCTCAAGGCCCACAGACTTGTGGGCATCGACTTCCGGCAGCTTCCCCGACTGAAGTGACGTACCGGCTCGTCGCCCGCAACCTGGGCGCGTACCGGATCAAAGCGCAACCGGGCAGTCCGGCCGACGGCGGCCGGGCTGTCCAGAGCGCGCCCGCGCGGCGTCCATGACGCGCGAATGCTCGGCCCCGTGACCGCCCCGCGATAGTTGCGATCATGGGCGCATGCCCGACGTGCACGAGCTCTCGGTCAAGCAGTACGAGAAGGAGCTTCTGCGACTGCAGACGGAGCTTGTCTACATGCAGGAGTGGGTCGTCGCCACCGGCAAGCGGCTGGTCGTGCTGTTCGAGGGTCGCGACACGGCCGGCAAGGACGGCGCGATCAAGCGCATCATGGCCTACGTGAATCCGCGCACCTGCCGGGTCGTCGCCGTCCCCACCCCCTCCGAGCGCGAGCGCAGCCAGTGGTTCTTCCAGCGCTACGTCGCCCATCTCCCCGCCGCCGGGGAGATCGTCCTGTTCGATCGCAGCTGGTACAACCGGGCGGGGGTCGAGCACGTGATGGGGTTCTGCACGCAGGCCGAGTACGACGAGTTCCTCCGCTTCTGTCCGGCCTTTGAGGAGGCGCTGCTGAACGACGGCATCATGCTCGTGAAGTACTGGCTGTCGGTCAGCGACGACGAGCAGGAGCGCCGCTTCAAGAAGCGCCTGTCCGATCCGCGCAAGCGCTGGAAGTTCAGCAATATCGATCTGCAGGGCCGCGCGCGCTGGGTCGACTACGCCGAGGCCAAGGATCGGATGTTCACCTTCACCGACACCGACCGCAGCCCGTGGCACGTGGTCGAAGCCGACGACAAGCGCTCGGCGCGCCTGAACCTGATCAGCCACCTGCTCTCGCTGGTGCCCTACGAGCACCTCGACATGCTCACGTCGGTGAAGCTGCCGCCACGTCAGCGTCGCCACTACGAGCGCCCGCCGAAGGCGACGCAGCGCGAGGTTCCGACGCGCTACGTGGTCCGCTCGCGCTGACCGCGCGGACGCCCGAAACCCACCGCCCGAGTCCCCCCTCAAGCGCTGTCGGCCTGGCCCCCCAGCGATGGCCTGCCGCTCTGACCGCGCGGCCCGGTGGTCGTCAGCTCGCTCGCCGCGCTCGCGCGCGGGACAGCGACGGCCGCGACGATGCCGGCCAGCAGGAGCGCCGTCGCAAGCACGAAGGAGTCGGTGAAACCGGTAACGGTCGGCAGCCCGTGAGCGGTGTGGCCGGCGATGAACGTCGCGGCGATCTGGGCGCCCAGCGCGCCGCCGAGCGTCCGCATCACGGTGTTCATGCCCGACGCGATTCCGGTCTGATGCGGTGGCACGGCACCGACGATCAGGTTGCCAAGCGCCGCGAAGGCCAGGCCGATGCCGATGCCCATAAGTCCCGAGCTGACCAGTAGTTCGATCGGGCGTGCGTGTGCGACGATGAGGATCACGAACGAGACCGCGGTGATCGCAGCGCCGACGATCAGCGCCAGGCGCGACCCGTAGCGGGCGGCGATCGGTCCCGCCCTCAGGCTCATCAGCATCATCGTCGTGGCCATCGGCAGGAGGAACAGCCCGCCGACGACGACCGAGGAGCCGAAGCCGAACCCGGTCCGCTTCGGCAGCTGCGCAAACTGGGGAAGGATCACGAACGCCGAGTACATCCCGGCGCCGATCAGGAACGCGGCCGTGTTCGTCGTCCACACCCCGCGGACGCGCATCATCTTCATGTCGACGAGCGGATTGGCGCTCCGCGCCTCGACCGCCACCCACAGAACGCAGACCAACAGGCCACCGGCGAGCAGGCCGATCGTCTTCGCCGATCCCCAGCCCCAGGTCGTCGTTTCGCTGACCGCGAGCAGCGCGGCCGAGATCCCGACGGTCATGAGGAACGCCGCGCGCCAGTTGACCTTGCCCGGCACCCGAATCGGAGACTCGGGAACGAAGCGCCAGGTGAACGCGGCTGCGATGACGATCACGGCCAGCGGAATCCAGAACAGCCAGTGCCAGCTGAGGTGTTCGACGACGATGCCACCGCCCACGATCCCGGCGCCGCCGCCGACCCCGAGGATCGCCGAGAGCATCCCGATGCTGCCGGCGACCCGCTCACGCGGAAACTCGTCGCGCACGATGCCGAAGGCGAGCGGGAAGATGCCGCCCGCCGCGCCCTGCAGGGCACGCCCGATCACGACCAGCAGGAGGGAGTTTGCGAGCGCCGAGAGCAGCGTGCCGGCGGCGAGAATCAGCAGCGTCCACAGCAGCACCCGTTCCTTGCCGTACATGTCGCCCAGGCGGCCGAGGATCGAGGTGCCGACCGACGCAGCCAGCAGGTACGCCGTCAGGATCCACGTCACACCCGTCTCGGTGGTGTGCAGGTCGTGCTGGAACGTCGGCAGGGCGGGAATCACCGCGCCGCTCAGGACGGCATAGGAGAGCGAGCCCAGCGCCAGGACCGCCAGCGTGACGTTCGGGGAGATTCTCTGCGGCTTCGCGGTCATCTGTTCAGAGGCACGCCCGAAGCGGATCGCCGGCGATGACTTCGCTCTACGCCGGCGCCACTGGCGCCGGACCGGATACTACACGTACAATGGTGTCCACTTATGGCGTCGTACGAACCCGTCCCCGAGCGCACCCCGGCCGGCCCGACGACCAGGCCGGTATCCGAATGAGCGTCTTTCACCGCATTCTCGTCGCCTACGACGGCTCGCCGGACGCGTCGGCGGCGCTCGAGCTCGCGGTCACGCTCGCCACCGACCAG
>JBEKNK010000147.1:0-4461 GCA_049522915.1 Solirubrobacteraceae bacterium | reverse complement strand
CGAAGGGCTCCAGCGCCAGCGCCTCGCGCGCCGCGTCGAGGATCAGCGACTCGGTGTCGTTGCGCGAGGAGTGGTGTGCGCCGGCGCTCGAAACAGCCTACGACGTTGATCCACGATCTCCCGCGCGCCCGCGCTCGCGAGCGCACGCCCGCGCGGAGAACCGCCCGCTACGCCGCCGCGATCGCCAGGCAGGCGTTCTGGCCGCCGAAGCCGAAGGAGTTCGACAGCGCGAGTCGCACGTCCGGCGCCTCGCGGGCGCCGTCGACGAGGTAGTCGAGGTCGCAGTCAGGGTCGGGCTCCGAGTAGTTGATCGTCGGCGGCAGGATGCCCCGTCGCAGCGCCTCGATGCAGACCAGCGCCTCGGTTGACCCGGCCGCTCCGAGCAGGTGGCCGATCGCCGACTTGGTCGAGGAGATCGGCGGGGCGTCCGCGCCGAAGAGCTGGCGGATCGCGATCGACTCGACGCGGTCGTTGATCGGCGTGCCGGTGCCGTGGGCGGAGATGAAGCCGACCTCCGCCGGGGTGACTCCGGCATCCTCGAGGGCAGCGCGCATCGCGATCAGCGCGCCCGCGCCGAACTCGTCGGGCTGGACCATGTCGAAGGCGTCGTTGGAGGCGCCGTAGCCGACGATCCGCCCGTAGACCCTCGCGCCGCGGGCGGCGGCGTGCTCCTCGCGCTCGAGGATCAGCACGCCCGAGCCCTCGCCCATCACGAAGCCGTCGCGGCGCGCGTCGAAGGGGCGCGAGACGCCCTCGGTCGAGAGCGCTCCCATCCGCCGGAACGCCGCGATGCAGAGCGTCGTCATCGCGGCCTCGGCGCCGCCGGCGACGACGACGTCGGCGCTGCCGCGCTCGATCATCCGCATGCCCTCGCCGATCGCGTGCGCGCCGGTGGCGCAGGCCGAGGCGACGCTGAAGCCGGGGCCGTGCAGGCCCAGGCGGATCGCGACCGCGCCGGCGGCGGCGTTGGGCATCATCATCGGCACGAAGTTCGGCGAGACGCCGCGCTCGCCGCGCGCGAGGAAGGACTCGCACTGCTCCTGCAGCGTTATCAGCCCCCCGACGCCGGTGCCGAGGATCACGGCGATGCGGCCTGGGTCGCAGTCGCTCAGCCCCGCCTCGGCGGCCGCCTGGTCGGCGGCGGCGACGCCGAACTGCGCGAAGCGGTCGGTGCGCCGGGCGACGCGGGGGTCCATGTAGCGCTCGGGGTCGAAGGCAAGTGCCCGCGACTCGCCGTCGACGATCCCCGACGCTCCGGCGGCGAGCGACTCGAAGAACGCGTCGGCGCCCTCTCCCAGCGAGGTGACGACCCCGCGTCCGGTGACCGCCGCGTCCGGTGACCGCGACGCTCACGCCGAGGCCGGCTCGTTCGCGAGTGAGAGGGTCAGGCGAACCGCGTCGCCGACGCCGCTGATCGACTTCAGCTCGCCGTCGGCGATCTTCACGTCGAAGCGGTCCTCGAGCGCCGTCACCAGCTCGACCAGCTCGAGCGAGTCGATGTCGAGGTCGCGCCACTCCGTCTCCATCGTCGCCTCACCGGCGCCGGGAACCTTCAGCTGCTCCAGCTCCTCGCGCACACCGGCGAGGACCTCGTCCTGTGTCAGTGACATCAGCTGCTCCTTGTCGTTTCGGTCATGTTGTCCTTCCAGGTGGTGAGTCCTGCGGCCCAGACGAAGCCGGCGCCGAACGCCACCATGCCGACCAGCGACCCCGGCCGGAGGTGTCCGTCGCGCTGCGCCGCGGCGAGCGCCAGCGGGATCGAGGCCGCCGAGGTGTTCGCGGTCCACTCCACGTTGAAGGAGACCTTCTCGTGGGGCACGCCGAGCGCGTCCGCGACCGCGCTGACGATCCGCGCGTTGGCCTGGTGCGCGACGAAGTAGTCGACCTCCTCCGCGCTGACGCCGTTTGCAGCAAGGACCTCCTGCGCGGCCTCGGTCATCCGGTGCACGGCGTGGCGGTAGACCTGCTGGCCGGCCATCCGCAGCCTGGGCCCCTCGCGCTCCGCATACAGCGTGTCGGCCAGCGTGTCGTCATAGCCGAACACGAAGCTGCCGATGCCGCGACCGCGGGCGCCCGGGCCGACCAGCACCGCGCTGGCGCCGTCGCCGAACAGCACCGCGGTGGCGCGGTCCTCGTGGTCGGTGATCCGCGAGAGCGCCTCGGCGCCGCAGACGAGCACGCTGCGCGCCCGCCCGCTCTCGATCAGCGAGGCTGCCTGCTCGAGCCCGTAGAGAAAGCCGCAACACGCGGCATTGATGTCGAGAACCCCGGCGCTGTCGGCCCCGATCCGGGCTGCGACGGCGGGCGCCAGACCGGGAGTGAGGCGATCTGGGGTGATCGTCGCCACGATCAGATGGTCTACTCCGGCTGCACTGCAGCCGGCATCAATAATCGCGTCCGTGCAGGCGGCGGCCGCGATCTCGGCCAGCGTCTCCGTTTCCCGCAGGTGGCGGCGCTCACGGATGCCGGTGCGCCGGACGATCCATTCGTCGCTTGTGTCCAGGCGCGCGACCAGGTCGGCGTTGGTGATCAGCTGGCTCGGCACGGCGGCGCCGACGCCGAGGATCGTCGGGGTCGGCCGCTCGCCGCCGCTGCGCGGGGACGCGGTCATCGGACCCCAGCACACTCGATTTCCGCCCGCATTCGCAGCAGATTTGACACCCTGCGACGAAGTGTCAAATGCGGACCGGCGTGGTCAGCGGGCCGCCACGGCCCGACCGGGGTACAGGTAAAACAGCGCGACCAGGCCGCAGAGGACGAGGCTGACCGACGCGCTGGCGAACGCGACGCCGATCGCGATCGCATACACCAGCAGGCCGGCGCCGTTGCGCCGCATGAGGTAGCCGACGTGCTGCTCGCCAACCCAGGCGGCGAACAGCTTGCGCCGTGCGGCCCAGAGGTAGGTGCTGAAGAACGCGATCGACATCGCCAGCAGCGTCCCGGCGTAGACGGCGGCCGCCACGTGCTCGTCGGCTCCGGCGTGCAGGTAGTTCGCGAGCAGCCCGGTCGGGAAGGGGATCAGCGTGACGAACATCAGCAGCAGCAGGTTCAGCACCATCAGCGGGCGGTCGGCGTGGTCGATGCGGTCGAACTGCGCGTGGTGGTTCATCCAGATGATCCCGATCGTCAGGAAGCTGACGACGTAGGTCGCGTAGTGGGGCCACTCGTTGCCGAGGGCATGCGCGAGCCCGCCGGGCGGGGCGCTGACGTGGAGTCCCAGCACGAGCAGCGTGATCGCGACCGCGAACACGCCGTCGCTGAAGGTCTCGAGGCGGTCGGTGCTCGGCGCCGGCGGCGATTTGGGGGTCTCGGTGTCCATCGATCTGCGCGGCATGACGCTACCGCCATAATCAGTCGCGATGGCGCAGGCGAGCATTGCGGGCGATCCGGCGGGCGCGTTCGAGCGCGCGCCGAGCGTGTTTCGCGACTGGGTGAGCGCCGGCGAGGCGGGGCGCTATCACCTGTATGTCGCGGCGGCGTGCCCGTGGTGCCACCGCACGATGATCGTTCGCGAGCTGATGGGGCTGCAGTCGGCGGTGGGGATCTCCTACCTTGACCCGATCCGCGACGAGCGCGGCTGGGAGTTCACCGGCGGGCGCTTCGTCGACGGGGTCGAGGGCATGCGCTTCCTCTCCGAGGCCTACGCGCGAAGCGACGCGGCGCCCTCCGCGCGCGTCACCGCGCCGGTGCTGTGGGACCGCGAGGCCGGGCGGATCGTCAACAACGAGTCGAGCGAGATCATCCGCATGTTCGAGACCGGCGCGTTCGGCGGCTCGGGTCCGGAGCTCTACCCGCCGGAGTCCGCGGCGGAGATCGACGGGATCAATGAGCGGGTCTATGAGACGCTCAACAACGGCGTCTACCGCTGCGGCTTCGCCCGCACGCAGCAGGCCTACGAGGCGGCGTTCTGGCCGCTGTTTGAGACGCTCGACTGGCTCGAGGAGTTGCTCGGGAGGCGGCGCTTCCTGCTCGGGGCGTCGCCGACCGAGGCCGACTGGCGTCTGTTCCCAACGCTCGTGCGCTTCGACGCGGTCTATCACGGGCACTTCAAATGCAACCTGCGGCGGCTGATCGACTACCCGAACCTGTGGGGCTACACGCGCGAGCTCTACCAGTGGCCGGGCGTCGCGGCGACCGTCGAGCTCGACGAGATCAAGCGCCACTACTACATGACGCACGCCGCCCTGAACCCGAGCCGAATCGTGCCGGCCGGTCCCGAGATCGACTTCGGGAGCGCGCACGGCCGCGGGTGAGCGCTGGGGGCGGGGGAGGGGGCTCAGGCGCTGCTTGAGGCCGACCAGATGTTGATGTCGCCGTCGCTCGCGTAGCGGTCGATCTCCTCGAGCTCCTCGGCGGTGAAGTCCGTGTTCGCGAGCGCCGCGACGTTCTGCTCGAGCTGGGCGACGCTCGAGGCGCCGAGCAGCGCCGAGCTGACGCGGGGGTCGCGCAGCACCCAGGCGA
>JBEKNK010000146.1:0-3211 GCA_049522915.1 Solirubrobacteraceae bacterium | reverse complement strand
GCGAGGCGAATCGCCCTGCAGCTCGCGGCGAATCGCGCGCGGCGGGACGACGCGATTCGACGCCGTGGTGCGCTCAGGCGCCGTCCAGGGGAGGATGGGCGGCCAGGTACTCGTCCGCGAGTCGCGGGGGCGCGCGGGCGAGCCAGGCTTCGACGATCAGCTCCTGGAGCTCGCCGGGCTCGATCGCCTCAAGGCGCACGAGCACGGCGGGGTAGCCGTCGAAGTGCGGGGTCGTGAAGAAGACCTCGGGGTCGTCGGCGAGCAGCGCCTCCTTCGCGCCGAGGTGCTCGACCCGCGCTCCGAGGATCGGCCCGATCGGCGCGTCGTCGCCGAGCGCGCGGAGATCCGCGGTGCGCAGCGGGCGTTCCCAGACGAAGCCCTTGTCGCGCACCCGCCAGAACGGGTGCCCGTGCGAGAGCCGTTCGTCGGTCTGCGGCAGCGAGAGCGCGATGCGACGTACGTCATCCCAGCTCGCCATGGCGTAAGCCTAGAGCGTGGCCGCGAGCGCGTCGCGGCGCGGCCGGGGTTCGCGGCGGCGGCGCGGGGCGCCCCTGATCCGCTACCTTGGCCTGCATGCCGTCGCCGATGTGGGCGTCTCAGAGGTCGGTGCGTTGACGCCGCTTGGTTTCCGCGAGCGCCCGGCTGAGGGCGAGCCCGACGGGCTGCTGATACTCCATCACGGCCGCGGCGCCGACGAATTCGATCTGCTGCCCCTCGGCGACGCGCTGGATCCCCGCCGGCGGCTGCACGTGGTGAGCCCGGCGGCGCCGCTGCAGGTGCCCGGGATGCCCGGCCGCCACTGGTATCTCGTGCCGCGTGTCGGGCATCCGGACCCGGAGAGCTTCCTCGCCGCGTGCGACGCCCTCGCCGCCTTCCATGACGAGCTGTGGGAGCGCACGGGCCTCGGACCGGAGAAGACCGTGCTCGGTGGCTTCTCGATGGGCTCGGTGATGAGCTACGCGCTCGGTCTGGCTGCCGCCCGCGAGGCTCCGGCGGGAATCATGGCCTTCTCGGGCTTCGTGCCGGAGCTCGACGACTGGCCGCTGGACCTGCAGGCGCGCGCGGGGCTGCGCGCGTTCATCGCCCACGGACGCCGCGACCCGGTGATCGCGATCGAGTTCGGCCGGCGGGCACGCGACCTGCTGAACGCCGGCGGGCTCGAGGTCTCCTACCACGAGTCCGACCTCGGCCACCAGATCGACGCTCCGGCGGTCGTGGCGGCGGCGCGCTGGCTTGCCGCCACGCTCGTCAGTCGCTGATGCTCTCCTCGTCGGCTTCGCCGTAGACCGCGTCGGTCAGTTCCTCGCCCGGCTCGGCGTCGCGCAGGATCCGCGAGGTCGTGTGCTCGTCGCCGTGTGAGGCGTGCTCGATCAGCTCCTGCTCGGCCAGCTCGAAGCCCTCGGACTCGCCACCGCCGGCCTCCTCGACGGCCCGGCGCTCCTCGCGGTGGCGGCGTGCCGCTTCGGCGTCCTGCTCGGGATTGGCGTATTCGGTCATGACGCGACTGTACTCGCATCGGCGCTCCGGGCGGCGGGCGCCGCGCTCGCGCGAACCAGCGTGGTCTCAGGCGCGCGGCGAGCGCTCGCCGACGTGCGTCAGCAGCCAGCGCGCGACGGCGAGCAGCGTCCGGTCGGCGTGTGCGGCGCCGAGGAGCTGCAGGCCGACCGGGAGCCCGGCCGGCGTCCAGGCGCCCGGCAGTGCGAGTGCCGGCCCGCCGAGCAGCGTGAACGGCCGGCAGAGCAGCGGGTCGCCGGTCGAGGCGAGGTCAAAGAGCGGAGGCACGCCGAGCGTGCTCGGGGCGAGCACCGCATCGAAGACGCCGAGGCGTTCCTGCCAGCGCCAGCGCTGCTCGTCCGCGAGCCGGCGGGCGGCGAGGTAGTCCTCGCGTGGGACCGCTCGCCCGGCGGCGATGTAGGCGCGCAGCTCCGCGCTCACCAGCTCGCCGTGCCAGTCCGCCTCGCGGCCGAGCGCCCAGGCTGTCTCGGTCTGCTGGATCGTCTCCTGCGCGTCCGCCAGCACGTCGAAGGGGACCGGCAGCTCCGCGGGGACGATCTCGACGCCCGCCGTGGCGGCGGCGCCAAGGTAATCGTCGATCGCGTTGGCTGACGCCGTCTCGAGCCGGTCGGAGGCGATCGCGAGGTAGCCGATGCGCGGTGGACCGCTCAGCGCCGCGGCGGCGCCCGGCGCCCCGGCGCCGTCGACCGCGCGGCTCGCTCGCGAGGTCCCCATGCCCGCGGGCGCCGCGGAGACCGCGGCGAGCGCCAGTTCCAGATCGTCGACGCTGCGGGCGAACAGGCCGGCGGTGTCGAGCGACGCCGACGTCGGCAGCACCCCCGCCAGCGGCAGCACGCCGAAGGTCGGCTTGAAGCCGAGCACGCCGCAGTAGGACGCCGGGCGCACAATCGAGCCCGCGGTCTGCGTGCCGGTCGCCAGCGGCACGATCCCCGCCGCGACCGCGGCCGCCGAGCCGCTCGAGGAGCCACCCGGCGTGCGCTCGAGATCGAGCGGGTTGCGCGTGTCGCTCGGGCGCTTCCAGGCGAACTCGCTGGTCTTGGTCTTACCGACGATCAGCGCTCCGGCCGCGCGCAGCAGGTGCACCAGCGCTGCGTCGGCGCGGGGGCGATGGCCGCGATAGATCGGCGAGCCGTACTCGGTCGGGAAATCGCCCGTGTCGAAGACGTCCTTGACGCCGATCGGCACGCCGAGCAGCAGCAGGTTGGCCGCGGCCTCCGGCGAAAGCTTGTAGAGCAGTCTGTCGAGCTCCGCGGCTCGCTCGATCGCGTCATCGCCGGGCGCCGTCGCGAAGGACTGGATCGGGCCGTCGAGCTTTGTGATCGCCCGGTTGGCGGCGCCCGCGACCTCGACGCAGCTCATCTGGCGCTCGCGGATCAGCCGCGTGATCTCGGCGGCGCCGAGCGTGTTGTAGGACGCCGCGGCGCTGGGCACCGCTGGCAGCTTACGCGGCGGCGGACATTCGCCGGGTTGCGCGAGAGCGCGCGCCGCGCGAGCACGTGCGCCGAGCGGCTAGCTCGCCGTGTCCGGCGCGGGTCCCGCCGCCACGCCCTCCGCCGCGACCCGCGCGGCGAGCACCTCCTCGTAGGCGCGTGTCACATCCGCACGGTCGGCCGCCTCCGGGTTTGACTCGAGGTTCCCGGTCTGGATGCGGCGTGCCTGCTCGATCAGCACGTCGCGCTGGGCTGCGGTCGTCGTG
>JBEKNK010000145.1:0-3215 GCA_049522915.1 Solirubrobacteraceae bacterium | reverse complement strand
AAGTGCTGGCGAACGGTCATGCGCGCGTAGAGACCGGAGTTGCCGGCCGTCAGCAGGCCGAGCCGGCGCTGGTAGGCGCGCCGCGAGCTCTGCACGTCCATGCCGCAGACGCGGACCGTCCCGCTGTCGGGGGCGACGATCCCGGCGACGATCCGAAGCAGCGTCGTCTTGCCGGCGCCGTTCTCGCCCGTCAGCCAGACGAGTTCACCGGGGCCCAGCGCGAGGTCGATGTCGTGCAGCACCGGGCGCTTCTGGCGGGGCCAGCGCTTGCTCAGCGAGCTGATCGAGAGCACGGCGGCGTCGGGGGCGTTCTGAGGGGCCGATTGGCGCACGAGGCCGGACGGATCGATTTGGGAGGAGGACCGGGTCACAGGGGTCGCGTCGGGCGATCCTCGACGCCGTTTGCGGACACGTGGGATCGGCCGATCGTGGGGCCAGCAACTATAAGGACTGGTTTTGCGCGCCTGGGGGTGAAATTGCCCACCCCAGATGCCAAATCTGCCCAGAAGGCGTGAGCGCGCGCCGCCGATACAGCTGACGGGCGGGAAGCTCACCCCAAGTCCCCGCGCGCCCTCGCTACCGTTGATCTCCGCTCCCGCCGGCCGCCGGCGTGCGCGCTGCAGACCTTGCGTGGCATTCGTCCGCGACCGATAGCAAGGATACGTTGAGGCCGTTGCCCACCATGCCTGCCCGATACCTCCGCCTGGTGCCGCTGGTGGCGGCCGCGGGTCTGGGCGCGTACGGCATGCTGAGCGGCGGTGGCGTGCTCGCCGTGGCGCTGTTCCTCGCGATCCTCTTCTTCGCCGGGGCGCTCGCGCTGTGGATACGTGCGGCCGACGCGGATGCGCGCGGCGTAATAGGCGCCACCGCGAGCGCCGCGCTGCTGTGCGCTCCGGCGCTGCTGGTCGTGTTCTTCAGCTTTGACTCGGGCGGCTTCTTCCCCGACTCGGTGGCGCTCGGCGATATCGCCCTCGCCGTGATGCTGGTGATCCGCCTCGGCCTCGCCGAGCGTCCGCTCGCGGCGTTCGGGCGCCGGGCGCTCGCGCCGCTGCTCGGCCTCGGCGGACTGGCCGCCTGGGCGCTGCTCTCGCAGTTCTGGTCGCACGCCCCCGGCCGCGCCACGATCGCCTTCGACCGCGACCTGCTCTACGCGCTCGCCTTCGCCCTCTTCGCCTCGGTCGGGGGGACGCGCGAGCGGGTGGTCTGGGCGCTTCGCGCGCTCGCCTTCGCGATGGCCGCCGTCGCGGCCGTGGCGCTGCTCTCGAGCGTTGCGCCGGACATCCTCCACACGACGGCCGATCCCGCGGCCGACGGGCGACTCGCGTATCCGCTGACCTACTGGAACGCGCTCGGCGTGTTCTGCGCGCTCGCGGGCGTGTTGTGTCTGCACCTCGCGGCCGCCGACGAGCGCCGGCTGGTACGCGTGCTGGCCGCGGGCACGCTGCCGGTGATCGGCGCCGTGCTGCTGCTCACCTACTCCCGCGGTGGTCTTGCGGTCGCCGTCATCGGTCTGGCGGTCTACGCGGTCCTCGGCCGCCCGCGCGGACTGCTCTCCGCGCTGATCGCCACCGCGCCGACCACCGCGATCGCGATGAAGGACGCCTACGACTCGACGCTGCTCTCCGGCGGGGACCCGACATCCGCCGCCGCGATCCACCAGGGCCACCACCTCGGCGTGATCATCGGGGCCTGCGCCCTCGCTGCGCTCGTGCTCCGCTACGGACTGCGGCGCCTGGATCGTGTGCTCGAGGGCGAGCACTCGCCGCTTGACCGCCACCGCCGCGCGCTGCGGCGTGGCGCGCTCGCGACGCTCGTTGTGGCGGTAGTCGTCGCGCTGGCGCTGGGGGCGCCCTCGGCGGTCCAGACTCGCTGGAACCAGTTCGTGAACCAGGCGGCCCCGGCGACGGGACCGCTCCTGCGCAACCGCCTCTCGAGCGCCTCCAACGACGGCCGCATCCAGCTGTGGAACGACGCGCTGGACGCCTTCCGCGCGCACCCGCTCGACGGCACCGGCGCCGACACCTTCGAGATCGTCTACTACGAGCACCGCACGATCCCGTTCGTGATCGTCAATGCGCACTCGCTCTACATCGAGACGCTCGGGGACCTCGGGATCGTCGGCCTCGTCTTCGTGCTGCTGTTCGTGCTCGGCACGCTGGTCGGCCTCGCGCCTCTGCGTCGCGGCAGAGACCGGGCGCTGTACGCGGCGCTGTTCAGCGCCGGGCTGGCCTGGGCGCTGCACGCGGGCGTCGAATGGGACTGGCAGATGCCGGCCGCATCGCTGTCCTTCGCCGCGCTCGGCGGGATCGCGCTCGGACGCCCGCACTCGCGGCGGACGCCGTCGCTGCGGGCGGTGTCGATCGGCGCCTTCCTCGCCGGGGCGGCGGTCGTCGCGATAGCCGTCTTTCCCGCCCTCGTGCTCGTCTCGCAGGTGCGCCTGAACGAGGCGACCGCGGCTTACTCGACGGGTGACTGCGCGAGCGCCGACCGTTTCGCGCGCAGCTCGATCGACGCGCTCGGGACGCGCGCGCCGCCGTGGCAGATCCTGGAGCTCTGCGACATCGACGCCGGTCACTACCGCCAGGCGCTGAAGGATGTGCGCAGCGGGCTCGCCGTCGACCCCGACGACTGGGAGCTGCAGGCCGCGCTGGCGGCGTCGCTGGCCGCCGTCGGCTCCGACGCTCGCGCGGCGGCGCAGGCTGCGCTGGCGCTCAACCCGATCGACCCCGGCGTCGATGCGCTCGCGCGGGCGCTGCGCGGCGGGCCCTCGCGCGGGGCCCGACGGGCCGCGATCGTCTTCCTCTCCGATCAAACCCTGATCTCCTCCGGCTGATGGCGAAGCTCCCAGACGGGGCGTTTGACCGCCTCTACACCGAGCACGCGGCGGGACTGCTCGGCTTCCTCACCTACCAGACCGGCGACCGAACGCTCGCCGAGGACATCGTCGCCGACACCTTCGAGCGGGTGCTGAACGCGCGCAGCGGCTGGCGCGGGCGCTCCGGCGAGAAGACCTGGCTGTACGCGATCGCGCTCAACCGCATGCGCGATCTGGCGCGCCGGCGCGGTGCGGAGTCGCGGGCGCTCGAGCGTCTTGCGCAGAGCGGCCCGCAGGGGGGCGGCGACGAGTTCGCGGCCGTCGGCGACCGCGACCTGCTGGAGCGCGGGCTGCAGACACTCTCTGCGGAGGAGCGCGAGGTCGTGGCGCTGCGTTTTGG
>JBEKNK010000144.1:0-4484 GCA_049522915.1 Solirubrobacteraceae bacterium | reverse complement strand
ACGCGCTGCTGGACGCCGTGACCGATGAGATGATCGCGCTGCATCAGCGCTACCACCACCGCGCTCCCGTGACCGCCAAGACGCTGCTGCTCGGCGGCGACCTGCTGGCGTGCGTGCTCGGGGGGGTCTACACGACGGTCGAGCAGACGATGATCGAGCTGCAACGCTCGGTGATCGTGCAGGAGACGCGCAGCGCCTTCCAGGAAGCGATGCAGCACAAGTTCATCGCCGCCGTCCAGCGGTTGTCGGGCCGCGAGGTCCTGGCGTTCATCTCCAACCATCACGTCGGGCCCGACATCGAAATCGAGCTGTTCATCCTCAAGCCCGAAATCGCATGACGCCTCTGTCGGTCAGAGCGGCCGGCTCTGAGGGCCGATCGTCGGCTCCACGGTTGGCGACGCAACTTTTGCCCTCCCGGCGAGTCTAAGCATCGATGCCGAGAATCGGACGAGGAGTGCTGTGCCTGTTCGTGGCCTGCTCCGCGGTTGTGTTTGCGTTTGTGTTCGCGGGCGCTGCGGTGCGTTCGTCGGCGGCGTCTGTGCGGGTTGCGAGGGTGACTTTGCATCCGGTGGTTGGGATTGGTGATGACAAGGCGGATATGTTCAGTGATCCGCGTTTTCGTGCTTTGGGGATCAGGGCGGTTCGGTATGACATGTCGTGGGATGCGCTCTCGGTGACCTATCAGCGTCAGGAGGTGACGACGTGGATGGATGCTGCGAAGCGTGATGGTTTGAGTGTGCTGGTCACGATCGATCATTCCGATCGCGTCATCTATCGCAAGGTCAAGGTCCACGGCAAGACCAGGACGAAGGCCTTCAGCCAGACACGGGTGCTGCCGACCGAGACGCAGTACATCAGCGCCTTCAAGGCGTTCCGCAAGAAGTTCCCCTGGGTGAAGGAGTTCGCGACCTGGGACGAGACCAACTACTACGGCGAGGCGACCTACGACAAGGAAGCGCTGGTCGCGTCCTATTACCGCGGTCTGCGCTCGGCCTGTCCGTCGTGCACGATCCTCGCCGCCGAGTTCCTCGACGTCCCCAAGTACCAGGCGGTGCCGATGTCGACCTGGGCGAACGGCTTGATCAGGGCGCTCGGCTACCAGCCGGCCTATTGGGGGCTGAACGACTACGAGGACGCCAACCACCTGATCAGCACGCAGACGCGATTGTTGCTCAGCCTTGTGCGCGGCAAGATCTGGCTCGCGGAGACCGGTGAAGAACGCGGGCTTTCCTCAGAACGCCACTCACGCGGCGAAGGTCGACGGCTACATCCTCGACACGATCGGTTCGCTGAGCCCGCGGATCCAGCGCATCTACCTCTACGAGTGGAACGCCGTAACCGCCCATGACAGCTGGGACACGGCGCTGATCTCCTACACCGGCGTGCCGCGGCCGGGCTACGACGTGCTCGCCAAAACGCTCGAGGCGTGGGGGATCAAGCCGAACTGCTCGATCTCCCGGGTCCCGCCGGGCTGCGCAGGGACCAAGTCCGGCGCCACCGGCCCGACCGGCTCGACCGGCTCGACCGGTTCAACCGGGTCGAAATAGGCGCAGCGGCGTCCCGACGATCGAGCGGCGCTCGCCGAATCGCCGCCGCGCGTTCAGCGGGCCGCCGTTGCGCCAAAGCGGATCGGCACCTGGCGCTACCGGGCTATGCCGCGGACAGCGGGTTCTGGATCGCGATCCGGATGGCGACGAGGTACACGCAGCCGATCAGCGTGGCCAGTCGAAGCCTGCGGCTTGAGCTCAGCGACGCCGGCAGCAGAGCCCAGAGGCCGTACCACGGCACCAGCCAGGCGGTGCTCGCCAGCAGCGCGAGCGTCGCCCAGCCGTAGCAGTCCAGCCAGTGCGCGCCGCGCCAGCAGCGCCAGAGCATCGCGACCAGCACGCCGCCGAACGCCACGAGAAAGACGACCCTGACCGAGAGTGCGAGCTGACCCGCGCCGAGCAGTTGCGAGACCTCGGCGGGGAGGCTGTGGCCGGAGACCCGCCCCTGCTCTGACAGCGCTCCGGAGACGCCGAACAGGTGGGGGCCGAACGCGATCCAGGCGACGGCGCCGGCGATCAGCAGTCCGGCCGCCATCGACGCGGCGACACGCCCGCGGCGGCGAGATCCGAGCAGCGCGAAGGGCAACACCAGCGCCGCCGACGTCTTGACCGCGGTCGCGGCGACCAACGAGAGGCCTCCTCGCACCTCCTCTCCGGCCACCAGGCACAGCGCGCCGGCGGCCACGAGCATCCCGATCAGCGCCTCGTTGTGCGCTCCGGGCACGGCGAAGACGAGCACCAGGGGGTTGAGGCCGTAGAAGGCGATCGCGCGGCGCCGCGAGCGCCCGAGCCGCGCCGCGGCACGCCAGATCAGCACGACCGTGGCGAGACTGGCCAGCGCCGCGATGCTCTTGAACGCCCACAGCCCGCCGGCGATCCCGAGCGGCACGAGCGCGTCGCTCAGGAGCGTGAACAGAGGGCCGTAGGGCGTCGTCAGCGTCGTCCAGCCGAGCAGGTGGTAGATCGGGTCCGAGGGGGCCGCCGCTGCCGTGTAGACGTATGGGCTGAGCCCGTGCACGACGTCGAGGCGGGCAAAGCCGATGTACCCGAACACGTCACCGGAGAACAGCGGCGGGGCGAGTAGGGCTGCGAGGTGGGCGAGCACGATCGCACTCCAGAGGCGCCGGGCCGAGATGGCGCCCGCACAGCGCAGCGCCACGGCGTAGCAGGCGCAGATCGCGATGACCAGCAGCTCCAGGCCGGTGGTGGACGTCTCGAGCCCGAGGCCGCGAAGCGGTCCGGCCAGCCAGCCCGGGAAGAAGTGCGGCGCGGCCTGCGCGACGGCGCTGGACGGAGCGGACGCGGTTGCGACTGCGAGCAGCGCCATCGCAGCGACCAGTCCGCAGAGCGCGACTGCGCCCGCGTTCGCCGCTGCGCGCCGTTCGCCGGCACCGGGGGGCGAGCCGGCGTGTGGGCCGCCGGCGCTCGCCCCGGCGCGATTGTCAACCGCCGGGCGCTGCTGCGGGCGCGGGAGGGTGCTGGTCGCCACGCGACCATCATCGCGACTCGGCGGCCCGGCGTGCCCCGCGGTGCCCGTTCGAGCAACCCCCTGTGGCCGCCCGTACACCGGCGGGGCCCTTCCCCCAGCGACCGTGGCGCTCGTCGCTTCGCCGAATCTTCGTATGAATTTCTTACTTTTCGCCGCGTTGACCGGTACAGTTCACCTACCCGTCGGCGTCCGATCTCGCGCGGGTGAGCGGCAAGCAGGCCGCCAAACAACGCTTTGCGTCTCCGCCGCCAACATGATCTGACAGTCCCGCGCGCTCCCGGTCCGCGCCGCGTGCTGATCCTCTCGGCCGATGTCGGCGAGGGTCATGCGGCTGCGGCGCGCGCGCTCAAGGAACAGCTCGAGGACTGCGGCGAGCCGGTCGTCGTCGACATCATCGACGGACTCGCGGCGATGGGCGAGCGCCTGCGCGCGACCGTCGCCGACGGTTACCGCACACAGTTGCGCGTCTCGCCGCGTTCCTACTCGCTCTATTACTGGCTGCTCGAGCACCTCGCGCCGGTGCGGTTCGTCACCAAGCAGGTTCTCTGCCGGCTTGGTGCGAGCTCGTTGCGCGCCGAGATCCTGCGGCGCGACCCTGACGTGGTTGTCTCGACCTATCCTGCCATCACCGTCGTGCTCAGCCATCTGCGTCGACGGCGCCTGCTCGATATTCCCACGGTCGCCACGATCACGGATATGACCGGACTGTTCTTCTGGGCGCAGCGTGGGATCGACACACACCTCGTGATGTACGACGCCTCGATCCGCGACGTTGAGCGGATCGCCGGCCGCGGCAGCGTTCAGATGGTTCGGCCGCTGATCGCCGCCGAGTTCCTGGAGCCGCGCGATCGCGCCGCGGCCCGCTCGGCGCTCGGGCTTTCCGACGCGCGCCGTGTGGTCGTCGTTTCGGGCGGCGGCTGGGGTGTCGGTGACCTCGAGGGCGCCGTCGAGCAGTTGCTCGCGATCCCCGATGCGACCGTGATATGTCTCGCCGGGCGCAACGAATCGGCGCGCGCGCGGATCTGCGAGCGCTTCTCGGAGGCAGCGCGCGTGCGCGTGCTTGGGTTCACCGATCAGATGTCCGATCTGCTCGCCGCGGCGGACGTTCTCGTGCACTCCACCGGAGGGGTGACCTGTCTGGAGGCGATGGCGCGGGGCTGTCCCGTCGTCTCCTACGGCCTGCCGGTCGGGCACGCGAAGCTCAATACGCGCCTGATGGCCCAACACGAGTTCGTGCTGCTGGCCGAGGATCCGAGCGAGCTCGTCGAGCACGTCGAGCGGGGTTGCCGCGAGCGCGGCCGGCGCTCCGCGACATGCTCCCGCGGGGCGGTGCTTGACGCCGCCTCGGCGGTGCTCGCCGCCCACCGCCGGATCAGCCCGCTGCCGGCGTGGCGGATGCGCGTCGCGACGATCGGCGCCGCCGCGCTGATGTCGCTCGGGGTCGGGGT
>JBEKNK010000143.1:0-3280 GCA_049522915.1 Solirubrobacteraceae bacterium | reverse complement strand
ATTTCGTTGCCAACTGGACGACCGGCACCAGAGCTACTGCGGACACGCGAGCGAGTACGACTATCTACTACACCCTCGATACCTTCGTCCCTTACGGCCAGCTCATACTACGAAGCACAATCCTCGGACCGTCGATCCCCACGAAACCGGGGAAACCCTCCTGCCACGGAACCAGCTGCATGTGACGCAAGCAGGCCAAGCCCGCGGAGCCAGCCGACAGGCGACGCGACTCCTAGAGTACCCGCAGACCTCACGCGTGAGATTCACACCGAGGCCTGCCGCGTCTTTCGAAACGCAACGATCTCCGCCGCCCTAGCGTAGCGTCACCGCGCCGCGTACGATAACCAGAACTCCAGCGTTTATTCGCCGACGACGCCCGCTCGCTCAGCACGACGAGCGAGCGTGCACGCGCGCGTCCAGCAGATGCTCGCGATGGACGACGAGCAGCAGGTCGGCCGGCCCGCTCGAGACGCCCGTTTCCATGGCGGAAGGAGGCGCGCAATCCAGCCACCCCGGGCCGCTACTTCCGCACGTTGGTCAGCGTGGCGAAGCGTGTGCGGTGGACGTTGCCGAATGGGTCACTGGCGGGCTCCAGTGGCCCGAACTCCCGTGAAACGCACGCAAACTCCGTGAAACGCGAATTCGGACGGTGGAGTCGCATGTGGCCTATTTGCAGGTAAAACGGGCGTTTTCGCGTGTGGTGAGGTATCGCTTCAGACGCGAGCGCTCTCCCTCGACGACGTGCGATCTTTCGCTTCTGCCGGAGCGAGCGGGCGCGGGGAGTGTCGCTTTCCTCAGAGCAGCAGCGAGTCGTCCGCGATCGCGTACGATGGCTGTTCGCCCAGCACAGACGGCTCGCTGGCCTCGTCGGCCTATTTGAAGGAGACGCGGCCTGAGCCTTGTGCTAGCGAGACGAAGCCGATCGGCGTGGCGCTGTTGGCCAGGTTGCACTTTCCGCTGGCAAGGCGAGGGAATACTCCGGCGTCGGTTGTGTTGACCTGGACTGCGCCGGTGATGCCGCGGTAGGCGCCGGTACCGTCCTTGAGTGTCGCGGATGCCGTGTAGGACACAGAGAGCGCACAGGTGGTGGGATTGACGATGCTCGACAGGTGCGCAAACAGATCGCTCTCACGGGTCGCGCCCTTCGAGTCGTCAACCGTGAGGGACCCCTTGCTGAGGACTACCTTGCTCTTTGGCGCCGCCTCGGTGAATCGTCCGGCGTCGCCGAACGCCCCAGTGATAACGATCGCCTGGCTGCTGGCGCCCAGTGAGCCGGCGAGGTAGACGTGGATGATCCCCGCCCCTGGGGTGTTCGTGGTTGCCGCCCTCGCGCCCAACGCGCCGGCTGCGCCCAAGGCGACGCCCCCCGCCGCGACAATCGATGCAAATCGCTTCATTCGTGCTCCTGTCATAAAGGCGAGAGCCGCAGGCGCTGGACGACCCTGCCGCCTGCTTCCAACGAGCCGGGAGTCTTAGGCACACGATCGTTCCGGTCAATACGCAGATCGGCGTACAGCGAGCTCTGGCCGACCATCGCCGCCTCGGGTGCTCGCTCGAACAGCGGCGTTATGCGGCGCGCCCGACATCGCCGGAGTCGCCGGAAGTCGTCCGCCGCCCCCCGCCGGCTGGGCCGCCGTCCGTGACCAGTGCCGGGAGGGATGCTGTCCACGGTGAGGCTTCCGGGGCGGTGCTTGCAGTGATGTACCAGACAGCGGCGGCCGTCCGGGTTGACAGGCCCAGCCGCCGCAGGATGTGCTCGACGTGCTTGCGTACCGTGCCAGTGCTGATGTCGAGGGCGAGCGCGATCTGCGCGTTCGTGGCACCGGCTGCGAGCTGCGCAAGGATCTCGCGCTGGCGATCCGTGACGCGCTCCAGCGCGGCCGCGTCGGGCGGCTCATCCGATCGCGTCCGCCGTGACAAGGCGTGGCTAAACCGCACGGCGTTATCGCGGGCCACGGTCAGATGCGGCTGCAGGGCGTCCATGAGCCGCCGGTCGCGATCGTCAAAGTTGCGGCGGTCACGGTCGATCGAGACACCGATGCCACACCCCGAGGAAAGCGGAGAAACGACCACAGTCAGCTGGTCCTCCACCCCCAGCTGGCCGAAGAACTCGCCATAGAGGCCAAGCCGGTGGAACTCCCTGCGCGTGCAGAAGTCCGAGATCAGCCGCGCGTTGGGCGCGCCACCGTTAAAAAAATGGGCAAGAACCGGGTGCTGGTGCATATACGCCGCGCGGGCCGCGCCCAGGTCGCGAAGCTGCGGCGGCTCCGGGTCCACAAATACGCGAAAGTCGCCCGACCGAACATCCACCTCCGTGTAGTCGCCCTTATCACCGCCGACTACCCGCCTCACCAGCGAAAGCGCGCTCGCGGGAAACTGCTCGATCGACCTCAGCGCGTACAGCTCCGGAAGCACGCTCACAACCAGTTCGCCGACAGACCGTCTGTGCACGCGCTAGAGCGTACGCGCCAAACGCGTACGCCGCCAAAACAGGCGCGCCTACCGCCGCTCCATTCGCCCGCCTGGGACGACTGACCGTCGTAGGAGGACCGAGCTTGCGCTGTCGCCGCGGCAAGCGAAAGCAACAGCCCGTCCATCTCGGCACGCGAGACTGATCCCGCGTCGAAAGGAGTCGTCTGGTGCCTCGTCCTCGGGCGGTCGCGTTGGACGAAACACGAGCGCGCTGGGTCGGCCGGATCGGGCGCCCGCAATCGCCTTCCGAAGCGAGCGTCGCTCGAGTGTTGCTTTTCGCGACAGCGCGACGCAGGAATGGCGTTGTGTGATGGACTGCCCTGGTGGGACGTAGGAGAGTTAAGATGACGCGCGTCCTTCACGTCGCGGCGATGGTGGCAGCCCTCTGGTTGGCGGTTGTGGCGGTCGGTCGCGCCTCGCCGCAACACGTCGCGGCAGGCCGCTGTCGACAGGTGCCGCGACTTACGGGCCTGACCTTGGCGAAGGCCCGGCAGCTCGCCGCAGAATCCGGCTGCCGCATCCGCGTGGCGGGCGCCCCGATTCTTGGCCCGTACGGGCAGCGCGTCCGAGTCTCGGGCGGCGAGGATGAGCGCCGGATCGCCCGTCAGGCGCCCCGACCGGGTGGCCAATCGATCGATGTGTGGCTTGTGCCGGAGTGCGCCGAGATGGGAGCACCGGGTCCGCCTCCCGGCGAGCCGTTCGTCAAACACGGACCGACCGAGTTGATCAGCGGCCTCTACGTCGCAGGCGGCCCGTTCGAAGTGTTCCCGGGCCGGTGCCGTAAAGGTGTGCCCGGGCCCGGGACGAT
>JBEKNK010000142.1:0-3335 GCA_049522915.1 Solirubrobacteraceae bacterium | reverse complement strand
TTCGAAGAGGTCATCGAAGGGGCGACCGGCCGGCGCGTGATCGGCTTCATGAGCGGCAACCAGCAGCACCCGGACATGATGTGCGAGGTCTTCATCCTCGCGCCCACCGACCTCGTCGACCACACCCACGGCGAGTTCGGGCCCGAACCGCCGAGCGCGCGCCCCGCCTGACGCGCGAAAGCGGGCCTCGCCGGCGGCGCCCGGGCCTTCCCGGCTGGCGGGCGGAGTACAGTGGGTGGTGAAGGGCATCCGGTGGGGTCGGCTCACGAGGCGTGGGCGGGCAGCACCAACTGACTTTCCGAGGTCCCTGCTCTCGCGAGCCTGGAGGTCGAGATGCCCCGTCTGCCAGTTCCCACCGATTTGACCGCGCGCGGAATAGACGCGGTCGCCGCCGCATTCAGCGGGCGCTCGGGCAAAGGCGCGCCCGATCCGCCGCCCGCTCCCACGACCGCACGACCCAGGCGCGTTGTCGCGTTCATCGGCGCCAATCAGGCCGGCGCCCAGGCCGATGCCCTGTCGTTTGCTCAGGCGATCGCACCACGGCGGTCCTCGCGATCCCAGCCGGGCGGGGGTGGCGGAGGCCTCGCATGACCCGTGCCGCTTACCCCGTGCGGCCACCCGGCCGCAAACACCGCGATCGCCCGCTCGGGCGCTCGCAGATTTCCAATCAGGAGGGTTCATGACCGACAAGAACATCGACAAGGCAAAGGGACGCATCAAGGAAGCCGCCGGTGTGCTGAGCGGCAACCAGCGTCTGAAGAACGAGGGGCGCAGCGATCAGGCCAAGAGCTCGGTCAAGAACGCCGCCGAGAAACTCGTCGACACGATCTCCGGCCGCAGGAAGCACTAGACGAAGGCGGCGATCATCGATCGTGTCGGTCATCGCGGCGTGAGACCACGCCGCCTGAGCGCACCCACGCCCCGCCGGGGCTCAGGCGCCGGCCAGCATCCGCTCGAGCAGTTCGCCGGCGCCGCCCTTGCAGAGCGGCTCGTTCAGGTTGCCGCACTTCGGCGACTGCACGCATGACGGGCAGCCGTCGCGGCAGGAGCACTCCGCGATCAGCCGGTGTGCATCGGAAACCAGCTCCTCGAACTGCCTGAAGGCCAGGCGGGCGATGCCGACGCCGCCGGGGTGGCCGTCATGGATGAAGATCGTCGGCCCGCCCGTCTGGGGGTGGGCGTTGGTGGAGAGGCCGCCGATGTCCCAGCGGTCGCACATCGCGAGCAGCGGCAGCACCGC
The DNA here is from genome assembly GCA_049522915.1 of Solirubrobacteraceae bacterium. Lineage (GTDB taxonomy): Bacteria > Actinomycetota > Thermoleophilia > Solirubrobacterales > Solirubrobacteraceae > Palsa-513. Next base: position 2,095 of record JBEKNK010000142.1, on the reverse strand, counting down.
GATCTGGGCGTGCTCGACGGCGTGCAGCGAGCCGAGCAGCAGCTCGAGCGGGAAGCGCTCAAGCGTGGCGTTGTCGAGCTCGAACCACATCGCCTGGGTTGCGAAGCGCGTCGCCGGCAGCTCGAGCGCGCACAGGTCGATCTCCTGGTGGTCGGAGAGCCGGCGGCGCTGGAAGGCGAGCACCGTCTCGGTCACGAGCACGCGGCCGAAGGAGAGCGTCACGCCGAGCGTCTCGCGGCGGTCGAGCAGCCGCTCGATCAGCGTGTCGGTTTCCCGCTTTGGCTGCGTGTACCAGTCGCCGTCAAACGGCTCGACCAGTGCCCGGCGCGCATCGAGGTCGAGCTCGCGAACGTGGAACGAGCGGCCGAGGTGCAGATAGACGGCGCCCGGGTGAAGCGTCGAAAAGGCGCGCGCGAACTCGGCTGTTCCGAGCGCCTCGCCGCTGCCGACGTCGACGATCTCGAAGGCGTCCCGCGAGGCCGATCGCAGCGAGACCTCGCCGGCCGGGTAGCGCTCGCGGCGGCGCAGAACGAATTGGCCGTCCTTGGCGCGCAGCTCGCCGAGTCCCTCGAGACGCTCGAGGTAGGCGAGCGTGCGCGGGCCGAAGAATTCGGCGTCGCGCTCGCCGAGCGGGCCCTCGTGTGCCGCGCAGAGCAGGTGGGCCAGGTGGATCTCCTCGGACTCGTGGTCGAGGATCGCCGACTCGACCGGGCGATCGAGGAAGTCCTCGGTGTGGCGGGCGAAGAACTGGTCGAGTGCGTCCTCGCCGGCGACGTAGCAGGCGAACCCGCGGCGTCGCCGTCCCGCGCGACCCCACATCTGCCGCAGGCTCGCGATCGTGCCGGGGAAGGTGACGACCACCGCCGCGTCCAGTGCGCCGACGTCGATCCCCAGCTCGAGCGCGTCGGTGGTCACCACGGCGCGCACCTCACCGGCCACGAGGCGCGCCTCGATCTCGCGCCGCTGCGCCGCCGTATAGCCGGCTCGGTAGGGCGTCACCAGCTCGCCCAGCTCGCCGGCCCCGAGCCGCTCCAGCTCGTCGCGCGTGATCTTGGCGAGCAGCTCCACGCCCTTGCGTGAGCGCACGAAGCAGATCGTTCGCGCGCCCGCGGCGACGAGCCCGGCGAGCAGCTCGGCGCCCTCGGCCAGCGCGGAGCGGCGCACACCGAGCACCTCGTCGCTGACGGGCGGGTTCCAGATCGCGATCCGCCGTCCGGCCGACGGCGAGCCGTCGTCGTCGATCAGGGCCACCTCCTCCAGGCCGGTCAGGCGCTGCGCGAGCTCGAGCGGGTTGGCGATCGTCGCCGATGCGAGCAGGAACCGCGGCTGCGTACCGTACGCGGCGGCGATCCGCCGCAGCCGCCGCAGCACATTGGCGACATGGGATCCGAACACGCCGCGGTAGATGTGCGCCTCGTCGACGACCACCACGGCGAGGTTGGCAAACAGCGTCGACCAGGCGTCGTGGTTGGGCAGGATGCCCAGATGCAGCATGTCGGGGTTGGTCAGGATCAGGTTCGCCTTTCGGCGAATATCGGCGCGTGCCTCGCGTGCCGTGTCGCCGTCGTAGATCGCTGGGCGAATCGCGTCGTGAAGGCCGAGCGCGGCGAGCGCCCGTGCCTGGTCCTGGGCGAGCGCCTTGGTCGGATAGAGGTAGAGCGCCCTTGCCTTGGGGTCGCGCAACAACGTGTCGAGCGCCGGCAGGTTGAAGCACAGCGACTTGCCCGACGCGGTGCCTGTGGTCACGATCGTCGGACCGCGCCACGCCGCCTCCAGCGCCGCGGCCTGATGGCTGTAGAGGCGCTCGATCCCGGCCGCTCGCAGCGACGCCTGCAGCTGCGGGTGTAGCTCGGCCGGGAGCGCCTCAAAGCGGGGCGCGCGGGCGTGCTCGAAGGCTTCCCCGACGAGCCGTCCGTCTCCGCGGGCGCTCGCCAGCAGAGCCGTCCAGGGCTCGATCTCGCGGGTCATCGCGGCCACCTTGCTCACGCCTTTCCATAGTAGGGGGGATGGCCTTCGGCTCTTCGGAGCGGCGGCGGAAAGCCCGCAGCTTCCAACTTTCGCGTCAGGAGGAGCCTGCGCGCGTGGCACCCTCGTA
>JBEKNK010000141.1:0-3417 GCA_049522915.1 Solirubrobacteraceae bacterium | reverse complement strand
CGTCGAGGCGATGCTCCAAGTCGGCTACCACGCCCGTGCCGGCGTTGCGGCCTACATCTCTCACACCTATGTGCCGCACCTGAGGCTGCGCGTCAACGGGGAGTTGATCAGCGAGAGTCACGGTCGCATCTGGGCCGCCGGAGTGCCGCTGCTGGGGATCATTGGTAACGACGCGCATCAGCGCACGCTGGGTTCACTCGGCGAGGTTCCGTATCTCGTCGTTCAGCGGACGGACTCTGCTCGCGAGATGCAACCCGCGTTTCCGACTCAGGAGAGCGCCAGCCAGGCGATCGCCGACTTCAGTGAGCATACGCTCGCGGAAGGCGGCGTCACCTTCGAGCGCCCGACAAATCCGTTCTTCGAGGCAAGTTTTGAGCCTGATCTGGAACAGCCGGGCATGAGCGCCGCCGGCTGGCAGCGGGCAAGCGAGACCGAATACGCGCTTCAGCTGAGTGACTGGAGGCAGGCGCGCGAGCCGTTGGCCGCCGCTATGACTGCCTCAATCGCCTCTTGGATGCCCTACTTTGGATCCTTCGATCTGACGTCGATGGCGGCACTGGAACACGTGCACGACGCGCCGATTCTGCGAGAGGGCCGCGACCGGTTCGACGCGTGGCTGAGCGCAGCGCAGCCGGCCTGGCTCCCGGAATCCCACCCTCGAGGCCGTGCCCCCACCGAGCCCGGCGACGAGACCGGCCCTGGGTAGTACACTCGTTTGTGAAGGGCATCATGTGGGGTCGGCTCACAACGGTGGGCGGGCAACATGAATTGACTTTCCGCGGTCCCTGCTTTCACGACCCGGAGGTCGATATGCCCCACTCGCCGGCTCCCACCGTCGCACTTGCGCGCCAGGTGGACGCGGGCAAGGCCGAATTCAGGGCCCAATTGCGAGAACGCCGGCTCGATCCAGCGAGCGACGGCAGCTGCGACGGACCCACCTCAAGGCGCACGCGCGACGCGCACGATCCAAAGGTGTGGTCGTGTTGATGGGCGCCAACGACCCTTCGCGTTCGGCTGCTCAGCCGTCTTCACAACGGGCGCCCGCCGGGCGCTCATCCATCCGCGATCAGGAGAGTCCATGACCGACAAGAACATCGACAAGGCAAGAGGGCGCGCAAAACAGGCGGCAGGCGTGCTGAGCGGCAACAAACGACTCGAGAACGAGGGGCGTGCCGATCGCGCGAGGGGCTCGGCGAAGGACGCCGTGGACAAGGTCGCCGACGCCCTCACCGGCGCTAAGAAGCACTGAACCCAGCCATGCCCAAGCGAACGCAGTCCAGCGTTGGGAGGTGACCATGCTAATCATCCTTCTCATCATCATCATCGTTCTGTTGGCGACCGGTGGCGGATACCGCTTCAACCGTCGCGGCCGACGCTCATAGCCAAGCAACCGCAACGATCGCGACCGGGTTAGCCCCGGCGCGATCCGTTGGCCGTCGCGCTCTGCGGCCGCCAGCATCGGACGTCAAGGAACGCGTTCGGCTCACCTTCACGAAGGACGCCAGACGCGCGACCTATCGCCGGTCGAACTCGCCGAAGCCAGATGACTGCACCCACAATCACCCAGCAGCACCCGCACCGCAAGCCGGTCAGGCATGCCAAGCCGCCACAGCTCGCCAGCGAACGCACCGGCCTCAACGATCGGGTCGCGAACGTCATCGCCAAGACGGTCGGCTCGATGTGGATGTTCTACGCCAGCATCATCGGCTTCGCGGTCTGGATGGCCGGACTCGGCGCCATTGTCGCGGGCGACCACTACCCCTTCGACCTGATGCTGCTCGCCGTCGGCGGCATCATGCAATGGCTGGCCATGATCGCCATCCTCGTGGCGCAGAACGCCCAAGGAAACGTTCAGGACAAGCAGGTCGAACACCTCCACCAGCTCGGCGTAACGACCCACAGACTGGTGGTCGAGAACACCGAGCTGACCGAGGCAATCCACGACCACTTCCTCAAGAGCAGTGGCGCGTAGCCGGCCCTTGCGCGCCACTCGCTCCGCCCAGATCGCTGTGCCGACTTCTCCCCGCGCGACGGTGTCCTTCCCGGCCTCCTTCGGTCGTGGCTTCTCGCCCTCTCGCCTGAGGCTCGTGTGATGAAGCTCCTCGTGATTGCCAGCGAGCCGATCACGGCTGATCATCTGAGGGCGGTCGTCGGGCCGGACGCAATGGATGACGCCGAGGTTATGGTCATTGCGCCCGCAGTGCACGCGTCGGCTCTGCGGTTCTGGCTATCGGACGCCGACCAGGCCATCGCCCGAGCTCAGACCGTCCAGCAGGACAGCGTCGACCAACTCGAGACGGAAGGAATACCAGCCACGGGAGACACCGGCGAGTCCGAGCCGCTCGCCGCGATCGCTGACACGCTGGAGGGATTTGCCGCTGATCGCATCGCGATCTTCATTCACCCCGCAGCCGACCAGTCCTACCGCGAAGAGATCAGTGCCGCCGAGATCGAACAGCGCTTTGGCCTGCCCGTGACCGTGACCGAGATCGAGCGCTGAACCGCGCGAGTTGCCACCACCTGCTTGGCGAGGCTGAGCGGGAGAAGGCCTGCGTTCACTCCGAGTCCTGGACGACGTTCGACAGCACGCCGATGCGTTCGACTTCGACCTCGACGACGTCCCCGGCGCGCAGGGAGATCTTCGGCTCCCGGAAGACACCAACGCCGTCAGGGGTACCCGTGAGGATCAGGTCGCCCGGCAGCAGCGTCACGACGCTCGAGGTGTAGGCGACCAGGTGCGGCACGTCGAAGATCAGGCTGCTCGTGCGCGCGTCCTGGAGCACCTCGCCGTTGAGCCGCTGGCACACGCGCAGATCGCCGGGGTCGCCGAGCTCCGACGCCGGGACGAAGCGCGGGCCGATCGGGCAGAAGGTGTCGAACCCCTTGCCGCGGAACCACTGACCGTCGCCGAACTGGGCGTCGCGGGCGCTGACGTCGTTCGCGCACGTGTAGCCCGCTATCACGTCGTAGGCGCGCGCGACCGGGACGCCGCGCGCGATCTCGCCGATCACGACGGCCAGCTCCGCCTCGGCGTCGACGTGGCCGATGTTTGCCGGCAGGACGATCGCGTCTCCGTCGCCGCAGATGGTGTTGGCGAACTTTCCGAACAGCAGCGGAGCGGTGGGCCTCTTCATGCCCGATTCGTCGGCGTGGTCGCTGTAGTTGAGCCCCACACACAGAACCTTCGGCTCGGTGCGCCCAAACCGTTCCTGCCATTCGCTCTGAAACGCTGTCATTTTCACACACCTTGGTCGCTTGACGGGTTGATTGCCCGGCTTCATCGCAGGGAAGCGATGGCAGCCGAGCCGGCAAAGACGGCGGCCGAGCCGAGTTGCTCCTCGATTCTCAACAGCTGGTTGTACTTCGCGAGCCGCTCCGACTGCGCTAGCGATCCGATCTTGATCTGGCCGGCGCTGG
>JBEKNK010000140.1:0-3549 GCA_049522915.1 Solirubrobacteraceae bacterium | reverse complement strand
GTTGGTCTGGACCGGTGCGAACCACACGTGGTGGGTCGACGGTGCCTGGTTGACGAAGCCGCCGTTGAGTCCGTTGATGAAGTTGCCTGCCCAGTCGAGGCCGTCGGTCTCGAGTGCGGAGAGGATCGTCGCCGGGTTGGCGAGCAGCGGGAAGTCAACCTGGCTCACGGCCGGCGGGCCGCCGCCGACGTTGAACGGGCCGCCCCAGTAGTTCGGGTTGGCCGTCAGCACGAGACCGGTGCCGGCGTCGAACTGGCTGAGCACGTACGGACCCGAACCGACCGGGTCGGTGTCGGTGAATGTCGACGGATCGCCGCTCAACTTGCTCCAGATCGCCTGCGGCACGATGTACACGGAGCCGATGTACTGGAGGTTCGTGTACTGCGAGGAGCTGAACGTGATCGTCACGTTCTGTCCGGAGACCGTGGCGGGCGTCGTCGTGGAGATCGGCACGCCGTTGGTGTTGAGGTCTGGGTATTGCGCGAGCATGTTGTAGGTGAAGGCGACATCCGCCGGTGTCAGCGCCGAGCCGTCGCTCCACTTCACACCGCTGCGGATCGTGAACGTGATCGAGGTGCCGCCGGGCCCCCACGTGTAGCTGCTCGCGAGGAAGTCATACGGCGCCTGCAACGGCTTGGCGATGTCGAACTGCAGCAGCGTCTCGTAGATCAGCGACGTGGCGCCGACGGTGTTCGCGGCCGAGGTGGATACGAACGGGTTGAAGTTGTCCGTCAGCGTCGTCTCCTGGCTGGACTCCATCGTCAGTGGCGTCGAAGAAGCGATGCGGGCGGTGGACGCGCTTGATGCGCTCGGAAGCGCGAATGCGACCATGAGCGCCGCGGTGGCGGCGATCGTGAGCGTCGCGGAGGCAAGCAGCCTTCGCTTATTGAGCGTTTTCGGTTCCATTCGGTGATGTACCTTTCGTTGGTGCAGGACGAAGTTCGTTGCAAATGGGCGCGTGTGCGGCACGCGCCCTCGCTGTCAGCGCCCGGCGCTTCACGTCAACGTGGGGCGTCGGGTGGCTGGCAATCCGAGTCAGGAGTTCATTGGCAGGCTCCTCTCCTCGCCTGGCTCGGAAACCAGTGCCGGCGCGGCGACATCCAGTCGCCAGCAGGCCGCCGCCCGCTGCGAGTTGATCGCCAGCAGCGGCGGCGACTCGGCGCCGCAGCGCTCGTCGGCAAAGGGACACCGGGGCGCAAAGCGGCACCCGACGGTCGTCGCCAGCGCGCTTCCAGCGCGGCGCGTGTCGCGCGCGACCTCGACCTTGATCGGGCTGCCGAGACGATCGGGATCGGGGGCGGCGGCGAGCAGAAGCTGGGTGTAGGGGTGGGCCGGGCGCTGGGTGAGGTCCTCTGAGGGCCCCCGCTCGACGATCTCGCCGGCGTACATGACCAGCGTGTCGTCGGCGAAGTAACGCGCCGAAGCGATGTCGTGGGTGACGTAGAGCACGGCGAGCTCGAACTGTGAGCGCAGCTCGTCGATCAGGTCGAGCACCTCGAGGCGGATCGAAACGTCGAGCATCGAGACCGGCTCGTCGGCGAGCAGGACGCGCGGCCGCGCGGCGAGCGCGCGCGCTATCGCGACCCGCTGGCGCTGACCGCCGGAAAGCTCGTGCGGGTACTTGGCGAGGAACTGGTCCGGCGGTGTCAGGCGCACGCGCTCGAGCAGGCGCTGGAGTTCGGCGGCGACGGCGTCCTTGCGCTTGGCGCGCTGATGCAGGCGCACCGGGCGGCGCAGCGTGTAGCGCACGGTGTGCACCGAGTTCAGCGATGCGAACGGATCCTGGAACACCATCTGGACGTCGCCCTTATAGGAGCGGAAGGTGCCGCGGGCCCACGGGCGGACCTCGGCGCCGTCGAGCAGGATCTGTCCGCTCGTCGGCCGCTCCTGCCCGGCGAGCATTCGTGCGACGGTGGACTTTCCCGAGCCGCTCTCGCCGACCAGCGCGACCACGGCGCTTCGGTAGAGGCCGAAGGAGACATCACGCGCAGCGGACAGCACCTCACCATGCAGTCCCCGCGAGAGCCGGAAGTCCTTGGCGAGCGCGTGCGCCTCGAGCACGAGTGGGCCGCGCGCGGAGGCCGCCGGCAGCACCTCGGCCGCTCTGAGCGTTGCAGTCATGAGCGCTCCCGCTGCGCTGCCGCGGCGGTCGCGCTTCTCGGCGCTGCCACGGCCGCGGGCTCGGCGGTCTCGGACGTCACGAACGGACACGCGCTGAGGTGTCGCTCGTCCGATCCCGCCACGGGCAGTGCCCGCATGTCGACGCTGCTGCAGGCCGAGGCGGCGTAGCGGCAGCGGGGGACGAACGGGCAGCCGGGGGGCAGCGAGCGCAGGTCCGGCGGCGATCCGGGTATGCCGGCCAGCTTCTTGCGCGCGCCGTGGACGCTGGGGAAGGACTCGAGCAGCCCTCGCGTGTAAGGGTGCGCCGGGCGGTTGTGAATCTGCTCGGCGCTGCCGACCTCGAGCAGGCGTCCGGCGTACATGATCGCGATCCGGTCGGCTATCTCCAGCAGCAGCGAAAGGTCGTGGGTGATGAACAGCACCGCGAAGTGCAGTCGCTTCTGCAGCTCGACGATCTGCGCGAGGATCTCGCGCTGGACGACGACGTCGAGGGCGGTCGTCGGCTCGTCCATGATCACGACCTCGGGGTCCACGGCCAGCGCCATCGCGATCATGACCCGCTGGCGCATGCCGCCGGAGAGCTCGTGGGGATAGCGGCGCAGGCGCTCACGCGGAATGCCGACCAGGTCGAGCAGCGTCCCGAGCCGCTCCCGCTTCTCCTCGCGCGCCAGGTCGAGGTGCGCGTCGAGCACGTCCCCGAGCTGGTCGCGAATGCGCAACACGGGATTCAGCGCGTTCATCGCGCTCTGGAAGACGATCGAGATCTCCCGCCAGCGCAGCTTGCGCAGTTCGCGCGAACCCTGGTCGAGGATCTCGACGCCCCCCGGCGCGACGCGGCTGCCTCGGTAGACCACGCTTCCGCCGGTGATCACCGCGGGCGGGCGCAACAGCCGGCAGGCGCCGAGCGCCAGCGTCGACTTGCCCGATCCGCTCTCGCCGGCGAGGCCGACCGTCTCGCCTGGTGCGAGCACGAGGTCGACGTGGTCGACGGCCTTGACGTCGACATCGCCGCGGTAGACGATCGACAGGTCGCGGATCTCGAGGACCGGCGGTCGCTCCTCCGCGGCGGGGACCGCAGTCGAGCCGTTGCGTGCAGCGTCGGCGGCGATCATGCGAGCGGATCCGCCCGTTCGACCGGCGTCGGGTCGGTGGGCCTCCACGCGCGCCCCGACCAGTTGGGCCGGTGGCGATGGGCGGCCGTGCCCAGGCCGGTGCCCGGCCGCCAGCGAGCATGGGGGCGCTTGCGCCGCCCCGTGATGTTGCGCAGGCGCGGGTTGCCGAGCTCGTCGAGCCCGAAGTTGAGCAGCACGAGGCTCGTCCCCAGTAGCGCGGCGGCCACCCCGGGGGGCACGTACCACCACCACGCGCCGGTGCTGAACGCGTTGGCGCTCTGCGCCCAGAAGAGCATCGTGCCGAGGTTCCAGGTGG
>JBEKNK010000139.1:0-3574 GCA_049522915.1 Solirubrobacteraceae bacterium | reverse complement strand
CCGTTACCGCCGTTCGACGCGTATTTCCGGCACGCCGTGACTGCCCTCTGGAACGCAGGCGAATTCAGATCGATGTGCTTGCTCGATAGCGGGCGTGCGCTGCTGCCCGGATCGGGATAGTTGGTTACGCCGTTTGAACGCATGCAGCTGGCGTACCTCAGCTCATCGGCGAGAGCGGTCTGCGGGGCTGAGCCGCCGGTCGTCGTTGTCGTCGTCGAGCCGTTCGCGACGCCCGGACTCGAGCCCCCACCGCCGCAACCGGCGACGAGGACGCTCACGCCCGCGAGCACCGCGAGCGCGCGCCAAGCGCCGCCGATGCGGTCGCGGGCTGTCCTCGCTGCCGTCGGGTGCACCGTCATGGCTCTGTCGCCCGAGGGTCGCGCGCTACGCAAGAGGTAGCAGAGCCTTGGTTACACGCCGGTTACGGAAGCCCGACAGCGCCCCTTTCGCGTGCCGGCGTCAGCACCGCGGCCGGCGAGTTTCGCGCCGAGCAGGAGCGGCGTGTGCGGCACGGACGGGTGTCGTGCGACGCATATCGCTCGCCCTTCGTGGCGTCAAGGCGCGACAATCCGCCGCGTGCCGTCTTTCACGACGCGTCGCGGGACAGTTGCCGATGTGGACCTGCTCGGTGCCATCGTGCAAGCAGGGTTTGACTCCTATCGCGAGTTCGCGCCAGGCGAATGGCGCCCACCCGACGTAGCGGCCGGCCGCGACGCTCGCGCTGAGGTGTTCGCTGAGCCGACGACGTGGGTTTTGATCGCCTTATCGCAGGGCGTGCCGGTGGGTCACGTCGCGTTCATGCCCGCTCGTGCGCCGCCGACAGCAGTGAGCCCTGCCTGGAGCGCGCGGGCCGTGATCCCAGGAGTGGCGCACCTATGGCAGCTCTTTGTGCTCCCCGACTGGTGGGGTTCCGGCGTCGCTCCGCAATTGCATGATGCAGCTATCGAGCAAATGCGTGCGGAGGGGTACAGCAGCGCGCGCCTCTTCACGCCGTCGTTGCAGACTCGAGCACGGCGGTTCTATGAGCGTCGCGGATGGTTGGCTCAAGGCGACACGTGGAACGCGGAGTTCGCGCTTTCGATGACGGAGTATCACCTCTCACTACGCGCCACTTGAGTCGCGACCCGAGCGGTTCCCGCCCTCGGCCGGCTCGCCCACAGTGCCGGATTCGCGCGGACCAACACGCGACGCGCATACGGGCAGAGTGTTGCTCCCTCGAGAAGCAGCAACCAGCGCAGCGCGGGCGCCGACGACTGCAGGTCGTCCGACCCGGACGGTGGTGCGAGGCCGAGTAGACGGGGATCACGGCGAACCAGGTGAACGGGCCGCGAGGCTTATCAGAATTCCCGAGCTGGCCGATATAGATCAAAGGGGCTGGTTCCAGCTCACGGTCGCAACGCTAGGAGCACTGATGGATCATCTGCAGCAGTATCTACGTGAGACCCACGACGCTGGCAGACTTCCGAGTGAGGCGGAGTTCGAGACGTTCAAGGCCGGACCGACCAATCCGCGACCGATCCATCCGCTGGCGCATCACGCGAGATATCGCGGTGCCGATGGCAGGCCGTTTTCGGTCGCGAGGCCAACGTTGCGTTAGGGTCCGAATAGCCGGCACGCAGTGTGGTCGCTTGCGCGAAACGCGGTGTGCAGGTGCGTCGCGGCCGAGTCGCGAATGGCGTGTGGCGCCTGTGCTGTGCGATATCGTCACCGGCGCGCGCAGGACGCATCCCGTCCGCGGAAAGGCCCCAGGCCCAGCTGTGATGACCGGTCTGACGCCACCGGTGACGGACGTGACTCTCAGCCCGGCGTGCGGACCCGCCGGAGACCGAGAGGAGCTGCTGACATGTCCGAGCCGCGTTCCCTGCCGTCCCGGCCTGACCTGCGTCGACTGCGCGAGGAGGCGAAGCGTCGGCGCAAGGCGGGCGAGTTCCCGTCGATCGCGCTCGCACAGCTCGCGCTCGCGCGCGAGTACGGCTTCCGCTCGTGGCCGCGACTGAAGTTCCACGTCGAGGCCGTCACCCTCGGTGCGAACGAGCGGGCGGCCGCGTTGATCGACTCGGTCACATCGGCGGACCTTCGTCGCGCGCGTGCGCTGCTGGACGCCGATCCATCGCTTGCCCGCCACGACCTCGCGTGCGCCTGCGCGACCGGTGAGGCGGAGGAGGTCGCGCGGCGACTCGCGGCCCGACCGGCCACGGTGAGCGAGCCGACCGGCCCGAACGGCTGGCAGCCAATCCTCTATGCCTGCTTCTCGCGGCTGCTGCGCGCAGACCGGCAGCGGGCAGTGGGGATCCGCGAGGTCGTGCGGGCCCTGTTGTCCGCTGGGGCTGATCCGAACGCGTCGTTCATTCACGACGGCCAGTGGCTGCAGGTTGCGCTGTACGGTGCGGCCGGGATCGCCGGCGACCCTGAGCTGACGCGAATGCTGCTGGAGGCGGGCGCGGATCCTACGGACGAGCGAGACGGCTACCACGGCAACGAGGTCCTCTATCACGCGTGCGAGTTCCCAGACCCGACGTGCGCGATGCTCGTGATCGATGCCGGCGTACGCCAGGAGCTCGTCGACCGTGACCTCGGGCGGGCGCTCAACTTTCCCAACCCGGAGATGATCGAGATGTTCTGCACGCACGGCGCGCGGGCGTCGGCGGGCAACCTGCACCAGGCTGCCTGGCGACGGCGACCGTCGCGGACGGTGGCCGCGCTGCTTGACGCGGGAGCGCCAATTGACGTCCCCGACGAGCACGGCCTCACCGCGCTGCGGGTCGCTGTCCGCTGGGGCGAGGAAGCCGTCGCCGCACTCCTGCTGGAGCGCGGCGCCGACGACGCTGCAGTTACCGACGAGGACCGCGCCATCGGCGCCTACCTTTCCGGCCGGGAGCGCACGCCGCCGGTCGGCATCGCGCTTTCGATGCTCGACGAGATGCTGATGCTGTCGATCGAGGGCGGCCACCTCGACGCGACGCGGCGTCTGTGCGACGCCGGAGCACGAATCGACGGCGACCCGGCCAGCGAGGAGATCCCGCTCGGCCACGCCTGCTGGCGCGGCCGGGTGGCGATGACACGAGAGCTCCTGGAGCGCGGCGCGGCGCTCACCTTCCGCGACGGCGGCAGCGCCATCGGCGCCGCCCTGCACGGATCACGCCACTGCCACGAGCCAGAGGGCGGCCCGTCGATGCGGACGGTCGACGAGATCCCCAAGGAGCCCTACGCCGAGATCGTGCGGATGCTCCTCGACGCGGGAGCGACGGTCCCTGAGCGGATCGGGGAGAACGGCGCCCGCGCGACGATGCTGATCGCGGAGCTTGGCATCGACCCGCCCGCCTGACCGCGCCGGAATACGACCGGCACGCCCATTGCGGCACCGGCGCGCGCCAGGCGCCAGTCCTGGAGGAGTTGCTCCTGGTGCAGCTTTTGTGCGGGCGGGCGTTGCTGCGCTTTTCGCGGCGTCACGCCGATAGACCGTTGAGCAGGCTGGGCGGCGACGGACCGGTTCGACCAACAAGTTGATCTCCGGTGCGATTGCCTCAACCGAGTTCGGTTTCGTGCCCGCCATCTAGACTGTGCGGGTGCCTGC
>JBEKNK010000138.1:0-3643 GCA_049522915.1 Solirubrobacteraceae bacterium | reverse complement strand
GCCTTGGAGGTAGACGCTGGTGGTGCCGAGGTTGGCGTGTCCGAGTTGGCGTTGGATGACGTTGAGCGGCACGCCTTCGCGCGCGAGCTCGACGGCGTGGGCGTGGCGTAGTTGGTGTGGCGTAGTTGGTGTGGCGCGAACCGGCGCCGCACGCCGGCCTGGATGGCGAGGCGTCGAAACTCGACGCGAACGGAGGCGCTCGCCCACGCCCTACCGCGTGTGGGGCCGTCGATCACGCAGAACAGCAGCCCGACTGGAAGCTCGACTCGTTGACTGAGCCAGGGTGTGAGCTGTTCCCAGCCCCAGGTGTCCATGCCGATCTCGCGTCGGCGGCCGCCCTTGCCGCGGCCAACCAGCAGCGACCCACGCCGGTGGTCAAGATCTTGCTCCCCGAGCGATAGCGCCTCCTGGACCCGCAGTCCGGCGCGCCAGAGCACGGCGATCAGCGCCCGCACTCGTGAGCCGTGACGGTCGTCGCCTGCTTGGCGCATCACGGCGATGATCTCCTCGACGCTCGGCGGGTCGGCGGGGTACTGCTGGCCCTTGTTGCGTGGCGGACGGCCCGCGTGGTAGCCGGGGAGCGTGGCTGGTGAGCGGCGTCGGCCGGCGGAATCGAGCAGCGGTGTGACGGTCATGGGATCCTCCTCCCAATCGCAGTGCGGACAGAAGGCGCTGCTCTACCAGCCTCCTTCGCCCGACGCTCAGCGGCTCGCGCAGCCGTCAGCGAGGGAGCGGACGAGCTCGCGCGCGGAGCCGCTCGGCCAACTCGGCGGGAGTTGTGCCGGTGCTGAGGCCGATGATCCAGGCGGCGAGTTCGGGATCTGATGCTTCAACCTCGAACCCGTTGATCTCCAGGAACGTGAGCATCGCGATCAGCGCGAGGCGCTTATTGCCATCGATGAACGTTTGGCTCTCCGCGATCCCGTGAGCGAGCGCAGCTGCCTGCAGCGCGAGGTCGGCGTCCTCGTAGAGGGCGTAGTTGCGAGGCCGGCCGAGCGCACTCTCAAGGCCCGCACGATCACAAAGTTGATCCGCCGCCTGCCCAGTCGTGCCGCCGACGATCGCGGCGTAGAGCTCGAGCGCGTCCGCGAACTCCAGATAGACCGCTTCCGCGCCTTCCGGATCCGCCGATGCTCTAACGCTCGGCGGAGCCGCCGGCGGGATCGTGCTCGGCGAGGATCTTCAACGCCTCAGCGTGCTCACCCACGAGTCGCCGCCCGATATCACGAATCCGAGCGCGAACCTGCTCGGTCGGAATGATCCGCAGCTCACCAGTCTCGAGCTCCTCAACCAGCACCGAGGTGCCCGGCGCGAACCCCCGCGTCTCAAGCTCACGCGGAATCGAGACCACGTTGCTATTACCAACCCGGCGAACCTTGACCACTTTCATGCCACCAGTATACACACGGATATCCCGACTGCAGCGCTCGGAAGCCGACGACAAAGCGACCCCCAACGTGCCGCTCCCGCGGCACCTGCTGTTCGTCGTGGGTGTCGCGTAAACCCCTTGTCCGTCCGTGGTGGTTAAGACACTTGGGGGCATGACTTACAACTTCTTGGCGTGTGATCGTGAGCAGCCGTTCTTGATGCCGCCGGACCCGAGGGATTGGCTGCCGGAAGACCATCTTGCGTGGTTCGTTTTGGGGTCGGTTGAGCAGATCGACTTGTCGGCGTTCTATGCCTCTTATCGCTTGGACGGGTGGGGTCGCGCGGCGTTTGAGCCGGAGATGATGGTTGCGCTGCTGATGTACGCGTACGCGCGAGGGGAGCGCTCGTCGCGGGGGATCGAGCGTAAGTGCGTCGAGGACGTCGCCTACCGGGTGATCGCGGCGCAGGCGACGCCGGATCATTCGACGATCGCGCGGTTTCGCGTGCGCCACGAGGAGTCGCTGGCCGCTTTGTTCAGCGACGTTTTGTTGTTGTGCAAGGAGGCGGGGCTGGTGTCGGTCGGGTTGATCGCGATCGACGGGACGAAGGTTCACGCGAACGCGTCGCATCACCAGAACGTCGACTACGAGCAGCTCGCGCGGGAGATCTTGAAGGAGGCGGGCGAGATCGACGCCGCCGAGGATGCGCTTTACGGCGACGCGCGCGGGGATGAGCTGCCCGAGCATCTGCGGACTCGTGAGGGTCGCCGGGCTGCGCTTGCGGCAGCGAAGGCAAAGCTCGAGCGTGAGCGTGCAGCCACCGACGACGCGAACGCTGGAGCATCCGAGAAGCAGACCGTGAAACTGGTGTTTGATCCTGAGGTGATCGTGTCGCGGGCGCAGGGTCGCGATGGGTGGACGCTCGAGGCGCGCCGCCAGCTCGATGAGCATCGCCGTCTCGCGGCCGAGGCGGTTCCGCGCTCGCGGGCCGCGCGGCTACTTGAAGCAGAGCGCCGGCTGCGGGAGGACCTGGCGGTCGAGCGCGAAGCGAACGAGGCCTATGAGTCGCACCGCAAGACTGCGCGAACGAGCGACGGCCGGCGGTTCGGTGCCCGCCCGAATCCCTACGTGCAACCGCCGGTGCCGGCAGGGAAGATCAACCTGACCGATCTGGATTCCCGCAACCTCAAGACGCCGCGCAGCTACACCCAGGGTTACAACGTGCAGGCTGTCGTCAACGAGCATCAGATCGTGCTCGCCGCGGAGGTCAGCCTTGGCTCATCAGATTTTGGGCAGCTCGAGCCGATGGTCGCTGCGACCAATCGTGAGCTCGCGGCGATCGGTGTGATTGACACGCCCGCCGTCGCGGTCGCTGACAGCGGCTACTGGAACGAGCAGCAGATCGACCAGGTCGTGAACATGGGCACCCAGGTCCTGATCCCGCCCGATGCCAGCAAACGCGGAACACCACGAAGAGGCTGGAACGGCGGCCGCTCCACGTTCATGCGCACCGTGCTCGCCGGCGAGCTCGGCGGCGCGTTCTACCGAAAGCGCAAAGCGATGATCGAGCCTGTGTTTGCCCAAACGAAGCACAACCGCGGCATCGACCAGTTCCAGCGACGAGGCAGAGCCGCCGCGTATTCAGAGTGGCGGCTGATCACCGCGACACACAACCTGATGAAGCTCCACAAACACCAGTTAGCCGCCGCAAGCGCCTGAAGCGCCCCGCAACGGCCAGCACCGACCCGGCGCTGCGAAGGCCGATCGCCGGTGGCACAGCCACGCAGAACAAGAAATCGGGGCCATCGATTGTCGCCCCACCTTTGAGCGACACCCACCGCGCGAAGGAGCAGCGCGGCTTGACCGGTTTCGCACTGGTCCGTGTGGAAGTATCGGTGCGTGGATGTTGCTCAGCGGTACCTTGCGATTGCGTTGCGGGTCGGCACGCTCGTTCCCGGATGGATCGAGGGCTATGCCGGGCCGCTCAAGCTCAAGCACGCTGTTGAGGCAGGACCGACATCGGTCGAGGGGGTTCTGTGCGATGCCGCGGGACTCGCGGACCACGTCTCGGCTGAGGAGCGCGACCCCCGCCGGCGCGCGTGGATCCTGGGTCAGCTCCAAGGCATCTGCACGGCCTTGCGTTGGCGGCAGGGCGAGAGCATGGATTACACGGCCCTGTTCGAGTCGTGTCATGGCGCTGTCGTGGAGGTCACGCCCGACAGTGAGTTCGAGCATGCGCATGGCCTGCTCGATAGCGCCCTGCCTGGAAGTGGTGG
>JBEKNK010000137.1:0-3724 GCA_049522915.1 Solirubrobacteraceae bacterium | reverse complement strand
CCTGCTCTACGCCTTCAGCGAGAACTTCATCCTGGCGCTCAGTCACGACGAGGTGGTGCACGGCAAGGGCTCGCTCTACACCCGCATGCCCGGTGACCGCTGGCAGAAGCTCGCGAACCTGCGCGCGCTCTACGGCTTCATGTGGGCCCACCCCGGCAAGAAGCTGCTGTTCATGGGCCAGGAGTTCGCCCAGGAGGCGGAGTGGAGCCACGAGCGGTCGCTCGACTGGCACCTGCTCGAGCAGCCCGAGCACGCCGGAATCCACTCGCTCGTGCGCGACCTCAACCGCAGCTACCGCGACGAGCCCGCGCTGTGGCTGCGCGACAACGTGGCGGAGGGCTTCCGCTGGCTGCAGGCCGGCGACGCCGCCGCGAACGTGCTGGCCTTCATGCGCCTCGGCGGACAGCGGGTGCTCGTCTGCGTGGCCAACAACTCGCCCGTCGTGCGCGAGGGCTACCGCGTCGGCCTGCCGCACGGCGGGCGCTGGCGTGAGGCGCTGAACACCGACTCCCCCGGCTACGGCGGCGCCGGCGTGGGGAACCCCGGCTGGCTGGTTGCCGACGCTCAGCCGTGGAACGAACAGAGCCACTCCGTGGCGCTGACGCTGCCGCCGCTGGCGGTGCTGTGGCTTGAGCCGGAGGCGCAGGACCCGGCGGGGATGGCCGGCACCGATGGCGGCTGATTCGGAGCGCCGGCGGCGGTCACGGCTTCGCGCCGATGGCGGAATACTGTGCGACTTCGTCGCCGCGCCAACCAAGCCACCGACCGCGAAAGGCCGCCGCATGTCACGCAGGACGCCCACCACCGGCGCCACCCCCGATCAGCGGCCACGCGCGGCGCCTGCGGCCGGAGCCCCGGCGCCGTGACGGTCGCCTGGCGCGGACAGCCGTTCCCGCTCGGCGCGACCTGGGACGGCCGCGGCACCAACTTCTCGCTCTTCTCCGAGCGCGCGGAGAAGGTCGAGCTGTGCCTGTTCGACGACGAGGACAACGAGACCCGGCTGGTGCTCGAACACCAGACCGCGCACAACTGGCACGCCTACCTGCCCGGAGTCGGACCGCCCCAGCGTTACGGCTACCGCGTCCACGGCCCCTACGCCCCCGACCAGGGACTGCGCTTCAACCCGGCCAAGCTGCTGATCGACCCATATGCGAAGGCGATCGTCGGCCGGCTGCGTGCGGACGCGGCCAACGTCCTGCCCTACGTGCCCGACGCGGCCAACGCCGACGCCGACCTCGAGCCCGACGACGAGGACTCGGCGCCTGCGATGCCGCGCTGCGTGGTGGTCGATGCGAGCTTCGACTGGGAGGACGACCGCCATCCGCGCCGGCGCTGGGCCGAGACGGTGATCTACGAGACCCACGTGAAGGGCTTCACGAGGTGCCTCGACCAGGTCCGTGAGGACCTCCGCGGCACCTACGCCGCGATGGCCTCCGAGCCGGCGGTCTCCTACCTGGCGCAGCTCGGCGTGACCGCCGTCGAGCTGCTGCCGGTGCACCACATCATCGACGAGACCTTCCTGACCGAGCGCGGTCTCTCCAACTACTGGGGCTACAGCTCGATCGGCTACCTCGCGCCCCACGGCGGCTACGCGGCGACAGGCGCACACGGCGAGCAGCTGAACGAGTTCAAGGGGATGGTCAAGGCGCTGCACCGGGCCGGCATCGAGGTGATCCTCGACGTCGTCTACAACCACACGGCCGAGGGCAACCATCTCGGTCCGATGCTGTCCTTCAGGGGCGTGGACAACGCCGCGTACTACCGCCTGATGCCCGGCGATGCGCGCCACTACATGGACTTCACCGGCACCGGAAATTCGCTCAACCCGGTGCAGCCCACGGTGCTGCGCCTGATCATGGACTCCCTGCGCTACTGGGTGATCGAGTGTCACGTCGACGGCTTCCGCTTCGATCTCGCAGCCGCGCTGGCGCGCGAGTTCTACGACGTCGACCGCCTCTCGGCCTTCTTCGACATCATCTACCAGGATCCCGTGCTCTCCCAGGTCAAGCTGATCGCGGAGCCCTGGGACGTCGGGCCGGGCGGCTACCAGGTAGGCAACTTCCCCGTGCTGTGGTCGGAGTGGAACGGGATGTACCGCGACACGATGCGCGACTTCTGGCGTGGCGACGCCAGCGTGGCCGAGTTCGCGTCGCGCTTCACGGGCTCCAGCGACCTCTACCAGTCAGACGGCCGCCGGCCGTTCGCCTCGATCAACTTCATCACCGCCCACGACGGCTTCACCCTGCGCGACCTCGTCTCCTACCACGACAAGCACAACGAGGCCAACGGCGAGTGCAACCGTGACGGGACCGATGACAACCGCTCGTGGAACTGCGGCGCCGAAGGCCCGACCGACGATCCCGAGATCTCCGCGCTGCGCGAGCGCCAGCAGCGGAACTTCCTCGCCACGCTGTTTCTCTCCCAGGGCGTGCCGATGCTGCTCGGCGGCGATGAGTTCGGCCGCACCCAGGAGGGCAACAACAACGCCTGGTGCCAGGACAACGCGATCTCCTGGTACGGCTGGGAGCACGAGGAGTGGCAGCGGCGTCTGCTCGAGTTCACCCGCCGGCTGATCGAGCTGCGCCACGAGCATCCGGTGTTCCGGCGAACCAACTTCCTCGCCGGGCAACAACAGGAGGGCTCCGGTCTGCCGGATGCGTGGTGGTTTCGCGCCGACGGCCGGCGCATGACCCAGCGTGACTGGGCGAACCGCGTATCGGGCACGCTCGGCGTCTTCCTCAACGGCGACGAGATCACCGAGACGACCCGCGAGGGCGAGCCGATCATCGACGACTGCTTCCTCGTGCTGTTCAACGCGCACTTCGAGGATGTGGAGATGCGCCTGCCCAACCCGAGCTTCGGGCGCGTGTGGGCGCTCGAGCTTTCGACGCTCGACCCGGCCCTCGAGCCGGGGTGCGCGACCTTCCACGCCCGCGACTCGCTCACGGTCACGGCCCGCTCACTGATCCTGCTGAAGCGCTCGCGGCCGGGGCGGCGCGAGCCTTAGCGTCGCCGGGCGGGCCCGGTCAGGGCGTCTCGTCGGCGTCCTCGCGCCAGCGCCGGAACAGCTCGCCGAACTCCTCGCGCATCTGCGGCGAGAGGTCATCGGGCACGAGGCGCCCGGTGAGACGGATCGTCTCACGCATCTGCGCGAGGTACTCGCTGCAGTGGGGACACCCCGCGAGGTGGCGTTCGAAGCGCCGGCGCTGGCCGCGCGAAAGCGCTCCCTCGAGGTAGTCGCTGACCAGCTCGACGACCTCCTGGCACACGATCTCGGGGCGGCTGAGGAGCATCGTCAGCTCGCCGCCAGAACGGATTCAAGGGCGCGGCGCAGCTGGCTGCGGCCCCGGTGCAGGAGCACGCGCTGGTTGGCCTGCGAGAGCGAGAGCACCGCGCAGACCTCCTCGCTGCCCAGCCCGTCGACGTCGCGCAGCGTGACGACCGCGCGCTGGCGCGGGGGCATCTGCTCGAGCGCGGCGTGGATGTGCGCGGCCAGCGCCGCCGCGCCGAGGCGCGCCTCGGCTTCCTCGACCCACTGCTCGGGCGGCGAGGCCCAGGCGCCCGCGGCGTTGAAGCGCGCCCGGTCGACCGCCGGGGTCGCATCGCCCACCGCGACGCTGCGAGCCTCGCGAACGCCGGTGGTGCGCGCGCGATTCACGAGGATCGCCAAAAGCCAGGTGCGCAGCGACGAGCGACCCTCGAAGCGGTCAATACCGCGCAGAAC
>JBEKNK010000136.1:0-3774 GCA_049522915.1 Solirubrobacteraceae bacterium | reverse complement strand
TGGCTACCGCCGAGCGAAACGGCGCGCGCCTGGCCACTGACATGAGCCCCACCCCGGAAGGAGCCCGATGACCACCCGATCGGCCACGCCGCCAGACATCGCATCCCGGGTGTGGGTCGCGCTGCATGAGTTCGTCACCGGACAGGACCGTCGGCGTGCCCTCCGCGCCGCCCTCGATCTCGGACCCGGCAAGGTCGAGGTGCTGATCAAGCTCGCCGACGGTCCGATGACCCTGCGAGAGATCGCACGCGCCGCCGAAATCGACCCACCAGCCGCGACCGTCGGCGTCGACCAGCTCGAAGCGCGAGGCCTGGTCCATCGCACCCCCCACCCCGACGACAACCGGCGCAAACTCGTGCACCTCACCGACGCCGGACGCGACGCGGCCCAAATTGGCCAGGCGATCCTGGGCGAGCCACCGCCCGCACTCACCAACCTGGACTCCGATGACCTCGCCCGGCTCGACGAGATCCTCACCCGACTACTCCGCAACCCCGGCCTCCCCACCCGCCAGGCATAGAGAGAAGGAACCAAAACCATGCCCGCCAACCCCATCGGCCTCGCGCTGCGCAACCGACGCGCCGGCCACCACACCCTCGTCTGGGCACGTCCCGACCTGCAAGCACCCGAGAACTTCACCCTCACCAGCCCCGCCTTCCACCACGGCACCCCCATCCCCGAGCGGCACCGCGGCAGACTATTCGGGGCCAACATCTCACCCGCCCTCGCCTGGACAACGCCGCCGCTCGGCACCGCCGAACTCGTGCTCGTCGTGCAGGACCCCGACGCGCCACGCCGGACACCGGCCAACCACGCCCTGACCGTCGGCATCGACCCGTCACTTCCGGGCATCCCCGAGAACGGCCTCACCGACCCCAGCCCGATCGCTGGACTCAAACACGGCAAAGGTGCCCTCGGCCACCGCGGCTGGGCCGGTCCCCTGCCCCCGCGCTCACACGGACCACACGCCTACGTCTTCCAACTCTTCGCCCTGGACTGTCAGCTCAACCTGGCCGACAAGTTCACCCTCGCCGATGCACTCGATGCCATGACCGGACATGTCATCGCACGCGCCCGGCTCGACGGCACCTACGAAATCCAATAACGACGCCAAGCCTGCCGTCGGGAAACGAGGGCTGCGCAAACAGGGCGCCGACCGACGTGCTCGTCGCCAGAAGCAGGCGCGCTCGTTGGCAGCTGCCACACGCCCGTGATGGACGAGCTGCGGGTCAGACGGTCGACACGGCGAGCGCTGCTGCATCGCCCAGCGCGAGCGGGCGTGAGCCGGATTGCGAGCGACGCGGCTGGATGTCTCCAACTCGGTAGCTGCGCAAGTGTCGGCGTCCACGCTTGCTCTCGCAGGCAAAGCAGTCACGAGGACACTAGATGCCGCTCTGCTGCGGCTATGTTCCCGAGCGCTAGGCCGCCGCTCCGAGCGGCACCGTGGGTACCTGTCTGGCGTCGAGCCTCGCAACAAAGGCTGGCGTCGAACACTTCCCGCGAGAAAGTCTGCCGAACCTCAGTGTTTCTTTTTCACGACGCCGATCGACTGAGCCGGCGCGCCCAAGGCGATGCAGTTGGCGAGGTTGTTGTAGGTCGTATCGCCGGCCGTTGCGGTAGCGCAGTTCTGGTAGGTGTCGCCGGTCCCACGAACGTAGGTGAGCGACACGGAAACCGTGTAGGTCCCCCTTTTCTTGTACCGATGAACACCCGTCACCGGCTCATTCTCGCCAGCATTGGTGTAGGCGCTGTCGTTGCCAGGGCAGGTGGTGCCAGTGTGAGCAATCCCGGAGGTCGACCGGCTGCCGTCGCCCCAGTTGATCGTGACTGACGCGACGACGTAGTTCTGGTTCGCACCAGGTTCGCTGCTCGGAGCCGGAAAGTCGCAGTGGGAGAAGTCGCTATACCTGGCGACAACGACCCGCGAGGACTTGCCGGCGGTCGCCTTGAACGTAACCGGACAGATTTGAATATGGCCAGTCCCACTGAGAGTGCACGGCGGGACCTGAGGCGTTGCCGCGGAGGTCGAATACGGGATCGCAGCCGAAACTCCGAGGACGACAGCAGCAGCGGCGGCGATTCTTACATTCCGATAGGTCACGAGACTCCCCTGATCGCTGGCGGCAACACAGTGCGCTGAAGCCTACCCGACAGCGGGAGGGACGTATCGCGATGGCGCGCCGCCACGGTCATCGACCCAACCAGGCGGAGCCTCGTGATCAATCTCGACGGCTAGCGCATGCTCGAAGAAGCAGGCATCTCCGCTAATCCGCCACGTGGCCGCAATGTGCGGAAAGCGGGTCTCCTAAGCCTGGAAGTGACCGCGACCGCACGGGACGAAAGGCTACTCTGGCGGCGCGCGCCGAGCACGCCTGCATTCGGAGCCTTTGCGGGAGCTAACTCAGCGAGGCTGCGGAGTATCGGAAGTCGTCCGGAGCGCAACTGTTGTGGGACCGGCGAGCGACCACTGGCTTCGGCGCGATGCGAGCGTGACGGCTCTGTCGAGTTCAGATCGGTAATGGTCACGTGCGGCCGAGCCTTCGCGATGTCGCGTTACGAGGAATCGTTACGAAGCTGCGCGCTCGCTCCGTCGCGCGATATTGCGGCGCTACGGCGCTCCATAGACCGTGCGAGCTCAGCCCGAGCGCCCGCAGTTCCGCTTTGCGGGCGGCTAGCGTGTGCCGGTTGGTCCGCTCCCGCCGGTCGAGCCCGCGTTGCCTGGTCCGCCGTTCGCTGCGGTCGTGCCGGTTGGCGTGGCGGTTGTGGAGTTGACGATGCCGGAGCTGAGGTAGTCGGTCCAGGAGAGCGTTTCGCCTGGGCTGTCGCCGAATTCGGTGCTGAAGATAGGCGGTTCTAGTGATGGGTCGGTGA
The DNA here is from genome assembly GCA_049522915.1 of Solirubrobacteraceae bacterium. GTDB lineage: Bacteria > Actinomycetota > Thermoleophilia > Solirubrobacterales > Solirubrobacteraceae > Palsa-513. The sequence goes on along the minus strand of JBEKNK010000136.1, from coordinate 903 downwards.
GGACCTGGGACTGCTCGAGCATCGCCCCGTCGCTGGGGTCGATGATGATCTCGGTGCGGTCGAAGCGGCCCGGGAGCGCAATCGCGGTGCCTGTGCGCCCTGAGTGGTCCGTCGTCTGACCGAGCAGCTCGATGCCGGGCACGCCCGCCAGGACGTCGTATAAGGCGGCCGACAGTCCGGGCTGGGCGCCGAGCCCTGGCGTCGCGAGCAGGTATGCAGCGACGTGAAAGACCGCGGTGGGACTGGACGGCGGCAGCGGGCTGAGGTCGGGCACGACGAGGCCGGTCGTGCCGGTCTCGATCAGTTTCAGCAGCGCGGCCGGATCGGTTGGCAGCTGTGAGTAGTCCTGGGGTGCCTGGCCCCCGTTGGCGGGGAGGGTCGTGTCGTGCTCGCTGATCCAGGCGTCGAACTCGCTGGTCGGTGTTGGCTCACCGGCCTGGACCCACGCTTGCTGAGCAGCGGGTGTCGCGAACTGCGGCGTACCGCCCACGGTCTCGGCGCGGCGTGATGACCCGTCGCCGCCAGCCCAATACTGGATCGTTGTTGGGTAGAGCACGAAGGGCTGGTCGCCTTCGCCTGACTCGAACCCGTCAGGCAATCCGAGCGTCCTCGTTTCGGTGTACAGGTACTGGCCGCCACCGAGCTGCAACGTCGGCTGGTCTGCCACCACAGCTGCCGCGCGAGTGAGCACCGCGGCAGCGGCAGACGTCGGCGTGACCGGGGAGCTACCGGGACTCGCCAGCACAATCACGACCGCGGCCGCGCCAGCGGCGACAACTACACCTGTCGCCGGCACGCCGTACCGCAAACGACGCTGGTCATGCGCTACCAGGCGTTCGCGTAGCCGGCGCGCCTCCTCGGGGTCGCCGGCCGGGATGGTGATCTTGCGGGCGCGGTCGGCGT
>JBEKNK010000135.1:0-3897 GCA_049522915.1 Solirubrobacteraceae bacterium | reverse complement strand
GACTCGACTTGGAGGCCGCGCCGGTGAACGGTGTCAGCCGGAGCGTGATTCGCGAGTCGGTCAAGGTGCTCGAGCAGAAGGGGCTCGTCCGTGTGCGACAGGGCCAGGGCACGACGGTGACGGCTGCGGGTGAAGGCCACCCTGCAGCTCGGTGAGCCGTGATCGAGCAGTTCGTCGCGACCGCGTGCTCCAACGTGGTCGCCGAGCACGGTGAAGGCGTCGTCTGGGACCACGCACGCGGGGAGCTCCTCTGGGTCGACGTCGGCGCCGGGCGCCTGTACCGCGGGCGTCCCGGCCCGGTGGCCATCGAGCACCTCGGCTGCTTCGAGCTCGGTTGTCCGCTCGGCGCCGTCGCCCCCGCGCAGGACGGCGGCTGGATTGCCGCCGTCGGCCCGGGGTTCGCCCGGCTCGCGCCAGACGGAGCACTGACCTGGCTCACGCGGCCCGCCGCCGGGCAGCCGGAACTGCGCATGAACGACGGCGCCTGCGACCCCGGCGGGCGCTTCTGGGCAGGCACGATGGCATACGCCGAGACGCGCGGCGCCGGCACTTTGTACCGCCTCGACCCTGACGGCATGAGCACCGCGATGGTGTCCGGCACGACGATCTCCAACGGGCTTGGATGGAGCCTGGACGGCCGCACGCTCTGGTTTGCCGACAGCGGTGAAGCAACGGTTGACGCGTTCGACTTCGACCCGCAGACCGCCGGCATCTCCGGACGGCGGACAGTCGTCGAGTTCGACCCGCGCGACGGTGTACCCGATGGGCTCGTCGTCGACGCGCACGACCATGTCTGGGTGGCGGTCTGGAACGGCGGTGAGGTTCGGCGCTACAGCCCCGACGGAGACCTGGTCGCGCGCGTGCGACTTCCCGTCTCGCGCCCGACGAGCTGCTGTTTCGGCGGTCCCGAGCTGGACCTGCTTTTCATCTCGACTGCTCGCGAAGGCCTGCGCGCAGAAGCACTGCATAACGAGCCGGACGCCGGGCGACTGTTCTGCGCCCAAACGGGAACCCGCGGCGTCGCCCAGCCAGCTTATGCCACCCGATCACGGCCGAGGTCTTACTGACCATGCGCATCTTCCGGGTGGCGATCGATGGGCCCTGCAACGGCGGTCGAAGGGATCGGCATGATCGTGAGCCCGGTCCGAGACGTCAGGCCGGCACCACGGGTCACCTCGGCCATCAGCCGTGACCGACGTGACCACGACACCCTCACCGCGGCTCCTGAACGCGCTGTCCGGCGCCGGCGCGCTTGTCACCGACCCAGACATTCTGGCGTCCTACCGCCATGACCGCGCCGCGCCTGGGTTGCTGAGCGCCGGCAACCCGCTGGTGATGGTGCGCCCGCGGAGCGTCGAACAGGTCCAGGCTGCAGTGCGAGCCGCCGGCTCCCTCGCCGTGCCGATCGTCGCCCGCGGAGCGGGCTCGGGGCTGAGCGGCGGGGCGAATGCGATCGACGGCTGCATGATCCTCTCGCTGGAGGCGATGAGCACCATCCTCGAGATCGACGCCGACGGTCTGACCGCCACCGTCGAAGCCGGCGTGCTCAACGCGACACTCCGGACGGCCGCCGCCGACGACGGCCTGCTCTACGCGCCGGACCCGGCCAGCTACGAGTTCTCGACGATCGGCGGCAACGTCGCCACCAACGCTGGCGGGCTGTGCTGCCTCAAATACGGAGTGACCCGCGACGCTGTCCTGGCCCTGCAGGTTGTGCTCGCCGACGGTCGCGCAGTGGATCTGGGCCACGCCACGCGCAAGGATGTTGAGGGCTACGACTTGGTCAGCCTGATGTGCGGCTCGGAAGGGACCCTCGGCATAGTCACCGCCGCGACCGTGCGCCTGCTTCCGTTGCCGCCTGCCGCCCACACGCTCGCGGCGAGCTTCCCGCGCCTCTACGACGCGGGCCAGGCGGTCGCGCAGATCTGCCGCCGACAGCGCCCCTCGATGCTGGAGCTCATGGACCGTGCGACGATCCGCGCCGTCGAGGAGCTCGCGCCGATGGATCTCGACCTCGAGGCCGAAGCGATGCTGTTCGCGCGCTCCGACGCGGGACGAGTGGAGGGCGCCGAGGAGATCGCTGCGATCGCTGGGATCTGCGAAAGGACCGGAGCCAGCATCGTCGTGACCACCGACGAGGAGGCAGAGGGCCGCGCGTTGCTGGCCGCACGACGGCTGGCATTTGCGGCGCTGGAGCGATGCGGTAGCACCCTGCTGGACGACATCGCCGTGCCGCTGCCGGCGATCCCGGCGCTACTGCGCGGCATTCAAGCCATCGGCCACAAGCACGACGTACTGATAGCCACCTTCGGTCACGCCGGCGACGGCAACATGCACCCAACCGTTGTCTACGATCACAGTGACCTGTCGGCCGTCTCGCGCGCCCGCGCGGCGTTCGACGCGATCCTCGAGCTGGCCGGCAGCCTGGGTGGCACGCTCACCGGCGAACACGGCGTCGGTCTGCTGAAACGCCAGGCTGCCCAGACCGTGCTCGCCGACACACTCGAACTGCAGCGCGCGATCAAGCGCGCGTTCGACCCGCACGACCTGCTGAACCCCGGCAAGGGCCACACCTGACCAACGGTGGCGCTCCTGAGCCAGCCTGCTGGCAGGCGCGGCGGCTCGGCAAGTTTGTGGTCAGCGCTCGCGGTGGGCACCGTACCTCCGGCGCTCGCCGAGCGGCAATCGCCACAGCGATGCGAAACGCATCACTTTGCATCGAGGTGAGCTAGACTGAGGCCGTGACCAGAGCCATCACCGTTCGCCTCGACGAAGCTGACCACGCCGCATTGGAGAAGCAGGCTGAGGAACTTCGGATCCGCCCGGGCACTTTGGCCCGCATCCTGGTGCACTCCGGCTTAACCGCGGATACGACGATGGTCGGGAGCGGGAGCGCCCGCGGCGCCCTTGATCGGCTGGTGCGACGGTCTCAAAAACGGGCACCGGCCGACGCCGTCGGACTCGTCGCCGAGGCGCGCGTCGCGCTCGAACCGCACCCGTGAGCGTCGTCATCGATGCCAGCGTGATCGTCGCCGTACTGGTGGCCGACGAGCGACAGGCCGCCGCCCAGGGGCACCTGGAGGACTGGCTGGCAGCGGGCGAGGAGCTCCACGCACCAGCCGTGCTGGCGTACGAGATCGCCAATGTCCTTGCCCGGTTGGTCTTCGACGGCGCTGTGCAGATCAGCGAGGTGAGCGACGTCTGGGACGACCTGGCCGCACTGCGACTCATCCTGCATCCGTTCGACCTGACCGAGGACGGCCGCGAAGTAGCCGCCATCACCGCCCAACTGCGCCGACGCCACGCCACCGACTCGAACTACGTTTGTCTTGCCCGACGGCTGCGTACGACCCTGTGGACACTCGACGGGGCGCTTGCCCGCAACGCTGCCGGTGTCGGGCTACCTGTCCAACTGCTGTCCTGACGTCGACGAAACGCTCGCCGGCGTCCCGCCACCTTGCCGGAGCGAGACGGGGCCCGTGAGTGCCCGAGCTCTGCGCCGCGGCCGAGGCGTTCTCGTTTACTCACAAGCGTGTCGACCCCTCATGCCTGCGAAACACTCAGATCGCGAGCCCGTGCCGCATCGTGTTCTCGCTGACTGCGCGGGGCTCCACGAACGACAGCAGATAGTCGGGCCCACCGGCCTTGGTCCCTGTCCCTGACAGCCGGTTTCCGCCGAACGGCTGGCGGCCGACGATCGCGCCGGTGATCCCGCGGTTGACGTAGAGGTTGCCGACCGGCGTACGCCCGCGGACGTAGCGAACGGTTCCCGGGTCTCTCGCGAACAGACCGCCGGTAAGCGCGACCGGGAGCTCGTCGATCAGTTCACAGGCGTGCTCGACGTCACGCACCCGTTGCACCGCCAGCAGCGGCCCGAACAGCTCATCGCGCAGGAGC
>JBEKNK010000134.1:0-3993 GCA_049522915.1 Solirubrobacteraceae bacterium | reverse complement strand
CTCCGAGGAACTCTCGCGGCGGCTCGCCAGCTGGGAGCCGCCCGCGCCCCTGTTTGACTTCGGCGTGTTCGCCCGCTACCGCGCCTGCGTCGGATCCGCCTCCGACGGCGCCGTGCTGAGCGTCCAGCCGAGATGATGAGCGAGCGATTCACCGGCAAGCACGCCTTCGTCACCGGCGCCGGCTCGGGGATCGGCGAGGCGGTCGCACGCGCGCTGCACGCCGAGGGCGCGACGGTGACGCTGGCCGACCTCAGCGACAGCACCGCGGCCATCGCCTCGCAGCTCGGCGCCGCAGCGACGGCGGTCCGCCTCGACGTCCGCGACGAGAACCAGGTACGCGCCGCCATGCCCGAGCTCGTGGACGTGCTCGTCAACGTCGCCGGCGTCGGCTCGACCACCAGCGCACCCGACACGCCGCTTGAAGTGTGGGAGCAGGTCTTCGCGGTGAACGCCCGCGGCACGTTTCTGACCTGCAAGCACGCGATCCCCGCGATGGCGGCGCGGGGCGGCGGCGCGATCGTCAACGTCGCCTCGGTTGGCGCGCTCGTCGGGCTGAAGAACCGCGCGGCCTACTGTGCCTCCAAGGGCGCCGTTGTCGCGCTGACCCGGGCGCTGGCGGTGGACCATGTCGCCGACGGCATCCGCGTCAACGCGGTCTGCCCCGGCACCGTCGATTCGCCGTGGGTGCGCCGACTCGTCGAGGATGCCGGCGAGTCGTTGCAGACGCTGCGCGGCCGCCAGCCGATGGGCCGGCTCGGCACAACGGCCGAGATCGCTGACTCGATCCTCTACCTCGCCTGCGAGCAGGCGTCGTTTGTCACCGGCAGCGCCCTGGTGATCGACGGCGGCATGACGGCGGCCTGAGGTGCGGGCGCTGCTCGTCAATCCGGGCGTCGCGCACACGGCACGCGTAGCGGAGGTGAACGATGCCCGCGCGGGCGACGGGGAGATCCTGATCCGCGCGCTCGAGGTCGGGGTCTGCGGCACCGACCGCGAGATCGCCGAGGGGCTGTTCGGCGTGCCACCGTCCGGGTCGGAGCAGCTGGTGCTCGGCCACGAGCTGCTCGGCGTAGTGGAACGTGACGGCGCCGGTTTCGCGAAGGGCGATCTCGTCACCGCGACGGTGCGGCGTTCCTGCGGGCACTGCGGCGCCTGCCTGGCGGGCTTGCCGGACTCCTGCGACAGCGGCGACTACCTCGAGCGCGGCATCACCAGCCTCGACGGCTTCGCTAGCGAGCTCGTCGCCGAGGCGGAGGCGAATCTCGTGCTCGTGCCGCCGTCGCTCGGGCGCCTCGGAGTGCTCGCCGAGCCGGCCTCCGTCTGCGCCCGCGGACTGCGTCACGCGCAGCTGATCGGCGCCCGCCAGCCGTGGGCGCCGACGCGCACGCTCGTACTCGGCACCGGGGCGATCGGGATGCTCGCGACCTTCCTGCTTCGCCTGCGTGGCGACAAGGTCTGGACCGTCGGCCGCCGTGCGCCCGGCACGCCGAAGGCGGAGCTGATCGAGGCGATCGGCGGGCGCTACGTGTGCAGCGCTCAGACGCCGCCGGCGGCTCTGGCCGCCGAGGTCGGCGGCTTCGACCTCGTGCTCGAGGCGACCGGCGACGCTCAGGTCATGCTGGACGCGATCGGCCTGCTGCGCCGAAACGGCGTCGCCTGCCTGCTCGGGCTCGACAGCCGCGCCCAGCAGGTCACATTCGACGGGCGCGTGATCGGCGTCGACGCTGTCCTTCAGAACCGGGCGGTCTTCGGCAGCGTCAACGCCTCCCGCGCCGACTGGCTCGCCGCGATCGATGCCCTCGACCGCGCCTACGCCCGCTGGCCGGCGGCGCTTGAGGCGTGTGTGGGCCTGCGCGTTCCGCTCGAGCGCTTCGAGGAGGCCTTCTCCTTCGAGGGTGTAAAGGCCACGTTGCAGCTGGGAGAGCCATGATCGAGGAGCTCGTCGCCGTCCCCTGCTCCGACGTCGTCGCCGAGCTTGGCGAGGGAGTCGTCTGGGACGAGGCTCGTAGCGAGCTGTTGTGGGTTGACATTCTCGCCGGCCGCCTGCACCGAGGACGCCCGGGGCCGGGCGGCCTCGAGCACCTTGGCAGCATCGACATCGGCTTTCCGCTCGGCGCTGTCGCCCCGGCGCGCGACGGCGGCTGGATCGTCGCCGCCGGCCCGGGCTTTGCCGCGGTCGCGCCGGGCGGGACGTTGCGCTGGATCTCAGTCCCAGCTGGCGAGGAGCCGCAGTTGCGCATGAACGACGGCGCCTGCGACCCTGGCGGGCGCTTCTGGGCCGGCACCCTGGCCTACGACGAGACGCCCGGTGCCGGAACGCTCTATCGGCTCGACCCCGACTACACGACCACGCCGATGGTCACCGGCACGACGATCTCAAACGGACTTGGCTGGAGCGTGGACGCCACGACGCTCTGGTTCGCCGACAGCGGCGCGGGAACGGTCGACGCGTTCGCCTTCGACGGGCGCACCGCGACCGTGTCGGCGCGGCGAACGGTGATCGCCATCGATCCTCGCGACGGCAGTCCCGACGGCCTGAGCGTCGACCGCGAGGACCATGTCTGGGTCGCGATCTGGGATGGCGGCGAGGTCCGCCGCTACAGCCCGTCCGGCGATCTCGTGGCGCGCGTCACGCTCCCGGTCTCGCGACCCACGAGCTGCTGCTTCGGGGGAGTCGATCTCGGCACGCTTTTCATCTCGACCGCTCGGATTGGCCTTGGCGCCGAGCAACTCGCCGACGAGGCGCAGGCGGGCCGCCTATTCGCCACCGACGCCGGCGTGCGTGGTGTCGCCCAGGCGGCGTTCGCCGGGCCGACACTGCCGGCGCGCCGCCTTGATATCGCTAAAGCGGCGAAGGCGCCCTGAAGAACCGTTCTCCCGGAACCGCCTCCCGAACCCGTCAGCACGGTCGCCATCACGGAGCCTGAACGGCTACTATATTGCGCAATATAGCCATTTTCCAGGCCGTTCCCATGGGCACGGCTGGTTTCGAACCAGCGACCTCTCGCGTGTGAAGCGATACCTCACCCCCCGCGAAAACGCCCGTTCTGCCTGCAAATAGACCATATGCAGTGCGGCTGCCAGAAACCGAGTATTGCGGAGTTTGCGTGTGTTTCACGGGAGTTTGGGCCACTGGAGCCCGCCAGTCGCCCATTCAAGGACGCCCGCCCCGCCCTTCGCCGCGCTGACCAACAGGTAGTGGCCTCCGGCGGTGTTGCGCGCCTCCTTCCGCCATTGGAAGCGGGCGTCTCGAGCGGCGCCGGCCGACCGGTTGCTCCTCGTCCAAGGGAGGCGCCTCGTCTCCGGCTGAGGACGCGCCTGCTGCGCGGGAGCGAGCGTCTGTCCATGTAGCACGTCTGCTCAATCACCAATGTCAGAGCGCTACCGCGGTCGGTCAAGACGATCAGCCGGAGGCGTGGGTTTCTCAGGAGTCACATGAGCGGAGACCGGCCGCGGTGACCGGGCCTCAGGCCCGCGGCGTGAGCCGGTAGCTGGGTGTGGCTCGCTCGGTTGCGCTGGCAAGGGTGGCGATCGTCTCCTGGGCCCAGTGGAGGCTGGCGCGGTGTACTTCGATGCCGTGCTGGAGTGCGAGCGTGGGGTGTCGATCCGGGAGGTCTGTGGACTGACGGTATCGCTCGACGGCGTTGATGAGGGCGCGGAGGGCATCAGCGAGCGCTTGCAGGAACGCAAGGATGTCGGCCGGTGGCAGCAGGGACTCCATCATCACGAAGCGCATCAGGTGCAGGCCAAGGTCTTTGGCGACCGTCCCAGGATCAACCGGATGGCGTAGCCACGCCAGATGCTCGACACGACCGTCGCGGGACAGGTGGTAGACACGCCGCGTCCGGCGGCCTGACGAGGGCATCGTCTCCACTCGCAACAGACCGCGCTGCTCCAGGCGGCGCAGCGCCGGCACAAGCGCGCCCGGGCTCGGCCGGTAAACGCCCGCGGGCGTGTCGGTCAGGGTCTTTCTGAGCTCATACCCCGACCGGG
>JBEKNK010000133.1:0-4053 GCA_049522915.1 Solirubrobacteraceae bacterium | reverse complement strand
GGCCGACGATCGGCGGCTCGCCCTCGCTGAAGACGCCGGCCAGCGGATCGCCGGGGACGGGCTCCGCCATCGCCAGCGCCTCGGCCGGCGCGAGCTCGATCTCGGCCCGCACCGCGGCGTCGATCGCGTCGACATCGACGCCGAGCGTCGCGAGCCGCTCGCGCTGGCGCGTCAGCGGGTCGCGCGCCGCCCAGTGCGCGAAGAGCGCCGGCGGTACGTAGGAGGCGTCGTCGTGCGCGCCGTGCCCGTGCATGCGCATCGTGTGCGCAGCGATCAGCGTCGGCCCTTCGCCGGCCAGCGCGCGCACGCGCGCCTGGCGGGTCACCTCGAACACGGCCTCGACGTCGTTGCCGTCAACGGTGGCCGCGGCGATACCGTAAGCCGCGGCCCGCTCCACCGGGTCGACGGCGAACTGCTGCGAGCTCGGCGTCGAGTAGGCGTAGCCGTTGAGCTCGAGCACGAAGATCGCCGGCACCCGGTGCAGGCCGGCGAGGTTCATCGCCTCGTGCCAGCCCCCGACGGAGGTGGCGCCGTCGCCGAAGAAGCTGAGCGCGCAGCGCTGCTCGCCGCGGAGCTTGAACGCCCACGCCATGCCGACCGCCACGACCATCATGTCGGGCAGCATCGAGACCATGCCGACGACGCCGCGCTGCGGATCGCCGAAGTGCACGTTGCCGTCACGGCCCTTCGCGACGCCGCCGGCACGCCCGAGGTAGTGCGCGAGGATCGCGGTCGGCGGCGTGCCCTTGACGAGATGCGCGCCGAGGTCGCGGATCAGCGGGCAGACCGGGTCGTCGGGACCCAGCGCGAAGGTCGCGCCGACGGCCGTCGCCTCCTGGCCGCGGCCGTCGTAGAACGACCCGGGAACCTTGCCCTGCTTGTAGAGGCTGAGGCCGCGCTCCTCGATCGCGCGCGTCGTCACCATCAGACGCAGCAGTGCGATGCGGTCGTCGCGGTCCAGAAACGTCGCACTCTCGTGCTCGGCGCCGCCCAGTCCGGCCTCGGCGCTGCGGGTGTCAACGGTGCTCAGAGCGCTCCGACCTCGTCAAGTCGCGGATGAAAGCAACAGCCGGATCCTACCGTGACCGCTCGATCCAACCCCGGGCAGCGACCACCCTCGCCCGCTGCTCCCCGCGCCCCGGCGCGCCTCAGGCCGGCGCGGCGGCGGCGGCCGGGGCGCCCGCGAGCTCGTAGCGGCGCAGGATGCGGTAGAGCGTCGAGCGCTCCGCGGCGGGGCGCCCGGCGGCGTGGGCGGCGGCGACCAGCTGCTCGGGGTCGAGCTTGACGCCGTGGTAGGAGCCGGCCATCCGGCTGATCGACTCCTCCATCAGCGTGCCGCCGAGATCGTTGACGCCCCAGCGCAGCGACTCGGTCGCCGCGTCGAGCCCCATCTTCACCCACGAGCTCTGCAGGTTGACGATCGAGCGCCCGAGCGCGAGGCGGAATACGGCGGTGTGCTTGAGCTTCTCCGCCGTCGAGATCTCCTCGACCCCGTGCGTGCGGCCGAGCAGCGTCTGGTAGGGGATGAACGAGAGCGGCACGAACTCGGTGAAGCCGCCCGTGCGCTCCGCCAGCTCGCGCACGACACGCATGTGCTCGGCCAGCTCCCACGGCTCCTCGATGTGCCCGAACATCACCGTCGCCGTGGAGCGCAGGCCCGCGGCGTGGGAGGCCTCGATGATCTCGACCCAGCGCGCGACCGGCAGCTTGTTCGGCGAGATCCGCTCGCGCACGCCGTCGTGGAGCACCTCGGCGGCGGTGCCCGGCGTCGAGTCGAGGCCGGCCTCGCGCAGGCGGGCGAAGACCTCGGCCGGCGCCAGGCCGGAGATGTCGCAGCAGTGGGCGATCTCCATCGGCGAGTAGGCGTGCAGGTGCAGCGCCGGCGCGGCCTCCTTGATCACGCGCAGCCAGTGCTCATAGTCCTCGAGCTTCCAGTCGGGATGGATCCCCGACTGCATGCAGATCTCGGTCGCGCCAAACGCGACCGCCTCGGCGACCTTCGCCTCGAGCGCCGCGCGGTCGTACTCGTAGGCGTCGGGCGAGCGCTTCCCCTGCCCGAAGCCGCAGAACGCGCAGCCGACGATGCAGATGTTCGACACGTTGATGTTGCGGCAGACGACGAACGTCACCGTGTCGCCGACGAGCGCCGCCCGCAGCTCGTCGGCGGCGGCGCGGATCTCCTCGATCGCCTCCGGGCGCGTCTCGGCGAACAGCGCGGTCAGCTCCTCCTCCCCGAGCGGCTCGCCCTCGCGTCCTTTGGCGATCGCGCCGGCCACCAGGTCGCGGCGGATCACGCGCTCGACGCGACGCCCTGAGCCACGGCGCGGGATGAACGACCAGTAACGCGAGGTGATCACGTCCAGAACGCCCTGCGACAGCCACTTGCGGTCGATGTAGCGCCCGTACACGCACAGCCGCTCGGTCAGCGCGACACCGTCCGCGGCGAGCCGCCGGCGCACGGCGTGCGGCGAGGGGAACGGGTGCTCGGGCGAGATGTGGTCGCCGTTGGCGGAGAGCCCGCCGAGGTCGCTGGCCCCCGCCGCGACCAGCTCCGGCCAGTGCTCCGAGAGGTTCGGCGGCACCTGGATGCCGACGTCGGGCAGCAGCGCGCGGGCGTGGGCGACGAGCTCGCGCAGATCGTCGATGCCGACCTCGCACGCCCATTCCGGCAGCGGCAGCTCGGGGTGGCGCCCGAGGCCGGTGCGCCAGTACTCGGCCGCCGCGGCGGTCGCGACCTCCGCCGGCTCCTCGCCGTAGTAGCGCCGGTGGGGCACGAAGTTCTGCAGGATCAGCTCCTGGATGTGCCCGTAGGAGCGGTGGCATTCCGCGAGCGCCTCCAGCGCCGCGAAGCGATCCTCCGGCCGCTCGCCGATGCCGACGAGGATGCCGCTGGTGAAGGGGATCGCAAGCTCGCCCGCGGCCGCGATCGTCGCCATCCGCAGCGCCGGGTCCTTGGTCGGCGAGCCCTGGTGGGCGACGAGGTCGCCGCGCAGGGACTCGAGCATCAGCCCCTGGGAGGCGGTCACCTCGCGCAGGCGCCCGAGCTCCTCGCGCGAGACCGCGCCGAGGTTGGTGTGCGGCAGCAGGCCCCGCTGCAGCGCCTCGCGGCAGACCCAGACGACGTAGTCGACGAAGTCCGCGAAGCCGAGGCGCTCCAGGCGCTCGGCCACCCCCGGGTGATGGGCCGGGTCATCGCCGGTCAGGATCAGCAGCTCCTTGACGTTGCGCCGCGCGGCGTGGTCGAGCAGCGCGCGCACCTCGTCGGGCTCGTGCAGGTGGGGCCGGTGGGTCGCGAAGGCGCAGTACTTGCAGTGCGAGACGCACGTTCGCGACAGCGACAGCGTCAGGTTGCGCGAGAAGGTGACCCTCCGTCGCGTGACTGCGTCCACGGGGCTCAACTGACCGCCAAGCATAGAGATCGCCGCGACGCGGCCGCTGCGCTCAGTCGTTCGCGGCGAACGATCCGTAGCGCCCGCGGAAGAACACCAGCGGGTCGGCCTCCCCCTCGCGCACGTCGAGCCGATCGACCGCGCCGACGACGATCAGGTGATCGCCCCCCTCGTGCACGGCGTCGATCGTGCACTCGATCCAGGCCACGGCGTCATCGAGCGCCGGCCCCGACGCGCGCGCATGCCAGGCGACGCCGTCGAAGCGATCGATCCCCTGCGCCGCGAAGCGCTTGGAGATCTCGCCGTGGTGCGCGGCGAACACGTTCACGCAGAAACGCCCGCTCTCGCGGATCAGCGGCCAGCTGGTCGAGCTCTTCGCGGGACAGAAGAGGATCAGCGGCGGCTGCAGCGAGACCGAGGTGACGGAGTTCGCCGACATCGCCACCGGCCCGCCGGGGTGGTGCGCGGTGACGACCGTGACACCGGTCGGCAGGTGCCCGAGCACGAGGCGAAAGCGATCTGGTTCGATCGGCGGATCGACGTCGGAGCCCAACTCCACCCTCCCTTGTTTGCCTTTCAGGTGGGTGCATGCACCCACCTGCGGGACGGCGCATGCGCCGTCCCGCCGATCGGCGCATGCGCCGATCGGAACAGATCCTACGGC
>JBEKNK010000132.1:0-4086 GCA_049522915.1 Solirubrobacteraceae bacterium | reverse complement strand
CCGTCGGGGAAGCGCAGCGCCTGCTCGGTGCACCACCAGTACTCCTCGAGCGTCTCCCCCTTCCAGGCGAACACGGGCACGCCGGTGACCGCGATCGCTGCCGCAGCGTGGTCCTGCGTCGAGAAGATGTTGCACGAGCACCAGCGCACGTCGGCGCCCAGCGCGGTGAGCGTCTCGATCAGCACGGCGGTCTGGATCGTCATGTGCAGCGAACCGGTGATCCTCGCCCCCCGGAGCGGCTGGGCTTCCTGGAACTCGTGGCGGATCGACATCAGGCCGGGCATCTCGTGCTCGGCCAGGCGGATCTCGTTGCGGCCGAACGGCGCGAGCGTGAGGTCCGCGACCTTGAAGTCCTCGGCGGTGCGTGTGGCGGTTGCGGTCATGCGGCCTCCTGTGGTCGGGTTTGGGCGCCGGCGAGCAGCGCCTGGTGCTTCTCCTGTTCCCAGCGCAGCCAGTGCTCCGCGGCGACGTGCTCCGGTCGCGCCGGCTCGGTCTGGAACCACTCCTCGACGGCGTCGCGCAGCGCCTTCTCGGTGCGAAGCCGTCGCGCGAAGACGAGCTCGGCGAGCCCGAAGTCAAATCGCGCGAGCAGTTCGCGCAGGGTGCGCAGGCGCTGCAGCTGCGCGGGCCCGTAGAGCCGGTATCCGCCGGGCGAGCGGCGCAGCTGCAGCAGCCCGGCCCCCTCGATGTAGCGGAGCATCCGCGGCGACCAGCCGCTGGTCTGCGCGGCCTCGGTGATCGTCAGTCCGTCCATCGCGCGGCAAACCCTACCATATCTGTGTCAAGGTTGGATGGTGCCGTGCGGATCGGCGCATGCCTGTGCCCCGCATAGGGTGCGCCGACCCGGGGGAGGTCGCATGCCTGTGCCCCGCATGGGGTGCGACCTCCCCCAGGCTGGCGCATGCCTGTCCCCGAACGGGGTGCGCCAGCCTGAAAAGCCATCCCTCAGGCGGGCGCCACGACCTCGATCCAGTCCATCAGGTGCCCGCACAGCGATTGGGCGTGGGCCGCCGACACCGCCACGTAGTGCATCTGCGTGGTCGGCGGCGCCAGGGCGATCGCGAACAGCGAGGTGTAGAGCTCGCTGTCGGCGCTGCCCGGCGAGAGGTTGTCCTGCGGGTAGGTGACGGTGATCGTGTGGCGGCCGGGCTGGAGCGTGAGCGGCGCACCGATCCGGTTGTAGTCGCCCGGCGGGTTCAGCTGGTTGGAGACCGAGCCGAGCGGGCGACCGTCGACGCTGACCACGAAGCCGCGAATGAAGCTCCCCCCCAGCCACAGCTGGTAGTCGCGTGCGACGTGCGGGGTCACGATCGTGGCGGTCGCGGTGGCGCCGGCGGCGGTCGGAGTCAGCGTGCCGCTGGAGGGGTCGGCGTCCCAGCCACCGCTCCACTGCGTGTCGGTGCCGCGCACGACGATCGGGTTGGGGCGCTCGTAGGCGAGCAGGTAACCGCCATCCAGGGCGGCGGTCGAGGCGAGCGCGCGGACCTTGCTGCAGGCCGGCACGCCGGCGGGCGCGATCGGGCAAAGCGGCTGGTCGGGCGGAGTGACGTTGGAGGCCATTCCGCAATAGGCGTCGCTGGTGATGTCGCCGAAGGGCACCTGGGTGAGCACGTGCACGCTCGCCTTCGCCGGCTCCTGCCAGAGCTGGTAGTAGGTTCCGGTCCAGACCGGCGCGCGGCCGTAGATCGACGGCGGACGCCCTTCGGTCGGGCCCAGGCGGATCACCAGCGATCGGTAGGGCGCGAGCGTGGAGACGCCGAAGGAGTCGATGTTGGCCCACGCCGAGTCGGTCAAGAACGCGTTGCCGAGCGTCGGCAGATAGACCGGCCGGTACTCCGCCGGTTCGACCGGCGCGCCGTCGCGCAGGAAGTGGCGATCGGCGTAGATCTCGTAGTCGTTGATGAACGTCGGGCCCCTGTTGGCGATCAGCTTGCTGATCGTCTGGAACTCCGACAGGCGTGCGCGCGGCGCGAGCGTGACGTTGTGGTACTGGAGATAGTTCGACCACAGCACGCCGCCGGCGATCGCTCCGAGCGCCAGCACGCCGGCGACCACGCCGAGCACCTGGCGCGCGTTGAAGAGGATCGCGCCGCCGGTCATCCCGGCCAGCAACACGGCGGGCGAGGAGATCGCGAGCGACTTGCCCATCACCCACGGCACGCTGCCGAGCAGCGAGAGCACGACGATCGAGATCAGCGCGACGCCGACGTAGAGCGTCAGCCCGAGGTTGCGACGCCACAGCGTCCAGCCGAGCGCGAACAGCGCGCCCGCGAAGACGACGTAGATCAGCAGGTGGTTGGCGAACGACGGCGGCGGCGTCGGCCAGGTGCGGAAATCGCCGTCGAGCCAGATCCCGCCGAGCTGGATCGCGCGCAGCGCGGAGGTCAGATTGCCGTAGGCAGTGGCGTGATTGGCGGCCGCCGCGCCGGAGGCGCCGCCGCCGCTGGTCACCGCCGCGAACGCGCTGTTGGCGCGAAGGTAGGGCGACAGCGTCGGCCACGATGGCAGCGCGAGCAGCGCCGTCAGCGGCACCGCGACGATCGCGGCGAGGGCGCCACCGTCGGCCGGGCGCCCGCCGTGGAGCCTCCACCAGGCGACCATCGCGACAGCGGCGACCCCGGCCACGGGCGCCACGTAGATCGCGGAGTGGACACCCAGGAGTGCGACCAGCAGCGCCGCGGCCACGACCACGAGAACGGCCCCGGCGATCCAGGGGTTGAAGCTCCCGCCGGCCGCCCGCCAGCGCCACAACAGCACGCCGACGACGGCGAGCCCGACGGGACCGACGTACACGATGACGCCGGGCCCGAGCGTCACGATCAGCGCGCCGCCGGCGACGGCCAGCGGCACCATCGAGCGCGCCCTGGGTCTCTCCAATGCGACGAGCTGCGCCGCCGCGGCCATTCCCAGTCCGAACAGGAAGGCGGCGGTCAGCTCCTTGATCCCGCCCCATGCCGCGTAGCCGAACAGCAGTGCCGACTGGGCGGCGATGAAGGCCACGAACGCGCGCAGCCAGCCGCCCTTGACGACGGGCGCGACGAGCTCCCAGCAGCAGAGCGCGAGCGCGGCGGCACAAACCGCGAGATAGGGCTGGAAGATCCAGGCGGAGTCGATGCCGGTGATCCAATGACCGACGCCGAGCAGCATGAACGCGCCCGACGGGTAGCCGGAGCTCGTCAGGTTGGTGTAGAGCAGCAGCTCGTAGGTCGAGCTCGGCAGCGTCGAGAGCGAGCGGCCGTGGGCGAAGAACTGGTCGACGAAGCCCAGCCACGTCGCCGTGTCATCGAGGCGGACGTAGCCGAGGAACGTCGCCTCGCCGCTGAGGATCACCGGCGCGCCGTAGACGAGCAGGACGCCGACCGCGGCGACGAGCGCCGGAATCGCGATCGCGGCCCGCCCGCGCGCGCGCGCCAGGCCGCCGAGCGCCCCGAACGCCACGACCGGCGCCGCTGCCGGCGCGCTGAAGGAGAACATCGTGAAGATCCCCGCGACGACGATCGCGGCGGCGAGCCCGAGCGGGATGCTCAGCGCGCCAAGCGAGCGCTCTCCCGCCGCCCAACCGACGAGCGCGCCCCAGCCGAGCCCGACCGCGGCGAGCACCAGCGGGAACGCGACCCATGAGAGGATCATCGACACTCGCGCGCCACCGGTCGCGATCCTAACGCAGCAGCAGCGAGGTCAAGCGCCAATAGGCGGCCGAGGCGATCAGCACCGGCCGCGGCAGCGAGATGTTCGGGTGCTCGATCTCGCCGCGCAGCTGCTGCGCGAACTCCGCGGCGGAGATCGTGCGCATCGCCTGCGCGCCGCGCCGGCGCGCCAGCGAACGCCGCAGACCGAGCAGCGTCGCGAGCTGGGCTCGAAGCTTTGCGCTCAGCCAGTGGTCGCGCGCGGCGAGCACGAGGATCCCGAGCTCGGCGGCCGCCAGCGCCGGAGCGAGCGCCAGCAGCAATGAGGGGGGATAGACCGCGAGCAGCGTGCGCCAGCGGTTTCGCTCGAGCAGGTACCACTTGCGGGCGCCCCGCTCAAAGGCGTAGTCGTGGATCACGCGGGCGCGCGGCTCGACGCCGACGCGCCTCCCCGCGAGCC
>JBEKNK010000131.1:0-4094 GCA_049522915.1 Solirubrobacteraceae bacterium | reverse complement strand
TAGAGCGCGTGCTTGCCGCCGAAGAAGTAGGCCGGCAGCGCCGCTGAGACGCCGGCCCGGCGTCCGATCTCGCCGAGGCTCGTGCGCTCGTAGCCGCGCTGAGCAAAGAGCTGCTCCGCAGCGTCGAGGATCGCGCGGCGAGAGGCGCCGGCGTTGCGACGGCGGATCTGCGGGTCAGCCGGAGCGCGCGTGGACACGGTGACCGACAGGCTAGCGACTCGCCTTGACAACTAACTGTGTGAACAGTAAGTTCGCCAAATGAGCCGCCGATCGGTCGCCTGGGTCGATGGGGTGTGGCATGACGACGCCGCGAGGGCGAGCGTTTCGGTGCTCGATCACGGCCTTCTCTACGGCGACGGCGTGTTCGAGGGCATCCGCTTCTACGCGGCGACTCCGTTTCTGCTCGACGCTCACCTGCGCCGGCTGCGCGCGTCCGCACGCTGCCTGATGCTCGATGTTCCCCACGGCGACCGCGAACTGTCGGAGTTGTGCAGCGAGGCGATCGCCCGCTTCGGCGGACCCGACGGCTACCTTCGCCTGATCGTCACGCGCGGCCGTGGCCTGCTCGGCGTCTCCGCCCACACCTGCGAGCATCCGACGACGATCCTGATCGCCGCCTCGCTCGCGCTGTATCCGCCAGAGCTGTACGAGCGCGGCGTGGATCTGATCACGTCGAGCCTGCGCCGATCGGCGCCGGATGGCGTTCCGCCGCAGATCAAGTCGCTGAACTACCTCACCTCGGTGCTGGCCGCGGCCGAGGCCCGCGCGCGCGGCGCACACGAGGCTCTGCTGCTCAACGGCGCCGGTGAGATCGCCGAGTGCACGGCGGACAACTTCTTTCTCGTGCGGGACGGCGTGGTGCGCACACCGCCGGTCTCCGCCGGCGGCCTGGACGGCATCACCCGAGGTCATGTCATCGAACTGCTGCGTGCGGACGGCGTCGCCGTAGACGAGCGCTCGCTTGTCAGCGCCGATGCGTGGACGGCCGATGAGGCGTTCCTCACCGGCACGGGGGCGGAGGTCGTACCGATCGCGAGCGTCGATGGGCGCTCGTTGACGGCGCCGGGGCCGCTGACGCGCCGCGCGCAGGCGCTCTTCGCAGCGTCGCTCCCGCTCGCGCGAGCGATCACCGCGCTGCCCGTCTGACCGCCGCGGCGGAGGGCTGCAGCGCCGCGCCACGCGACACGCGAGCAGCGGTAACGTGCGGCCGATGCTGCTCGGCGTCGATGTCGGCGGGACCTTCACCGACGCCGTTGTGGTCTCGCCGAGCGGCGAGCTTCACACGGCCAAGACGCTGACCACGCCGGCGGATGAGTCACTCGGCGTGATGCGGGCGATCGAGCTCGCACTGGACGCCGCGGGCTCGGCGCACGCGGAGGTTGCGGCCTTCGCACACGGCACGACGGTCACGACCAACGCCCTGCTCGAGGGGCGGGCGGCGCGCACGGCGCTGGTGGCAACGGACGGATTCACCGACCTCGTGGAGCTGGGTCGTCAGGCGCGAGCGGATCTCTACCGGCTGTGCGCCGCTCAGCCGCCCGCGCTGGTGCCGTCGCATTTGCGCTTCGCCGTCGACGAGCGCACGGGCCCACACGGCCCGATCCGCGCGCCCGCCGCACTCGACGAGCTGGCCGCCGCGCTCGCCGGGAGCGCGGTGGAGGCCATCGCCGTGGTGCTCCTGCACTCCTCGGCCCATCCCGCGCACGAGCTTGCGGTGCTCGAGGCGTTGCGCCGGCGGCTGCCTGACGTGCACATCTCGCTCTCGCACGAGGTCAGCGCCACGCCGCGCGAGTATGAGCGGGGCGCGACGACTGAGCTCGATGCCGCGCTCTCGCCGCTGCTGCGCGACCATCTCAGCGAGCTCGGCGAACGTTGCGCGCGGGCAGGCCTGCCGCGCCCAGCGGTGATGCAATCCTCCGGCGGGCTGACGAGTGCCGAACACGCTGCGGCGCACGGCGCGCTCACTGTCCTCTCAGGACCGGCCGGCGGCGCGCAGGCAGCACGACTGTTCGCTGCCGTCGCGGGCGCGCGCGACGTGCTGTGCTTTGACATGGGCGGCACATCGACCGATGTCTGCGCGATCGATGGGGGCGAGGTCGGCGAAACCGACAGCCGGAGGATCGCCGGACGGCCGCTCGCCCTGCCGAGCCTCGACATCGAGACCGTGGGCGCCGGCGGCGGCTCGATCGGCTGGTGCGACGCCGGCGGCGTGCTGCGCGTCGGACCGCAATCTGCCGGCGCTTTGCCGGGCCCCGCGGCCTACGCCCGCGGCGGCGTCGAGCCGACCGTGACCGACGCCCATGTGGTGCTCGGTCACCTGCCTCCCGACGGGGTGCTCGCCGGTGGCGTGCGTCTCGATCCCGAGCTTGCGCTGACGGCGATTCGCGGGCTCGCAGGGGAACTGGGGGTCGAGCCTCTGCGCGCCGCGGAGGGCATCGTCGAGGTCGCGAACGCCGAGATGCTGCGGACGATGCGCGCTGTCACCATCGCTCGCGGGATCGATCCGCGCGAGCATGCGCTGCTGGTCTTTGGCGGCGCTGGGCCGTTGCACGCAACGGCGATCGCCGCGGAGCTCGGGATCCGGCGGATCCTCTGCCCGCAGTCCTGCGGCGTCCTCTCGGCGCTTGGCCTCGCTGCCGCAGCCCCGCGACGCGACGCGACGGGCTCCTTCGAGGCTGCCACGGTCGAGCACCTGCGTGCTCGGGCGCGGGCGCAACTGGGAAGCGATCCGGTCCGTGAACGCGTGCTCTACGCCCTGCGCTATCGCGGGCAGTCGTTCGAACTGACCGTCGAGGGGCCGGTGGACGCCGATGCCGACCTGCTTCGCGCCCGCTTCGAGCAGGCGCACGAGCGCGCCTACGGCTACGTTGAGCCCCGCAGCGAGGTCGAGTTGGTGACGGTGACGGTGTCCGTGTGGGGCGACGCGCCGTTGATCGCGGCCTGCCCGCCGCGCTCGCGCGCGACACGATCCGGCACGCGGATCTGGCTTGGTGGACGCGAGATGGAGGCAGCCCTCATCACGGGTGCGCCCGCTCCGGGCGAGCGCCTGGAGGCCCCTGCCGTCTGCGCGCTCGCGGACGCGACCGTGCTGGTCACGCCCGGCTGGGATGGAGTTGTCCTGGCCGACGGGACGATCGAGCTGACGCGCGGATGAGCGCCCGCCGGTCGCCGTCGATCGACCCGATCGAGTTGCCGCTGGCGCTCGGGGCACTGCACGCCGCGTGTGAGGAGATGGGTGCGCTGCTGATCCGCGCTGCCCATTCGCCGAACATCAAGGAACGCCGCGATGCTTCGAGCGCCCTGTTTGACGCACGCGGCGAAATGATCATGCAGGCCGAGCACATCCCCGTTCACCTCGGAGCAATGCCGGCGGCGGTGGCTGCCGTTCTCGCCCGCGAACAGCCGCCCGGTCGTTCTTGGATCCTCAACGATCCCTTCGCCGGCGGTACGCACCTGCCGGACATCACGGTGATCAGCGCCGCGCACCACGAAGGGCGCCTGATCGGTTTCGCAGCCACCCGCGCACATCACGCCGACGTCGGCGGTTGCACCGCCGGATCGATGCCGGCGGACAGCCGCACGCTCGCTGAGGAAGGGGTGGTGATCGCGCCCCAGCCGTTCGCGGAGGAACTGATCGAGGCGCTCGTCGCGTCGATGCGACAACCAGCCGAGCGCGCCGCCGACCTGCGCGCGCAGCTTGCGGCCAACGTGGTCGGTGCGCGGCGGCTGGCGGAGCTGGCGGGTCGCCTCGGTCCGCGCACGCTCGCGCAGACGTTGGCGTCGGTTCTGAGCTACGGCGAGCGGCGGGCGGCGGCGGCGATCGCGGTGCTCGGCGACGGCGTGCGCGAGGCCCGCGACGTCGTCGAAGCGCCTGAAGGCGATCTCGAGCTGTGTTTGCGCGCCAGCGTCGAGGCCGAGCGGATCGTGCTCGACTTCGAAGGCAGCGCCGGCCAGCATCCGGGCAACCTCAACTGCCCGCTCGCCGTGACGCACTCCGCCTGCTACTTCGCGGTGCGCGTGCTCACCGACCCCGACATGCCCCCGAATGCGGGCGCCTACCGGCCGATCGACGTTCGCGCGCCCGAGGGGTCGCT
>JBEKNK010000130.1:0-4194 GCA_049522915.1 Solirubrobacteraceae bacterium | reverse complement strand
GCTTCCGCGCGGCTGCGGCGCGGACCTTGGCGCGCTCCTGGCAGACCTCGGCATCGCGCTGAGTCTGCGCGACGAGCGAACAAATGGCGATGAGATCTCGACCACGTTCACCGGTTCGCTCACGGACGAGCAGAGGCGGGCCGCCGATGCTCTGACCGAGCACGAGACCGGCGTGCTCTGCGCTCCGCCGGGAGCCGGAAAAACGGTGATCGGCACGGCACTCATCGCCAGCCGCGGACGCTCCACCCTCGTGCTAGTTCATCGCAAGCCGCTCGTCGAGCAGTGGTTGTCCTGCCTGCGGGAGTTCCTCGACCTCGACCCGCACTCGATCGGGACGATCGGCCCCGCGGGCAGACCGGGCACGGGCCGTGTCGACGTCGCCACCGTCCAGGCGCTCAGCCGCAAGGAGTTCGATCTCACCCTGCTCGAGCACTACGGACACATCGTCGTCGATGAGTGCCACCACGTTCCATCGGTCTCCGCCGAGCGCGTCCTGGCCGCCTGCCCGGCGCGCTACGTGACAGGGCTCACCGCAACGCCCTACCGCCGCGACGGCCACCATCCGATCATCGCGATGCAGTGCGGACCGGTCCGCCACACAATCGCCGGCAGTGCGGGTGAAGCCCTCGCACTTCGCGTCATCCGGCGCGACACCGACTTCGACCCAACGGTCCTTCCGCCCGAGCCGGGGATCCAGGAGATCTACGGTGCACTCGCCGTCGATCGCAGCCGCGTCGAACTGATCGCCGCTGACCTGCTCGAGCTGCTGGCGGAAGGGCGAGCGCCGATCGTGCTGACCGAACGCCGCGAGCACCTCGAGCTTCTCGCGGACCGCCTGCGGCCCGAGGTCCCGACGCTCGTGGTGCTGCACGGCGATGTCTCGCCGCGCCGCCGTCGCGACGCCCTGGCTCGACTCGCTCAACTCGCGCCCGGGGAGCCGAGACTGATTCTCGCGACCGGCCGCTTCATCGGCGAAGGATTCGACGACCCTCGTCTCGACACGCTGATCCTGGCGATGCCGGTGGCGTGGAAAGGCACAGTCGTGCAGTACGCCGGCCGGCTGCACCGTCCCTTCCCGGGCAAGCGCGAAGCACGAATCCACGACTACGTGGACGTCAACGTCCCGGTGCTGCGGCGCATGTACGCCAAACGGGTCAGAACCTACAGGGCGATCGGCTACAGCATCGAGAGCCCCTGATCACGCAGGACATGCCGCCTGCCTGCAACGGCTGACCCGCGCCAGCCGGCGCTCCGGTCAGCGGCGTCGTTTCGAGCGTCGGCGGGGGCGGGGCTCGCGTGTTCGTGGCGGCCCGGCGAGCGCGTCCCAGCTCACAGGGAGCGCCTCCAGGGCTGCAATATGCGCGTCTCGATCGTATGGGCGCTGATCGTGCATCGCGGTCCAGATCTGATCGCTCACGGTAAGTCCGAGCATGTGAAGGACCTCGTGGGGGTCGCGGCCGGCCGCGATCAGCCGGGTCGCGGTGTCGAACATCTCGATCGGGTCACCGTCGATGATCTGGGTGGCGACGAGCTCGTGGATCGCGAGATGCAGACGCGGGTTGATCGCGCGCCCGTCGACCGTCAACTCGTCCTCGTCGCGCTCGATCGCATCGTCGAGCTGCGGGTGGGCGAGGCGGATCAGCACCGACCGCTCATCCGGGTCGGTCGGATCGAGCAGATCCACGTCCCAGTCCTGGGCGGCGGCGCGATCGCGGGCCCGCGCGTCAAGCGGCGGCAGCGCTACGGCGATGCGAGAGGCAGCATCGGTCGGCACAGCAACTGGACGTTATCCAACGCGCGAGTGTCGAGCACGCAGCGCGTCAAGCTCTGCACGCAGCGCCACTGGTTCCCCCACCGCAATTTCCGCCGCGGCGAGGATCTTGGCCCCCGCCGCTCGCCTGCGTGCGGTTGGGTCGGGAACTGAGCGATCGATTGCCTCCCGCACCACGACGGCAATCGACACGCCCCTGGCATGCGCGACCGCCGAAAGCCGCCGATGGCGGTCTTCGTCAAAGCCGAATCTGCAAGCGCCGGTCGAGCCGCACGGGCGTACAGTGGCAGGTGCGTGGGTGGCCTGCCACCTCAATCAGCCGGCCGCGAATACACCGCCCGCCACCACAGCTCGGCCAGCACCCGCGCCGTCTCCGCGGCGTCCGACCCCCCGACGACGACCTCGCGCACGACCTGCGCCTCGACCATCGCGAGCAGCGCGTTGGCGGACGTTCCGGCGGGGATGTCGGCGGGCGCGATTCCGCGCTGCTGGTCGCCGCGGATGCGTCGCGCGGCGGCGTTTCGCAGCCGCATGATGTAGGGCTCCCACTCCGGCGGCATGCGGTCCATCTGACCGGACAGCCGGGCCGCAAGCTGGAACACGGTGGCGTTGCGGTCCACCGCGGCGACGGTGGCGGTGAGCGCGCGGTGCAGATCGCGGCGCGGGTCGCCGTCGCCGTCGAGGTAGGGCGCGGCGGCCTCGTAGATCTCCGAGAAGGCGAGCTGGATCAGGCGGTCGATGACCGCCCGCTTGTTGGGGAAGTAGAAGTAGAGCGCCGTGCGGCTGACGAACGCGCGCCGCGCGATCGCGTCGATCGTGATCCGCTCGAAGGGCTCCTCCGCGAGCGCTTCGCGAGCGGCGTCGAGGATCAGCGACTCCGTGTCGTTGCGCGAAGTGTGGGGGGAGGAGGCGATCGCGACAGCCTACGCCGCGGCGCGGGGTCCGCCACCCCACCGCCCGGCGCATGACACCTGTCGCGCGGCCGAACGTGAGCAGCGCGCGACGCTGGCCGTTCCTCACCCGCGCCTCGCGGTCGAGCGTGCCTGCGGGTTTCAGCAGCGCTGCGACGTAGGCGCAGTCGAGGGCGAGGCCGACACCGGCGAACTCCTTACTTCGACGGCTGCGGTGTTGATCCGCCGCGGCCTTCTTGGATGCCGATCGACGGCGAGGGCGGCTTGATCTCGTCAGGTGGAAGGGGCTTAGGTGCCATCGGCCTACTGTACCGCCAGCGCCGTCAGCCACGCAACGGTCTGGACGATCATGAGCACGCCCATCACGCCCGACAGCCACGACATGATGGTGACCCTGCGGGCGTTTCGCTTGCGCAGCTGCTGGTAGCCGAAACCTGCAGCGGCGAGCCATCCGAGTGTCTCGGCCTCGGCTTCATCGGCGGCCTGCTGGTAGAGCTCCTCGTACAGCTCGCGGGCGTCCACCGCGAACGCGAGATCCCACGGCGCCAACAGCACAGCAGCGACAACCAAGCCGAGCACGAGCGCGGAGAGCGCGACCCATCCCCACACATCGAGGCCGTGCGCGCGCAGTGTCGCCGCGCCGAGAAACGACGCGACGAGTGCGTGCGCGGCGAGCAGCGTCCCCGTTCGCTGCCTGATCCCCGACACGAGCGCCTCCTGGTCCGCGAGCGCGCTGCGGCCAGCCTCATAGACGATGTCCTCGAGGCGCTCCATGCAGCGAACCGTAGGAGTCGACGCGGACGCCGCGCGCAGCGACTGCGTTGCACGTTGTGCAAGGCGTCGCGATTCGTTTGGGCAGAAACGTCGCCGATTTCTGACCAAACGGCCTCGAAAGGCCCCCGCACGGGCGACCCACTCACGCCGCTGCGATCGCGAGGCACGCGTTCTGGCCGCCAAACCCGAACGAGTTCGACAGCGCAAGCCGCACCCCGGGCGCCTCGCGCGCGCCCTCAACCAGGTAGTCGAGGTCGCAGTCGGGGTCGGGCTCTGCGTAGTTGATCGTCGGCGGCAGGATTCCCCGTCGCAGCGCCTCGATGCAGACGAGCGCCTCGGTTGACCCGGCCGCTCCGAGCAGGTGGCCGATCGCCGACTTGGTCGAGGAGATCGGCGGGGCGTCCGCGCCGAACAGTTCGCGGATCGCGATCGACTCGACGCGGTCGTTGATCGGCGTGCCGGTGCCGTGGGCGGAGATGAAGCCGATCTCGCCCGGGCCGACGCCCGCGTCAGCCAGCGCTGCGCGCATCGCGATCAGCGCGCCCGTGCCGAACTCGTCGGGCTGGACCATGTCGAAGGCGTCGTTGGAGGCGCCGTAGCCGACGATCCGCCCGTAGACCCTCGCGCCCCGCGCCGCCGCGTGCTCCTCGCGCTCGAGGATCAGCACGCCCGCGCCCTCGCCCATCACGAAGCCGTCGCGACGCGCGTCGAAGGGGCGCGAGACGCCCTCGGTCGAGA
>JBEKNK010000129.1:0-4430 GCA_049522915.1 Solirubrobacteraceae bacterium | reverse complement strand
ACTCAGCATCCGGGGCGACGGTTGCGCGCACGACCGTCGCTAGAGGGCAACTCGCCACGATCCCCCTCGCTCCCGGCACCTACGCGATCGACGGGACGTTCTCGGACGCGACCATCAACGGCAAGCCGATGACGAGCTCGGCCTCTGTCACGATCCCACCCAGCAGAACCGTCCGCCTGGACATCATCGCGAGCGTGCCGTAGCCCTTAAGACCGCGCTGCTGCTCGTCGCGCGGAGCGACACGGTCACACGAACGTGTTCCTTACGGAAGCGGGGCTCGCGTAGCGGCAGGGAGGGGCGGCGGTCGCCGCTGGGGTGTGGAGAGCGTTCTTGCGACGTAGATGGGATCGTGACGGGACCTGCGGGATTCTCCCTAGGCGGTTCGGGCCCGGCAGCGGTAGGGTCGGTCGCGCAGGGGGGATAACGGCATGTTCTGGAAGGGGGCTGCATGAAAATATCTGCGAAGCGTTCGTTGATTGCGCTGGGAGTGTTCGGGGTTGCGTTGGGGGTTGGGGGTGTCGCCTACGCGACGATCCCGAGCAGTGGTGGCGTGTACACGGCGTGCGAGCTGAAGGGCGTCGGGTCTATTCGCCTGATCGATCCCTCGCTCGCCGCAAAAGATTTCCAGAGCCATTGCACGGCTTTCGAACAGCAAATCAGTTGGAACCAGTCCGGGCCGCCCGGACCGGCTGGCGCGACCGGGTCGGCGGGCACCAACGGCGCGATGGGACAGGCCGGTCCTCAGGGTCCGACGGGGGACCAAGGGGCGACGGGACAGGCCGGTCCTCAGGGTCCGACGGGAGAGGTCGGGGCCGGATCCTTGACCCTGTCCGACCTGGCCGTCTGGACCTTCAACAGCACCCAGCCTGGCGGCTCGCTCGCGGCGGGGTCCTGTTTCGCAGTCGATGTGAGCGGCACCGGCGTGACCGTCGCTCCGGGTGACCTCCTGATGGGCTGGGTGGAAGACACCGTAAGTCTGACATTCAACTCCGTGATCGTAAGCCACGCCAACGCAGCAGACATTGCATTCTGCAACGACACGGGCGCCACAGAAGTGCTTCCCTCCGCGCTTCCGTATACCGTCATCGCGCTCGCCCCTTAGCGTTCGCGCTCGCACAGTCTCCCCCGACGGGGAGACTGTGCGACGGAGCGACCTTCTCCGGCTGCAGCTCCGCGGCAAACTAGGCGACGCGGCATCGTCAGCGAACTGTTGCTTTCGCGATTGCGACAGCGCGGGCAAGCGCGCATTTGCGAGCGGGACGCGTGCGGTAAGGGCACCTGCCGGCGCCGCGGGGGGATCGGAGGTGGTGTTGCGCCCCGCTCGCGGCGCCGGCTGCGGCGCCACGACCACGATCAAGGCGACGAGGAAGACGAGTTAGGCCACGACGATCGAGACGACGACCGAGACGAAGACCAAGAGACGAGTCAGACGACCAAAACGACGACGACCAAAACGACGACGACTTAGACGACGAAGACCGAGAACAAGACGACGAGCAAGGACAAAGACGAAGACCAAGACGACGAGCGCAACAACAACAATGAAAAGCAGATGCGAGCATCACAGTATCACCTGAGGTGACGTGGTATACCTCGTATACATGGGACGACGGGGACGACAACGCGCAGAAGCGGGCCGATTGCAGGCTCGCGAGCCGCGCGACCGGATGGCGCGGGTGCAGGCGAGCGACGAGACCTGGGCCGCGTTCCGCGCTCAGCTCGGCGTGACGCCGGTCAGCGTGGCGCTCGGACGCCTGGTCGAGCGTGAGGTCGCCCGGACCGCGCGCAGTTCGGCGAGCGACCCCGAGGGTGTGCGTGTCGCGCTCGAGGACGCCCGCGAGGTCGCCGGGGAGTTGGCGGCGTTGATCGCGCGTCTCGAGCCGCTTGCCGGCGCTCATGTGTCGGGCGGACGCTCGCGCTGACCCGCGCACGACGCGCGCCGCATTAGGGCATACGCTTTGGCTGCTTTGGCGACGCCCGATCGACAGCTCCTGACGGTTCCGCAGGTCGCTGCGGCGTTTCAGGTGACTGCGCAGACGATCCGTAACTGGATCGACCACGGCACGCTTCCCGCGGTGCGTGTCGGCCGCGCGTTTCGAGTGCGCAGCGAGGACGTCGACGCACTGCTTGAGCGCGCGAGCGCTGACAGCAGCTCGCTCGCGACGCGTCGCTCGCTATGGGAGCCCAGCACCACGACGCTGCCGCATCGACGCGGCCCGGCGGGGCCACAATCGGTCTGGGACGAGACCGACACGGACCTGCCGGCGCTCAAGCGCCCTTAGGCAACGCTACGCCGAGCGGCGCGCCCGCGCGCGCGGCAGCAGCCCGCTCGCGCGATCCTCACGCTCAACAGCCGAAGCAAGCTCCCCGGCGACCGCGGCAAGCGCGTCGTAGGCCGTCGCGACCTCGGTCAGGTCGGTTCCGGTCGCCGCGCGGTTGAGCTCCGCCACCGCCGCGTCGAACACCCGCCACAACTGCTCAGGCCCGCGACTCCCAGTCCCGGGCTGCAGCTCATACGGCGGCTTGTTCGCCGACGCCCTGTGCGGCGGCCACTCAAACCCGGCCGCATCGGCCTCGCGACATGCGAGCGACTCTGCCGCCGCCGCCGAAGTGAGCGCTGACAGCCTGCCGCTGAACCCAGCGTCAGGCGGAGCGAGCCGGTGAGACTCGAGTGCGCGTCGCCATTCCTCCTGCGCGTCACGGAACGCGCGTTGGGCCTGCTCCTGCGGGTCACGGTCACGCATAGCCCGAATAATGCCACATAAGGTTGGCTATGCGGCGCTGATATTGCGCATTTGGCTTCTTTGGTCTAATATCGCCGGCCCGATGCCCGCGCACGCCAAGCCCGCCCATCCGCGCCTCACCGACCTCGACATGCTCGACGTTCGCGAGGTCGCCCAGCTTCTTCATATGCCGGCGTCCACCGTGCTCGAGTTTGCGAGGCGGGGCGTGATTCCGGGCCACAAGCTGGGCCGTCGCTGGATCTTCCTCCGAGACGAGATCGAGGCGAGCGTGCGGCAGGCACCCAGCCGGCTCCAGGCTCCAGCGGCCTCGGCGATAGACCAGGCGGCGGCCGTCCGCTCCCTGCCGCGGCGCTATCCGCGCGCCGCGCCACCGGCGGAGACTGTCGGCCAGTCGAAGCTGTTCGGCTAGAGAGAGAGCGTTCGCCGCTTGCCACGCGCTCGCGCGCGGCTGTGGGCACGAGCGATCAGGGACCTGCCGACGCTTCCTGCGATGCGCTCACCGGCCCATCCAGGCGGAAGGCTTCATCCACGAGCGCTGCGTCGCCCTCGCGCGGCGCGTAGTGCAAGTACTTCATCGTCGTCTGAACGTCTGCGTGACCCATCCACTCCTGCACGCGCCGGATATCGGCCTTCGCGATCATGCGCGTGCCGAACGTGTGCCGCAGGTCGTGAAAGCGCAGGCGCCGAAGTCCGGCTCGCGTGAGCGTGGCGTCGTAGCGGCGGCGTAGCGCCGAGCCGTCGAGGTAGGTGCCAAGTTCGCCGACGAACACGAGGTCGTCCTCGTCCGTCCATGACCCGCGCTGGCCGAGCTGGGCGAGGCAGCGCGCGACTTCAGACGCCATGGGGACCGAGCGGACCCGACCGGACTTCGGCGTCGTCAGCGCTCCGGCGGCGAAACTCCCACGGACGCGAATCACCGAACCTGCGAAGTCGACGTCACGCCAGTGAAGCGCGAGTAGCTCGCCGCGTCGCAGGCCGGTGAACGCGGCCGTCAAGTAGATCGCAGCGTCCTGGTCGCTCTGCGCGGCGCGCACCAGCGCCATTACCTCCTCGGGCGAAAAGACCTGGATGTCGCCGCTGCGGCGCTGAGGGAACTTCTCGACCTCGCTGGCCGCGTTGCCCGGGAGCCGGTACAGCTTGCGGGCACGGCGAAGGATCCCGTGGAGCAGGATGAGCAGCTTGTTACGGGTACGCGGCGAACCGTTGACCGTTGCGATCCAGCGCTCGATGCCCTCCGTCGTGACGGACTCGATCGGCAGGTCGCCGAACGCCGGCAGGAGGTGCGCCCGCACCATCGAGCGGTAGCCCTGGAGCGTCGAGGGCTTGCAGCCGCGATCGTACTCGGCGTAGCGCACGTACTCGGCGGCCGCGTCCGCGAACGTCGCGCCGCTCCGGACCATTCCGGGGAGCGTGCCGCGCCGCGCCTCGTCGAGCAAGTCACGGAGCCAAGCCTCCGCGGTGCGCTTCGTCAGGTAGCCGGCAGCCGGCCGGCCGCGCTCGGCCCAGGCCGGCCCGAGCTTGCGCTGAACCTGGCGTCCGTCAGGCAGCCGGTACTTCGCGTACCAGACCGGCCCGCGCGCTCGCTCGACGCGGAACACGTGGCCACTGGGGGCCAAGAGGGTCTGGGGAAGCGGCGGCATTCGGGATCTCCGCCGCAAAAGCTACACGAATCTTGGGACATATTCG
>JBEKNK010000128.1:0-4532 GCA_049522915.1 Solirubrobacteraceae bacterium | reverse complement strand
TGGGCCGTGGCGGAGCTCATCTCGTTGGTCTGCGCGTCGAATTGAGCGCGTGAGAACGCAAGCAATAAACCACACATTGAGCTCGCCCGTCGCCGTCAGGCAGCCAAGCCGCCCCGAGCGACACCGCCGACGGCCAAGGCCGCGCGTGGCATAGGCTGCGGAGCAGATGCGGTTGCTACGCCCCACGTCGCGGCTCTGCGGTGAACTGACCCGAGTGCTTCCGCAGCGCCCCTTCTCGATCGAGTTCTGGGACGGCGGGCTGGTGCCAGCGACCACGCCCGGAGCGCCCACCTTCTACGTGCGCCGCGCCTCCGCGATCGCCCACGCGCTGCGCTCGCCCGGTCCGCTCGGACTGGGGCGCGCCTACGTCGAGGGCTCGCTGGAGACCGACGACATCGACGGCGCGTTCATGATCGTCGACGACTGGGTGCCGCCGGCGATCAGCGGCAAGGACAGGCGCAGGCTGCTCGCCGCGCTGGCGCTGGCGGCGCTGCCAGGCGGGATTCCGCGCCGGCCCTCGACCGAGCTGCTGCTGGCGGGGGAGCGCCACAGCCCCGAGCGCGACGCCGAGGCGATCCGCTACCACTACGACGTCGGCAACGACTTCTTCGCGCTGTTCCTCGATCCCTCGATGACCTACAGCTGCGCCCTGTTCTCGCGCGGCGCGCAGACACTCGAGGAGGCCCAGCACGCCAAGCTCGACCTGATCGCCCGCAAGCTCGAGCTGGAGGCGGGACAGCGGGTGCTGGACGTCGGCTGCGGCTGGGGGAGCTTCGCGATCCACGCGGCCCGCGAATACGGGGTGTACGTCACCGGCATCACGCTGTCGCCCTCGCAGGCCGAGCTGGCGCGGGAGCTCGTCAGCGCCGCCGGCGTCGCCGACCGCGTCGAGATCCGCATCGCCGACTACCGCGAGCTGGCCGGCGAGCCCTACGACGCGATCGCCAGCATCGGCATGGCCGAGCACGTCGGCCAGTCCCGGATCGACGAGTACGCCAGCTCGCTGGATCGCGTGCTGAAGCCCGGCGGCGTGCTCCTCAACCACGCGATCAGCCTGATGCGCCCCGAGGAGGATCCGCTCGCTGACAAGTTCACGATGCGCTACGTCTTCCCCGACGGCGAGCCGCTGCTTCTCTCACGGGTCCAGCTCGCCTTCGAGCGCGCCCATCTGCGCACCGAGCACATCGAGGGCTTCATGACCGACTACGCGATCACGCTGCGCCACTGGCACGACCGCCTCGACGAGCATCTCGAGGAGGCCGAGCGACTCGCCGGAGCCCAGCGCCTGCGCGTGTGGAGGCTCTACCTGCGCGCCGCCCGCCACGGCTTCGACGTCGGCTACACCTCCGTCTACCAGCTCAAGGCGCGGAAGCCCTTGGGGAGGTAGGGGCTCGGCGGTGGTTCGCGGCCGCGCCTCAAAATAGTCCCGCCAAGCGATAGAGGACGAGGCTGCCGGCCACTGCGACGTTCAGACTTGCGCCGCGGCCGACCATCGGAATATCGACGCATTGATCCGCTTCGGCGACGACGTGATCGGGAATGCCCTGGCTCTCGTGGCCGAGCAGGACGACGGGTGCGGCCCTCGGCCGGTTGCAGACGTGGAAGCATCGTTGCGCCCTCGGCAAGTTCGATGGCCACGATCCACCATCCCGCGTCGCGCCGCGCATCGATCCAGCGTTCCTTGCTGGTGGTCAGCCAGTGGATGCAGGGCGGCCCGCCAACTCGGTGCGTCGTGTCCCCTCGCGCCAGCGCCTGGCGGTAATGCGGCGAGTCGGGCACCGCCATGCACGCCCCCACGGCATCGCAGGTCCGCAGCAGCGTGCCCAGGTTTGCCTCATAGGCCACCCAGAGCGGCGCGACGAGGAGATGGTCCCAGCAGCCGGGGCGGCGCCGGCGGCGAGAGCGGTTCACGTCTCGCGGGCGAGACTTCGTGGCGCTCACGGCGCTGGGGCCGAGTGCCCTCCTTCGAGATTCGCGCGCATGTCACGGCGCTCTTCGCGGCGGCGCCCAACCATCACAGGGCCCCTGTTCAGGGCCGGGAGATAACCGTAGCCGAAGTTGGCGTGATCGATGTCAACGAGCGGTTCTAAGGCAAGGATTTTAAGGCCTGATGCAAGGCATCAGGGGGACTTCGGGGGTACAGCCGACGCGTCCAATGCCGCTTCCGTAGTGGCTGATTCGTGGAATCGGGAGCGCGAGCTATCCGCGCTTGAGCTGAGGAGTCCCTGCTCAAGCCATGTTTGCGCAGTGGTCGCCGGGCGCCGGCCGCCGTTCGCGAGGTTGCTCGGCGGCGCCAAGGGTTACCGAGTTTACCGACCCGCGCGGTAAACTCGGCGAAGTCTCGTCGTGTGGACCCGCTTCCGGCTCATCAAGAAGGGCATGCTGTACAGCCCCGCATACGGCGACACGGCCTTTACGGTTCCGATGTTTGATGAGTTCCTGCCGCGGACGCGCGCGCAGTAGGCACTCGGCTCAGATCCGCGCCCGACTCACGCCGCGACCGCGAACCCTTCGACGCCAACCGTGGCGGCCAGCGTCTCCATGACGGCGATCGGGTCGTCGTGGGGCCCGGCGACGTACAGCGGACGACCGTTGCGTCCAAAGGTGATCGCGCATGGTTCGTAAAGTTCACCGAGGTGTCCACGGGCGGCCGCGAAATCGGGATGGGGCAAGAACCCAAGCCGGGCCGCGAAGGCCACGCTCCCAAACACCAGATGCTGAGCGAGCTCGATCGGGGCGGCAAGCGGCGGCTCTGGGAACGCCGCGAAGTACCTGCTGACGAAGTCCGATAGGTCCGCGCGTCTCATCTTCGTGGGGCCGATCACGTTCTTGACGCCGAGGCAGAAGGTGTCGAGCAGAAACCCGCAGATGCTCAGGCGGTCGCGGCCGGCTTCGCGGGCGACGAGCACGAGCGCCATGCCGGCCGGGCCGTCAGGGCCCAGATCGACGTCATTCCAGCCGTCGCGGTGCGCGACGAGCATTTGGTGACTCCAGCCAGGACTCACCCAGCATCCCATCAGCGCCGGTGTCGCCCGCGCTGTGCCGCCTTGTTCGGCGGCGACGCGGCGGACCAACGGCGCGACCACGGACGGGCGCACCCCGAGCACCGCTGCGATGCCCTTCGGCGAAACACCTTCGGCTCGCAGCCGCCTGACCTGCTCGAGCAGTTCGTGATCGGTCATGCGGAGCAGTACAGCGCGTCGTGCGGACACAATCGCGCGAGCCGACCGTCGAGGGGCGCCGGAGGAAGCCTGGACGACACGCGTTCGCTCCGACCCCGCCAGCAGAATACGAACCGACGGTGGAGCAAGCTGAGCTCGAACATCAGATCGCCGAGGCCGAAGCCGAGCTGACCAAACTGGCTGAACGCCAGGCCGCTGTCGCGGAACGGTTGGACGTACTGCGGATAAGCACAAGCGCCGCCTGCCCCGCCGGCGAACGCGGCAGCGGATCGTCAGCGGCTTGGACGCCGATCCAAAAGGTCGAACTGTTCGGCTCGCTGTTTCGCGGACGCGACGACGTTTACGCGACGCGGTGGCAGAGCAGCACCACCGCAAAATCCGGCTACTCGCCGAAATGCGCAAACGAGTGGGACCGCCGCGTCTGCAACAAGCCGAGGGTGCGCTGCGGCGCCTGTCCAAACCAGGGGTTCGCGTCCGCTGACGCAGCGGCGCTGCTCGATCACCTGCAGGGCCGGGCGGTGGTGGGCATCTATCCGCTCCTGGCCGACGAAACATGCTGGCTCGTCGCGATCGACCTCGACGACGACGGGTGGAGATCCGATGTTGGCGCTCTGCGCGCCGCAGCGGGGGAGTTCGGCCTGGACCCAGCGATCGAACGGTCGCGGTCCGGTGAAGGCGCTCACGTCTGGTTCTTCTTCGCCCAGCCTGTCCCCGCCTCGCAGGCGCGGGCGCTCGCCACGATGCTGCTGACGCGAGCGATGACACATTCACCGACGCTCACGATGCACTCGTACGACCGCCTGCTGCCGAGCCAGGACACGATGCCCGCAGGCGGATTCGGCAACCTGATCGCCTTGCCGCTCCAGTTCGAGGCGCGGCGGAGGGGCAACTCGGTCTTCGTTGACCAACGTCTCGAACCGTTCGAGGATCAGTGGACCTACCTGGCGTCGGTCCCGCGCATCGGCATCGAGCGTCTCGAAGCGCTTGTCGCCGATTGCTCGCGGCCGCAGGACGTGCTCGGCGTGACGGAGGTCGAGACGGACGGCGAGCCAAGCAGGCCGTGGCGGCCGGTGCGCCCGCTCGCGGCACGACTGGCGGACGTCGAGTTGCCTGACACCATCGCGGCGACCCTTGCCGAGCGGCTCTATGTGGAGAGTTGCGCCATCCCCGTGCCCCTGCGGGACGCCATTCGCCGGCTGGCTGTGTTCGCTAATCCGTCCTTCGC
Organism: Solirubrobacteraceae bacterium; assembly: GCA_049522915.1. Classification (GTDB taxonomy): domain Bacteria; phylum Actinomycetota; class Thermoleophilia; order Solirubrobacterales; family Solirubrobacteraceae; genus Palsa-513. The sequence continues at coordinate 125 of JBEKNK010000128.1, read as the reverse complement.
CGAGCGGCAGGCGATGCGGCTGTCCACCGAGTTGACGCCGCGCGTGATCGCCTGCTTCGAAGACCTCGGCAATCACGTCGCGCTTCCGCGCGGCTGCGTCGCGGACCTTGGCGCGCTCCTGGCAG
>JBEKNK010000127.1:0-8738 GCA_049522915.1 Solirubrobacteraceae bacterium | reverse complement strand
GCACCGAATGCTTCCGCGATCCGGCCGCCGGGGGGCGAATCGCGCGCGAACTCGAGGCCCGTTTCACGCAAATTGCGGAATGATCTGCCGATAAACGCGTGCGGTCGCCCAAAAACGCCTGCAAAGCGACCGAAATAGCTCAAGTGAGCTGAAGGCGACTCGACCTCTAGTGGAGGTTTAGGTGAATTCCACTGGCAGCGCTTGCATGGCGGGCCGCAGGCGATAGACTCGCCGCCCATGTCGCTTGGTCAGCAGACGCTCCATAAAGGTCCCGGCACACCGGAGCGTTCGTTCAACCAGCGGATGGACGCGCTGGCGCGCGCGAACGAGATCCGCTCGCAGCGCGCGCAGCTCAAACGCGACCTCAAGGCCGGCCGCCACTCGATCCAGCAGCTGCTGCTGGACCCGCCGGAGTTCCTCGAGACCGCCAAGGTCTTCGACATGCTGCTCGCGGTCCCCAAGTACGGCCGCGTCAAGGTGAACAAGATTCTCACGCACTGCCGCATCTCGCCGAGCAAGACGATCGGCGGCCTCTCCGAGCGCCAGCGGGCCGAGCTGGTCTCGATGCTGCACCGCTGATCGCGGCCGCAGCGCGGCATAAGCTTCGCTTGGCGCATGGCCGGCGTATTCGTGATCACGGGCCCGTCGGGGGTCGGCAAGGGCACGCTGATCGCGGCTCTGCGCGAGCGCCATCCCGAGCTCGAGCTGTCGGTGTCGGCGACCACGCGCGCACCGCGGCCGGGCGAGCAGGATGGGGTGGCCTACCACTTCCTCACCGAGGAGGATTTCGATCGCCGGCTCGCGCGCGGCGAGTTCGTCGAGCACGCGACCTACGCCGGCCACCGCTACGGCACCCTGCGTGCCGAGCTGGAGCGCCGCAGCCGCGGGGGGACGCCGGTGGTGCTCGAGATCGAGCTGCAGGGAGCGCGCCAGATTCGCGCGGCGATGCCCGACGCGGTCGCCATCTTCATCGCGCCGCCCTCGCTGGAACAGCTGCGCGAGCGGCTGCTCCTACGCGGCGCCGAGGATCCCGCGACGGTGCAGCGACGACTCGCGATCGCCGAGACCGAGCTGGCCGCGCGCGAGGAGTTCGCCCATGTCGTGGTCAACGACGACCTCGCGGCGGCGGCCTCGCAATTGGCCGAGATCTACCTTCGGTACACTGGGTGAGTGATCTCTCCCCGCATCGACAAACTGCTCGAGCACGTGGACTCCAACTACGCCTCGGTGCTCGTCGCCGCCAAGCGCGCACGCCAGATCAACTCCTACTACCAGAACCTCGGCGAGGGCAGCTTTGACGAGTTCCCGCCGCCGATGGTGGACACCGGGTCCAAGAACTACCTCACGATCGCGCTCGAGGAAGTCGCCGCGGGCAAGCTGAAGTACCACTACCGGTAGCTGGGCGCGCCGATGGCTCGGCTGCTGCTCGGAGTGAGCGGTGGGATCGCCTCCTACAAGGCGCTCGAGTTCGTGCGTCTGGCGACCGCCGAGGGCCACGCGGTGCGCGTGATCCAGACGCCAAACGCGCAACGCTTCGTCGGGCCCGCGTCGTTCGCCGCACTCAGCGGCGCGCCGGTGCTGTGCGACGAGTTCGAACGCGATCCGCTGCGCGGGGCCTTCCCGGGTGACCCGCCGGGCGACCACGACCCCGCCAGCCACCTCGCGCTGAGTGGCGCAGCCGACGTCTTCCTGATCGCGCCGGCGTCGGCGAACACGCTCGCAAAGCTCGCGCACGGGCACGCCGACAATCTGCTCACCAGCGCGGCGCTCGCGACCGACGCCCCGCTGATCCTCGCGCCGGCGATGAACGACCGGATGTGGGCCAACCTCGCGACCCAGGCAAACGTTGCGCTGCTGCGCAAACGCGGGATCGAGGTGCTCGAGCCCGGCAGCGGCCGGCTGGCCACCGAAGGCGAATGGGGCCCGGGTCGTCTGCCCGAACCGGCAGAGCTGCTCGCCGCGGTGCACGCGAGGCTCGCCGCCGGCGCAGCCGGCAACCTGCGCGCCGCCGGCAACCCTGGCCCCGCCGGCAGCCCTGGCCCCGCCGGCAACCCTGGCCCCGCCGGCAACCCTGGCCCCGCCGGCAGCCCTGGCCCCGCCGGCAGCCCTGGCCCCGCCGGCAGCCCTGGCGCCGCCCGCAGCCCTGGCGCCGCCGGCAGCCCTGGCCCCGCCGGCAGCCCGGCCCCCGCCGGCAGCCTGAGCGGCACGCGGACGCTCGTCACGGCCGGCGGCACGCGCGAGCCGATCGACGCCGTGCGCTTCCTCGGCAACCGCTCATCGGGGCGGATGGGGTACGCGCTGGCCGACGCCGCCGCTGCGCGCGGCTCCGAGGTCGTCGTCGTCGCGGCCAACGTCTCGCTGCCGCGCACGCCGGGCATCAGCTACCTCGACGTCAGCACCGCCGCCGAACTGGCCGGTGCCTGCGAGTCGCAGTTCGCCGACGCCGACCTGCTGGTGATGTGCGCCGCGGTCGCGGATTTCCGTCCGGCGCGGGCCGCTGCGGGCAAGATCACCAAGGAGAACGGCCTCGAGCTCGAGCTGGAGGCCACCGATGACGTGCTCGCGTCGCTGGCGGCGCGCCGGCGCGCGGGACAGACGCTGGTCGGCTTCGCCGCCGAGCACGGGCCGGGCGGGCTCGAGCGGGCGCGGCGCAAGCTCGCGGGCAAGCAGCTGGATGCGATCGTCTGCAACGACATCTCCCAGCCGGGGCTCGGCTTTGACGCCGAGCGCAACGCCGTCACGATCATCACCGCCGAGCGTGAACTGGCGGTCGGGCCGGCCGCCAAGCGAGCGATCGCGGAGGCCGTCCTGGATGCCGTCGAAGCGCTGCGCCGATGACCGCTGCCGGGCGCTTTTTTGCCTTGCGCTGAGAGTGCTATCCTCGGTGTGCACGGCCCCTGAAGCGAGGTGGGCGGTGCGTTGAAGTGGGCCCGAGCCCGCTTTTTTTTCGCCCATGGAACAGATACAGGCAGACATCGAGCAGCGTCTGGCGGCCACCGAGCCCGAGGTGGAGGTGCTGCTCGTGGAGCGCTCGCCCGAGCGGCTGCGGATCTTCATCGACCATCCCGATGGTGTGACGCTCGCGCTCTGCGAGCGCGTCACGCTTGCACTCGGAGACCTCCGGGAGCGCTATGCGCTCGAGGTCTCCTCACCCGGCCCCAAGCGCCCGCTGACCAAGCCGGAGCACTTCCAGCGTTTCGTCGGCCGCCGCGCGCGCGTGCGCGCAACCGCCCTCGCCGGCGCGCAGGAGCCGGTCAGCGTGGTCGGCGAACTGATCGCCGCGAGCGCGCAGGAGGTCACCCTCGCCGCGCCGGAGGGGATCGTCGCGATCCCCTACGCCGCAATCAAGCGGTCCCATCTGGTGGAGGAGTAGGCACATGTCACGCGAGATTCTGGATGCGATGAACGCGCTCGCGCGCGAGAAGGGCATTGAGCCCGAGAAGCTGATGGTCGCGCTCGAGGACGCGCTGCTGTCGGCATACAAGAAGCAGCCCGGATCGGCCAAATACGCCCGCGTCGAGATCGACCGCGAGACCGCCGACTTCCGCGTGATCGAGCTGATCATCCCCGAGCGCCTCGAGGCGCACCTGATCGTCGAGACGATCGATGAGGCGACCACGATCGATCCTGAGACGGGTGAGATGCGCGAGCCCGAGGATCCCGAGATCGACCCCGCCAAGTTCGAGCAGTACCGCGACCAGATCGAGGAGCGCGACGTCACTCCCGGCGACTTCGGGATCCGCGAGGCCGAGCGCGACATGATGTACGAGGAGTACCGCGACCGCGTCGGCGAGCTGATCACGGGCATCGTGCAGCAGTCGGACTCGCGCTACACGCTGGTCCAGCTGCGCGAGCGCGTCGAGGCACTGCTGCCGAAGTCCGAGCAGGTCGACGGCGAGCGCTACGACCACTCCCAGCGGATCAAGGCCGTGATCAAGGAGGTCTCGCCCTCGACCAAGGGGCCGAGCATCATCGTCTCGCGCCGCGACTCCGAGCTGATCAAGAAGCTGTTCGAGCTGGAGGTCCCGGAGATCGCCGACGGCCTGGTCGAGATCGCGGGCGTCGCCCGCGAGCCCGGGTACCGCTCCAAGATCGCCGTGATCTCCCACGCCGACGGCGTCGACCCGGTCGGCGCCTGCGTCGGACCGCGCGGATCGCGCGTGCGGATGGTCGTATCCGAGCTGCGCGGCGAGAAGATCGACATCATTCCCTACAACGACGAGCCCGCGCGCTTCGTCGCCAAGGCGCTCTCGCCGGCCCGCGTGCGCGAGGTCCTCGTCGACGACGCGGCGAAACAGGCGACGGTGATCGTCCCCGACGACCAGCTCTCGCTGGCGATCGGCCGTGAGGGCCAGAACGCGCGGCTCGCGGCGCGTCTGACCGGCTGGCGGGTCGACATCAAGTCCGAGAGCGAGTTCGCCGCCGAGGAGGCCGAGCAGGGCTACGGCGAGCAGCTCGAGGCCTCGGGGCGCTGCGCCGCCGTGATGAGCAACGGCCGCCGCTGCCCGAATGCGTCGCTGCCCGGCTCGCGCTACTGCGGTCTCGAAGCCCACCAGGCGCTCGAGGTGGGCGACGGTCCCGCCGCGGGGCCGGCGTCATAGCCGGCTCGCAGCCGCCGCTGCGCCGCTGCGCAGGGTGCGGGCGAAGGGCGCCCAAAGCTGAGCTCGTGCGCCTGGCGCTGCGCGAGGACACGCTGGTGCTCGACCGCGACCAGCGCCTGCCCGGACGCGGAGCCTACGTCTGCTCGGCCGTCTGCCTGGCACGCTCGCGCGCCCGCGGCGGCCTGCAACGCGCATTTCGCCGGTCGTTCCCGATCGACGCACAGACCGTAGAATCGGTGGGCTGATGGCAAAGAAACGCGTGCACGAGATCGCGAAGGCTCAGGGCCTGAGCACCAAGGACCTGCTGGCCAGGCTGCAGGCGGCGGGCATCGACGCCAAGGCCGCTGCATCGAGCGTCGATGAGGAGCTCGCGCTCAGTGCGCTGAGCGCCAACGGCGCGGCAGCCTCGGCGAAGGCTGCGGCCGCCACCAAGCCGCGCCCCGCGGCCGCCGCGACCGACGCGCCGGCTCCGGCAAAGGCTGCGGGGTCCGCGGCAAAGCCCGCCCCGCGCGCCGGCGCCAAGGCGGCGAGCGAGCGACCGCCGGCAGCGCCCAAGAGCGCCCCGCAGCCGGGGAGCGTCCCGAGCGCCGCCAAGAGCGCCCCGCAGCCCACGAGCGTCCCGAGCGCCGCCAAGAGCGCCCCGCAGCCGGGGAGCGTCCCGAGCGCCGCCAAGAGCGCCCCGCAGCCGGGGAGCGTCCCGCGCGCCGCCAAGAGCGCCCCGCAGCCCACGAGCGCCCCGAGCGCCGCCAAAGGCACCCAGGACGCCGCAGTGGCCGCCCCCTCGGCGGCCGTCGCGCCCGCGCCGGTGTCCGCCGCGCCCCCGCGCCCGCCTGCGCCCGTCGCATCGCCGGGCGATCTTGCGGCGGAGGGCTCGCCGGGCGAGGCTGCGCGCGCCGCCGAGGCCAACCGCTCGCGCCCGACGCGCGACTCCCGCACCGGCGAGCAGCGCCCCGGCGCGGTCGGTCCCGGCGGCCGGCGGCGCGTCGTGATCGACTCGCAGGCCTCGCGGCGTCAGGCCGGTGGCCCGGCGAGCCAGCCCGTGCGTCGCCCGCCGCGACGAGGACGGCGCCGCCGCGGCACCTATGACGACACCGTCGCGCCGATCGACGAGGTCGCACGCGGGGCAACCGACCTGATCCGGATCAACTCCGGCTCCACCGTCAAGGGTGTCGCCGAGTACTTCGGCGTCGCGGTCCCCGAAGTGATCCGCAAGCTGATGAGCCTCGGCGAGATGGCGACGCTGACGCAGACCCTGACCGACGAGGCGATCACCGTGCTCGCGACCGAGTTCGGCAAGGACATCGAGATCGTCCACGCCGCCGACGACCTGGTCGGCGAGCCGGTCTTCGACGACGACGAGGAGCTGCTCGTGCCGCGCCCGCCGGTTGTGACGATCATGGGGCACGTCGACCACGGCAAGACCTCGCTGCTTGACGCGATCCGCGAGACCGAGGTCGCCAAGGGCGAGGCCGGCGGCATCACGCAGCACATCGGCGCCTACCAGGTCCACCACGCCGGCAAGGCGATCACCTTCCTTGACACCCCGGGCCACGAGGCGTTCACGGCGATGCGCGCGCGTGGCGCGCGGGTCACCGACATCGCCGTGATCGTCGTCGCCGCCGACGACGGCGCGAAGCCCCAGACCGACGAGGCGATCGACCACGCGCGCGCGGCGGATGTGCCGATCATCGTGGCGGTCAACAAGGTCGACAAGGAGGGCGCGCAGCCCGATCGTGTTCGCACCGAGATGACCCAGCGCGGTCTGCAGCCCGCCGAGTGGGGCGGCGACGTCGAGTTCGTGGACGTCTCGGCGAAGACCAGGCAGGGGCTCGAGGAGCTGCTCGACACGATCCAGGTCGTCGCCGAGCTCGAGGACCTGCGCGCCAACCCCGACGCCGACGCCTCGGGCGTGGTGATCGAGTCGCGCCTGGACCCGGGCCGTGGACCCGTCGTCACGCTGCTGGTCTCGCGCGGCACGCTGCACATCGGCGACGCGCTGGTCGCCGGCGCGAGCGTCGGCCGGGTGCGCGCGATGAACGACTTCCTCGGCACGCGCTCGAAGTCGGCGGGACCCGGCGAGCCGGTCGAGGTGCTCGGCTTCGACGGTGTGCCGGAGGCCGGCGAGTACGCCCACGTCGTCGAGAACGAGCGCCGCGCGCGCCAGCTCGCGAGCCAGCGCTCGACGCGACTGAAGACCGAGGCGCTGGCCCGGCGCTCGGGCCGCAAGATCTCGCTCGAGGACGTCTTCAAGCTCGCCCAGGAGGGCGCGGTCAAGGAGCTGAACCTGGTGCTCAAGGGCGACGTGTCCGGTTCGGTCGAGGCGGTCGAGGACGAGATCGCCAAGCTGCCCCAGAACGAGGTCTCGGTCAACATCATCCACCGCGGCGTCGGCGGCATCACCGAATCGGACGTGATGCTCGCCGCGGCCTCCAACGCCGTGATCCTCGCCTTCAACGTGCGGCCCGTCGGCGATGCCCGCGCGCTCGCCGAGCGTGAGGGCATCGAGATCCGCGGCTACTCGGTGATCTACCGCGCGATCGACGAGCTGCGCGCGGCGATGCAGGGCATGCTCGAGCCGGACGAGGTCGAGGACACCGTCGGCCAGGTCGAGGTGCGCCAGACCTTCCGCGCATCGCGTATCGGCACGATCGCAGGCTGCTTCGTCACCGAGGGGAAGGTCACACGAGGGGCGAAGGTTCGCGTCGTGCGCGACGGCACGGTGATCAACGAGACCACGGTCGCGAGCCTCAAGCGCTTCAATGAGGACGCACGCGAGGTTGCCAGCGGGTTCGAATGCGGGATCGTGCTCCAGAACTTCCAGGACATCAAGGAGGGTGACGTGCTCGAGGTCTACGAGACCCGCAAGGTGGAGCGCGCGCTCGCCTGAGCGCCTGGGAGCCACTACTATGGCTGGGGAGCGCATGCGCCGGGTCGACGAGGCGATTCGCCAAGTCCTTGCGGAAGCGCTCTCGGGGGAGCTGTCGGACCCACGCTTGGGATTCATCACGGTGACCGACGTCAAGACAAGCCCAGACCTTCGTGCCGCGCGCGTGTTCGTGAGCGTGCTCGGCGACGCCGACGCCCGTGCCGGGTCGCTCGCCGCGCTCGCAAGCGCCCACGGGCTGCTGCAGGGGCGGATCGCCGGCGAGCTGTCGCTCAAGCGCACGCCGCGCCTGGAATTCGTCTACGACGGCACGACCGACCGGGCCCTGCGCGTCGAATCGCTGCTGCGGGAACCGCTGTGAGCGAGTCGACCTCGGTGGCGATCAGCGCGCGCGAGCAGGTGCTTGAAGCGATCACCGCCGGCGAGCGCTTCGCGCTCGTCACCCACGAGAACCTCGACGGCGACGCGCTCGGCTCGCTGATCGGGATGCAGGCGCTGCTGCGCGCGCTCGGCAAGGACGCCGTCATCGTGATCGCGCCCGAGGAGTTCCCGCTGCCGCCCGAGTACAGCTTCTTCGCGCTCGACGGGCTCTGCACGCAAGCGCCGGCGGACCTCGGCGCCCGCACGACGATCTTCCTCGACTGCGGCAACCTCGACCGCAACCCGCTCGCGGCGATGCGCGAGGCCGAGCCGCTGATCAACATCGACCACCATCACGACAACACCCGCTTCGGCACCGTCAACCACGTCGTCGAAGGGGCATCCTGCACCGCGGAGATCGTCTGGGACCTGCTGGGGAGCCTCGGCGTCGACATGACGCCGACGATCGCCGAGGCCCTCTACGTCGGCCTGGTCACCGACACCGGTCGCTTCTCCTACGACTCAACGACGCCGCGGGCGCACCTGATGGCGGCGGAGCTGATCGCCGCCGGCGTCGACGTCGGCCGGCTCTACCGCCAGATCTTCGAGGGCACGCCGTTCGCCAAGCTCGAGCTGCTCGCGCGCGCCCTCGCGAGCGCGCGGCGCTACGAGGACGAGCGCATGGTGCTCGCCGTGCTGAGCGCCGAGGACTTCTCCGCGACCGGCGCCGAGGACAGCTACGCCGAGGGGATCGTCGATCAGCTGCGCGCCGTGCGCGGCACCAAGGTCGCGGCGCTGATCCGCGAGGTCTGCTCCGGCGGGCGCGCCGGGGCGCACAAGGTCTCGCTGCGCGCCAGCGACGACGATGTCGACGTCTCGGCGATCGCACGCGC
>JBEKNK010000126.1:0-5081 GCA_049522915.1 Solirubrobacteraceae bacterium | reverse complement strand
CCGGCGAGCGCCTGCTGGTTGCCGATCGTCCAGGTGCCGCCGTAGGCGAAGTCGCTGACCGCCATCGTGTAGGAGGGAGCACTGTAGGTGTGCTTGCCGAAGTACGGCTCGTTCTCGATCCAGCCCGCCGCGCGGGCCGTGCCGAGGTATGTCTCCGGGGTGATCGGCGTCATTGAGGGCACGATCACACCGTGGGCCTTCGCCCCGGCACCGAGGTCCTTCGCGCCGGCCTCCGCGAGCAGCGCGCGGATCGCCGCCTCGGTCGTCGTGTAGTCGCCTTCGCCGAAGGTGACGTAGCGGACCTGCCCGGTGGCGTCGATCAGGTAGTCGGCCGGCCAGTACTCGTTCGCCCAGGCGTTCCAGGTGTCGAGGTTGTTGTCCTGCACGACGGGGTAGTTGATACCGAACTGCTTGATCGCATCCTCGACGTTGCTGGCGCTCTTCTCGAACGGAAATTCGGGCGACTCGACGCCGACGATCGTCAGGCCCTTGCTGGCGTATTTCGCCTCCCAGGACTCGAGGTAGGGAAGCGTGCGGATGCAGTTGATGCAGGTGTAGGTCCAGAAGTCGATCAGCACGACGCGCCCGCGCAACCCGGTGAGCGTGAGCGGCCGATCGCCCGGCGTGTTGAACCAGCCCTCGGTGCCGACGAACTGCGGTGCGGTGCCGAGGTCGGGTAGGGCGGGGGTCTTGACGCCCGGCAGCCCGGCCGCCTGCGTGACCGGCGCGAACTTCAGCTTGTGGGTTCGCACCTCATTGAGGCGCTTGGAGACCGTCGAGGAGTTGTCGACGAACGCCGTGATGTTGACCTTCGGGATGTTGTTGGCGATCCACTGGTTGAGCTTGACGTCGAGCATCGTCGCGAGCACGATCGCCGTCGCGACCATCACGACGCCGAGCGAGCGCTGGACGATCACGGCGCGACCGGAGCCGCGCAGGCGGTCGAGCACACGCCGGCCGCCGAGCGCGAGCGCGAGCAGCATCAGGCCGGTCCCGATGGCGTAGGCGATCCCGACCACCACCGCGCGCCCGCTTGCGGCGCTGACCGTGATCACGGTCGCAAGGATCGGCCCTGCACAGGGCGTGTAGACGAAGCCGAGCGCGCCGCCAACGAGCAGGCCCGAGGCGAAACCGTCGCCCTTCGTGCGCGGTCCCAGTCGCGAGAACGCGGCGAGCGGGCGCTCGAGCCGCTCGCCGATTTGCGGGATCAAGAGCGCCAGGCCGAACACGATCAGCACGACGATCGCCACGTCGCGAAGCGGATCGGCGCCGAGGCCCACGTTGCCGACGACCTTGGCGACGCCGATGATCGTGATCGCGAAGGTGATCGTCAGCCCGAGCACGATGCCCAGCGGTCGCCGCCGCCCGCCGGCCGCGCTCGCCGAGAGCATCGCCGGGAGGACCGGGAGCACGCACGGCGACACCGCGGTGCCGGCTCCGACGATCAAGGCGAAGACGATCAGGAGGAGCATTGCCGCAAGCAATTCTTACGCATCGCCGGGGCGGGCGAAGGAGGTGGTGGATCGAGGGCGAGGCGGTCGATGTGGGGCAGTCTCGCCGCGACGTTAACGCGTTACACGGCGCCCGCCCCGACTTTATTACTCGCGGCCGCTGAACTCGACGATCGCGACAAAGAGGCACGCGACGCCGATCGCCGCCACGACGCCGGCCTCGAGCAGCGTCGGCACGTGCCAGCCCCACCAGGTCACGCCCGGATCCAGCGCCAGGCGCGCAGCGGCGCTGATGTGGAGGTGGTTGAAGACGAGCCGGCGCATCGGATCGACCGCATAGGTCATCGGGTCCAGCCGGTTGAGGATCGTCAGCCATTGCGGCAGCCCCGAGACCGGGAAGATCGCGCCGGAAAGGAAGTACATCGGCAGCATCACCATCTGCGTGACCGCCATGAACGATTGGATCTGCTTGATCCGCGCTGCGACCATCACGCCGAAGGCCGTGATCGTGAAGGCGAGCACCAGCTGCAGCACGAAGATCTCGAGCAGCAGCACCGGGGCGTAGGGCACGCCGACGAGCCCGGCCAGGCAGAGCACGATGATGCCCTGGAAGCACGCGACCGTCGCTCCGCCGAAGCATTTGCCGAGCACCAGCGAGCTGCGCCGCACGGGCGCGACCATCATCTCGCGCAGGAAGCCGAACTCTCGGTCCCACACCAGCGACGCGGCAGAGAACATCGCCGTGAACAGCACCGCCATGCACAGCACGCCGGGATAGACGAACGTCCGCAGGTTGACGCCGTGCGTTCCGGCGCTCGCCAGGTGCGAAAGACCGGTCCCGAGCACGAACAGGAACAGGAACGGCTGCACGAGCGAGGTGGCCATCCGCAGCTTGTCCTTGGAGAAACGGATCAGCTCGCGCTGCCAGACGATCTTGATCGCGCGCAGATCGCCCCGCAGCGAGCCGGCGGGAACGTGGACCGCGGGGACCGGCAGCGGCGCGCCCGGGCGCCTCGCCTCGCTGGGGGCCGCGGTCGTGGCCATCAGCGACCCCGCCTGAACACCGCGGCGGTGGCGCGCCGCTGTTCGCTGGCGCTGGCCTCGGCGTCGCGGATCGTGGTTCCGGTGTAGGACATGAAGACATCGTCAAGTGACGGGCGCGAGACGCTCACCGAGCGGATCGGCACGGTCAGCTCGGCGAACAGCCGCGGCACGAAGTGCTCGCCCGAGGCGACGCCGAGAATCACCGCGCCCTCCGAGTGTTGGGCGTTGATCTGGAAGCGATCGGCGATCTCGGCGATCGCCGCATCATCGTCGTCGGTCTGCAGCGTGACGCGGTCGTGCCCGACCGACGCCTTCAGCGCATCGGGGGTGTCGAGCACCACGATCACACCCTTGTCCATGATCGCGATCCGCTGACAGTACTCGGCCTCGTCCATGTAGTGGGTGGTGAGGAAGATCGTTATGTCCTCGGCCCGCTTGAGCTCTTGGATGTAGCTCCAGATCGAGCTTCGTGTCTGCGGGTCGAGGCCGACCGTTGGCTCATCGAGGAACAGCACCCGCGGCGAGTGCATCAGGCCGCGCGCGATCTCCAGCCGGCGCTTCATGCCCCCGGAGAAGGTTGCGACGGCACTCTTTCGACGCTCCCAGAGGCCGACCATCTCGAGCACCTGGCGCATGCGTGGCGCAACCAGCTCGCGCTCGACGCCGTAGAGCTCGGCGTGCAGGCGCATGTTCTGCTCGGCCGTAAGGTAGGTGTCGAGCGTCGTGTCCTGGAACACCAGGCCGATGTTGCGCCGCACCGAGTCGCGCTGGTCGTTGACGTCGAAGCCGGCGACCGTGGCCGAGCCGCTGGTCGGCTTGACCAGCGTGCAGAGCATCGAGATCGTCGTCGACTTGCCGGCCCCGTTGGGCCCGAGGAAGCCAAAGATCTCTCCGGGGGCCACCTCGAAGTCGATCCCGCGCACGGCCTCGACCTCGCCGTAGCGCTTGGTCAGGCCGTGCACCGAGATCGAAGCCGCGGCGGGCGGCGCGAGCGCCCCTGAGCCGCCGCCTGCGGCCGGCTCGCTCACGCGTCCTTGCCCTCGTCGCCGTCGGCGAGGATCTTGTAAATCGCGCGTCGTGTCTCTGTCAGCACCTGCTTGGCCTCGGCTATCTGCTTCTCGGTCGCGGTCTGCACGAGCTGCAGTCCAGCCACGCCGACCTGGCGCATCAGGCCGAACAGCTCCTGCACGTCGCTCGAAACGCCGTCAGCCAGGGTATCCCATGGCGCCGGCGCATCCTCCGGGCGCGACGCGATCTGCTCGCGCCCGGCGTCGGTGATCACGAATTGCTTGCGGCCCTCGGACTCCTCCGAGCGGATCAGCCCCTCATCCTCGAGTTGCGCTAGCGCCGGATAGACGGAGCCGGGGCTCGGCCGCCAGACGCCGCTCGAGCGCTGCTCGACCTCCTGCATGATCGCGTAGCCGTTGCGGGGCTCCTCGGCCAGCAGGAGCAGCGCAGCGGTGCGGATGTCGCCGCGGCGCGCCTTCCCGCCGTGGCGGCGAAGCCCGCGCGGGCCGCCAAAGCCAAACGGCGGGCCGAACCCTCCGTAGCGCCCGCCAGCCTCGCCGAAGCCTCCGCGCTCGCCCTCGCCGCGGTGCATCAGCAGCATGCTGCGGTAGTGCTTGAATGGACGGCGGCAGCTGCCACCGTCAGCAAAACTTCCAGTCATGGTTTCTCCTCGTTTCGTACTTCACAGTACGATCACGATATATCGCAGACTGTCTTTTGTCAAGGGCTCGAAGCTGCAATTCGACGCTGCGAGCGGGCGGGGAGGATAGGGTTTCAGGTCGGATGGACAGCGCTGAACTGCGAGCAATCGACGTCCGCCAACTCGGATGCGAGCGCCTGATCTGCTGCTTCCTGCTCGGCGATGTGCTGATCGACTGCGGTCCCGCGTCGCGCGTGCAGACCCTGCTCGGCGAGCTGGGCGACGCGCCGGTTCGCGCGCTCGCGCTGACGCACATCCATCTCGACCACGCGGGTGCCGCGGGCACACTGGTCGAGCGCTGGCCCGATCTGGAGGTCTGGGTGCACGAGCGCGGCGCGCCGCACCTGGTTGACCCGAGCCGCCTGCTCGCGAGCGCGACGCGCCTCTACGGCGAGGACATGGCGCGGCTGTGGGGCGACGTGCGCCCGGTGCCGCAGGCCAACATCCGGGTGCTGCGCGGCGGCGAGGTGCTGGGCGGTCTCGAGGTCGCGTACACACCGGGACACGCCTCACACCATGTCTGCTACCGCCACCGCCCCAGCGCAACGGCGTTCGTCGGCGACGTCGCCGGCGTCCGCGTCGCGCCGAGCCGCTACGTCCTGGCACCGACGCCCCCGCCGGACATCGACATCGAGCGCTGGCGCGAATCGATCGCCCTCGTGCGCGCATGGCGACCGGAGCGACTCGCGATCACGCACTTCGGCATCTTCGACGACGCCGGCGCGCAGCTCGACGCGATCGAGAACGCGCTCGAACGCTCCGCGACGCTCGCACACGAGTCGTCGCTCGAGCAGTTCGTCGCCGAGCTGCGCCGGGAGATCGACGCGGATGAGGGCGCTCACGGCGCGGCCGCCTATTCGCTCGGGGCGCCGCTCGAT
>JBEKNK010000125.1:0-5211 GCA_049522915.1 Solirubrobacteraceae bacterium | reverse complement strand
GGTGGTGGCGGCGGCTTGATGGTGTTGGCGCTGCTGACGGGTGCGGGCGCGGGTGCTGGCGCGATCGCGTTTCGCTACATGATCGAGGGAGTCACGTACCTGTTCACTGGGCATGACGACTACAGCTTCGTGGGTCGTGCGGGCAATCCGCTGCTCGGCTTGGGAGGCTGGTTCGTAGTGGTCGCCCCGGTCGTTGGGGGGCTGATCTACGGGCCGCTCGTGAGTCGCTTTGCCCCCGAGGCGCGCGGCCACGGCGTGCCGGAGGTGATGTACGCGGTAAACCGGCTCGGCGGCCGGATGCGCCCGCAGGTTCCGATTGTGAAATCGCTCGCGTCAGCGTTGTGTATTGGCTCCGGTGGCTCGGTCGGACGTGAAGGGCCGATCGTGCAGATCGGCTCTGCGCTGGGATCGGTGCTCGGCCAGCTCGCCAAGGTGTCGGAGTCACAGCTTCGTCTGCTCGTGGCTTGTGGTGCCGCGGGCGGGATCGCGGCGACGTTCAACGCCCCGATCGCCGGGGTCTTCTTCGCGCTGGAGTTGATCTTGCGCAACTTTGAAACCCGGTCGTTCGGGCTGGTCGTGCTCAGCTCCGTCACCGCAGACGCGATCGGCCGAGCGGCGTTCGGCAGCCACGCGTTCCTCGCACTGCCGCCGTTCAGTTTCAGCTCACCGCTCGAACTAATCCTCTATGGCGGCCTTGGTGTCCTGGCGAGCGGCGTGGGTCTGGCGTTCGTGCGTGTGCTCTACGCCGGAGAGGACGTTGCCGACCGGCTTTGGCGCGGCCCGGATTGGCTGCGCCCTGCCGCAGGCGGCGTACTGCTCGGCCTGTTTCTACTTCTCGTGCCGCAGATGTACGGGGTCGGCTACCCGGTCCTCGAACACGCCGTCGCCGGCCACTACGTGATTGCGGCGCTGGTCGGACTGTTGGCGGCAAAGGTCTTGGCGACGAGCTTGACAATGTGGATCGGCGGGTCGGGCGGCGTGTTCGCACCTTCGCTGTTTATGGGCGCGATGCTCGGCAGCGCCTACGGCGCGATCGCCCACGACGCGCTCCCGCACCTCGCGGCTGCCGCTGGCGCGTATGGGCTGGTCGGCATGGGCGCGGTCTTCGCAGCCGCCGCGCGAGCACCGATCACCGCAGTCCTGATCATCTTCGAGCTAACCGGTGACTACCGCGTGATCCTGCCCCTGATGATCGCGGTCGTCGTTGCCACGGCGGTCGCCAACGCCACAACACGGGACACGATCTACACGCTGAAGCTGCGTCGCCGCGGCATCGACATCGACGCACCCACCCCGTCCGGCCTGATGGCCCAGATCACCGTCGGTGAGGCAGCCGGCAGGCTGCCGCAAGCGCTGGACCCGGCCCAGTCTCTGCGCAATGTTCTCGACCGCTTCGCAGCCGAGCGCACCAACGCGCTACCGGTGATCGCCGAGGACGGGTCGCTTCTCGGTGTGGTCTCGGCAGGCGACGTCGAACAAGCGCTCGCCAGCTCTTCAGGCGCGAGCGACGCACGCGCACTCATACACAAGACCCCCACGCTCCGCGTCGACCAGCCGCTCGAGGAGGCCGTCTGGCAACTCGGCACCACCGACGACGACGGCCTCCCCGTCCTAGACACACACAGCGAACGCGTCGTCGGATGGCTCACACACCGAAACCTCCTCAGCGCCTACCGCAAACGACTCGACGACAAGTCCCCGGCGTCCGACCAAGCAGAACGAGACGCACCGCCTGCACCGCAAGCACCGGACCACCCAGTCGCACGATAGGCCGGCACCTTCTTAGGTGGGCTGCGGCTGGGCGATCTCGCTCGCGCGTACGTACGGTCTCGGCTCTAAGATGCCCGCCTGAGCCGGCGCGTTTGTCTGAGATCTTGGTCGACGGTAGTTCCGGTGCGTTTGCGTTGCCATGCATCTCGATCCCTACATCGTCCTCGGGAGCGCTGTCGTTGGACTGCTCGTCGGGATGACCGGGGCGGGCGGCGGCGCGCTGATGACGCCAATGCTGATCCTGCTGTTCGGGGTGACGCCATCCGCGGCGATTTCGAGCGATCTGGTCGCGGCTGTCGTGATGCGCCCGATCGGCGCCGGAGTGCACCTACGAGCCGGTACCGTCAATCTGCGGCTGGTGGGCTGGATGGTCGTGGGCTCGGTGCCCGCGGCCTTCATTGGTGCCTATCTGCTGCATGTGATGGGGGACGCGAAAGCCGCTCAGGACAACATCGAGGTAGCGCTCGGCGCAGCACTGCTGATCGGAGCTGGCGCGATGGCGCTGCGCTTCGTGCTGGATCGCCGGGCCGGCAACACCCGCAGCGAAACCGTGCACAGCCTGATAGCCCGCCCGGCTCCGACAGTGGCGGTCGGCGTGATCGGCGGCGTCATTGTCGGAATGACTTCAGTCGGGTCTGGATCGCTGATGATCGTGCTGCTGCTATTCCTTTACCCCGCGATCGGTGCCAACCAGCTCGTGGGCACCGATCTCACACAGGCAGTGCCGCTTACGGCCGCCGCCGCGCTCGGCGCGCTCGCGTTCGGCCACGTCGAGTTCGGTGTGACCGCCTCGCTGATCATCGGCAGCGTCCCCGCCGTCTTCATTGGCTCGCTCCTGTCCTCGAGCATCCCCGACCGCTACGTGCGACCGGCCATCGCGTTTGTGATCTTCGCCTCCGGGCTCAAATACGTCGGCGTCGGCACCGCCGCGCTAGGCTGGACGCTCTGCGCAGTTCTGTTGCTCGCCGCGCTGATATGGCTCACAGCGACGCGACGGTGGCGCAAGCCGCCCGCCCGTGAAAGCCATGGCGACGCTGGTGACTCAGGCAAGCCGACCGGCGGCTGATCGGCGCGCGGCCAACGCGAATTCACCGCCCTCACGCCGGAACCAGGCGCGGGCTGGCTCTCGTCTTGGCTCCCGTTCGGCGACCTGCGACTGCGCGATGTCACGACGACTCAGGTCGCGGCGTTCCTGCGCGACCTCGACCGATCCGGCATGAGCGCTCGTTCGGTCAACAAGCACCGCCAGATCCTCGCCGCGATGTTCGCCTACGCCTGTCGCGAGGACACCTACGCGCTTGCGCTCAACCCGGTCCGGGGAACCAACAAGCGCCGTGAGATGCCCGCGGCCGTGCTCGACTTCTACGAACCCGAGGAGACCGAGGCGCTCGCACGCGCCGCGGCGGCCGGCGTTCATCGCGGCAACCCCGCCTACGGGATCGATGCGGATGAGCTCGAGTGGCGTGCCTGGGAGGATCGCCAGGACGCCGAGCTGTACCGCTTCGCGGCCTACACCGGTATGCGTCTGGGCGAGCTGCTCGCGCTGCGCTGGGGCGACGTCGACCTCGACCTTCGTCGCGTGATCGTCCACCGCGCCGTGAGCGCCAACATCGAAGGCCCGACAAAGAGCTGGCAGGCACGCGCGCTGCCGCTGGCCGACCCCGCCGCCTCGGCACTCGCCCGGCTCGCCGACCGTGGCGACTACACCAGCCGCGACGACTACGTATTCTGCTCGCGCCTTGGCCGCCGACTCGATCCCTCAGCCATACGGCGGCGCTACAAGCGCGCCCGCGACGCGGCCGGGCTGCGGCCGCTGCGTTTTCACGCGCTGAGACATGCAGCGGGCTCGCTGGTCGCTCGCGAGGCCGGCGCCCACTTCGTCCAGGCCTTCCTCGGGCACTCGCGCGTCAGCACGACCGAGCGCTACCTGCACGCGAAGTCGCGCCCACAGGACGTGGAGATCCTCAACGGAGCATTCGCCGGCGCCAACGGGCCGGTGTCGTTGCCAGCCGAGACACGATGACCGCCGCGTGTGCGCCCAGCGCCCGAGGCGAGCTCACGGCCGGGACCTGAGCGGCACGGCTGCGAATATCCTTCGCCAAGCCGGATTACGGAGGCCGAACCAATGAGCGAATACCTGGTTGTTATTGAGCACGAAGGCGACAGCTGGGGCGCCTACTGTCCGGACCTGCCCGGCCTCGGCGTCGTAGGCGACACTCGGGATGAGGTCGAGCGCCTCATCCGTGAGGCGATCCCGTTCCACCTTGACGGCCTACGCGAAGCCGGAGACCCGATCCCGGCCCCAGCGGCTGTGGCCACAGCGCTAGTCGAGGTCCCGGCGGCCTAGCACCGCAGCCGACGTGAAGCGGAGGCTCTGCGCCTCCACCGTCGAACTCGGCTCACGTCGCGGCATCTACGAATGCAGCGCGCGGACAAGCCGGCGCCCGGCGCGCGGGCAGTCGCGGGGGACGGTTTCAGCGTCGGGGTGGATGGCCAGGATGGCGGTAACAGCATGTTCGTGGGAGACGATCAGACCGTCATCGCCTCGGGCGGCAAAGGCGCGCTGGCGGGTTCCGGCACGCGCCGCGATGACGACGACCTTCTGCGTGTTTCGGCTTTGGTTCTTGCTAACTACGTCGAGTCAAGAGGATGGGCTGCATACGTCGCCAGCGGTGCCTGGCAGCACTTCGAGCTGCTCAACCTCCCAGAGCGCATTACCATCCCGGCCCTGATCCAGTTCGAGGCCGGTGGGGTGCCGGTCGGCGAGTACTCCGCTGGCGCCGAGGTGCGACACCCGGACGGCTCGGTACGCGAGCGCGTAAGCTTCCCAGTGACGGTGAGAACCGCCGGCGATGTTGTCCGTTTCCATCGTACCCTCGGACTGTCGGTCGAGGTAGACGCCTACGGTCTCTGGACGGTTGCCGTCGTGACCCCGCGTCGTGAGCTGGCGAGCATCGGGCTCTTGGTCAGACGGACGGGCGAGGAGACCTGAACACGGGCGCCCGTTCTGTCGAGCGACACCCAGAGTCAAATCCGGCTCGCGTGCACCTAGGGTCGTGAAACGACGGCCCCAACGTGAACCGCTCCTCACCGGCTTCCGGTTGACGATCTGAAGCACGCCACTAGATCTCACGCGGCCCTACCAGAGTGTCGCCTTGCGCGATACGCAGCCGCGCTGTCTCGCGGCGTCCAGCACTCGCTGGTCGTTCTGGGAGCATTCGAACGGTGCTGATCGGGACCGCTGCTGCGATGGGCATGGCGTTGACGGCGCTCGTGATGGTGCTGACGCCCGGTCCGAACATGATGTACCTCGTCTCGCGCAGCATCAGCCAGGGGCGCCAGGCCGGCCTGGTGTCGCTCACCGGCACCTTTGTTGGCTTCCTCGTCTACATGACGCTGGCCAACGTCGGTCTGGCCGTCGTCTTTGTTGTCGTCCCGGCG
>JBEKNK010000124.1:0-5236 GCA_049522915.1 Solirubrobacteraceae bacterium | reverse complement strand
TCTCGCCGCCTGTCACCGCGAGCCCCGAAGGTAGGCAGCCGACGTAGTAGTCGGCCGCCCCGGGTCCGTTCGACGGCGGCGACTTGGCCCGAGTGCTAGCACTACAGCCGCAGATGCTGACGGTCGATCCCACCAACACGAGCGTCGCGAGCGCACGGAACCACACCAGGCCCCACATTATGCCCGAAGCCGCGGCGCGGGTCGACGGCGAACTCTCGACCCTCATCCCGAGCTCAGCGGTAGAGTGGTGGGAAAGCGCCGGCCGCGCGCGCCCGAGTCCGCTGCGCCAACGGAGCGCGCCTCGCTCCATTGCGAGCGCGGACAAGCCCCCGCGGGGATGCGTCGTGGCGCGGCGTGCGGCTCTCGGCGGCGGTACCCCGGCAGCGGTCGACCCGCTTGGCAATGTCCTTGTAGGTCGCCCCGGATGTCCGCCGAGAACGGCTGCGAGGGCGTAGGCGACGACGTTTGCAACGACCACCGCGATCGTGATCACCACACGCGTGAGCCGGATGCTGTCCTTGAGCGGGATCATCGACGCGCATGAGCCTATCCCGCGCCGTTGCGTCCATCGACGCGCTTGGATCAGGCGTTGGTGGCCGGGTCCGGCCACCCCCACGAGGCTCCCCATTCGAGCGTATTTCAGGGGAGCCCGGCGTCACCTGAGAGCCGCGAAACGCCAGTGGCTGCGCCCGGTGTGCCTCCTCGGGCCGCCCTGCAAAGCCGTACACTTGCGCTCTAAAGGCGGCCGAGTAGATCGGTCTTCTTCGCCTCGAACTCGTCCGCGGTGAGGAGTCCGGCGTCACGGAGCTCGCCGAGCTTCTTGATCTGGTCGAGAACATCCGACCCGTCGGTCGCCGTTACGGCAGGCGTGCCCGCGGCCGCGTCCTGGCGGTTGTGCCAGTTCGTGATTAGCTCGCGGACCTTCGCAGCGTCTGGCCCCGGACGGGATCCTTTGGTGACCCGAATCGCGTTCTGCGCCTTCCGCGAGTCGGTGTTGCCGTTACCCCAGTAGCTGCTTCCTACGGGTGCGGCTCCGGCAACGTCAACTACTGCGGATCCTGTGATCATCCCGAGGTGAAGTTGCACGCCGCTCACGTTGCGGTAGTCGAAGGACGAAAATTTCAACCCGAACGCGGCCCCCGCGGGCGGTGCCGGTCCTGAAGATGAAGACTCGTCGATCAGTCGCAATCGTTGCCGAACTACGCGCGCCGTGGACGATCGCGAGGATCTCCTCGTCTGGGAGCAGGTTCTTTCGCAGCGCGTCCTGCGCCCTTTTGTGCAGCGAGTCGACGAGCGGTACGTGGGGTGCTTCGCGCCTCGCCTGTATCTCGTCCCGTGTGCGGCGACTCTCGGCCTTGCGTTCTTCCTTCGATAGACCGCTCGGGCAAGGCCGCCATGCGCTCCTTGGCCTCTCGCACAACCGCCCGTACGTCGTTCGGATCGGCGCTCATCGCTCTCCCCTTTCGCCTCTAGCCTAGTAGTCAACTCCGAGGAGCGAACGCGCTCGTGGACGAGGGTACGCTTGGGCGTTCGACAACGCGTTCGCGTCGATACAATCCGTCCCGCACGGGGCGGATCGAGCCGCTGGCTGATACCGCCATCGCTTCGAGCGAGGCCTCGTAGCCGAGCCACTCGGCGCGAGCGCTGGAAGCCGCGCGATCAGGTGCGCGTGGGACGCGCCGGTCACCTCCGCCGCGCGCGGCGAATCGTCCTACGGAGACGTAGTCCAGAGGCTCACGAACATCGTACTCGCTGGATTGCTCGGAACCAGGCAGCGCGGCAATACAAGCAAGCCAACGCCACCACGAACTTCTGCCGTAATTGGCTGCGTGTCGGGGGATACGCGCAGGAGAATCCGAGACGGGCGCTTCCCCTCCACGGCACTGCCGGCTGCGGGCGACGACCTCAAGGCACCTGGATTGCACCAGTTGGTCCAGCGAAATCGAACCGACTCGCTGTGACGCGCCGCAACGAGAACGGTGCGTCTGAAAACGGTCTGCGGGAACACGCTCGCGCCGAGCGACCGCTCGAGCAGCTTCTCATGTGGCGGCCCGTCCGGCATGGTGACCGTCGGCCGCCCGGCCAGGCGACAGGCCACGGTCTCGTGATTAGTGACTGTGATAACACCGACGGTCGATTGCGATTCGCCCTGACCAGAGAGCGTCGCCCCGAGACGCGCCGAGCTACACGGCGCGCCGGCGTCAGTAAATGCCGCAGCCGCGCCCGCAAGCGCGGCCACCACGGCCACCGCCCCCATACACGTCGCACCAATCGCTACCTTAACGCGCATCATCTTCCCTCCCATGATACCGCGCATTGCTGGACCCGGACACTGCAGACGGCCGCGCTGCCTCGCGGCCGCCCGCTACTTCTCTTGTGCAGTGCCTAGGCGTTTTGATACAGGTTATACCAATTACCACCCCACTCCGCCTGCTCCAGCGGGGCACCATTGATCCCGTTGTAAGCACTCGAGCACGAACCAAACCCGCCACTCGGGTCGCACGTTACCAGCGTCGGGGCACCATACGTTCCAACGAGACTATTTTGCGCATTGGTCATAAAGGTGTTGTAGACCTGAGGAGCGGCCGTGAACCCGCTGACGAATGCTACATTATTGTACTGCGCCTGCGACCACCAGCCCGACGCGTTCGCTAGCTCGGAATACGGCCCGTACGTTGCGTCGTTCGTGTAGGTCACCGCATATTGATTCAGGGCCGTAAATGCGGAATATGATGACGATGCACTGTCGTTCCAGTACCACGGCTCCTCATCTAGCATAAAGCCACCCCAGTAGCGGGTGAAGTTTCCCGAGGAAACGTGGCCGTGAATGTAGTTGCGCATCGACAAAAGCAGGCTCTCGTAGTCGCCTATGCTCGAATCACACCCGGTTTGGGGCGTCACCTCAATGATCGTGTCGTGTCCCGCATCGATCCAGCTGACCGCCTCAGACTCCACGTCGCTCTGCGTGTATGGCGCGTAGTCGCAACTGCTGCCGAGCATTCCCAGGCCTTCGATCACGCCCCCGTTCGCGCCGGACGGGAAGCCGTGGTTCGTGTTGACATCAGTCATGTACCACGATGGGCTTGGGCTTTGGGCCATCGCACCGCCCGCCATGATAAGCAGTATGAGAATCGCTCCGGCGATTGTTGTAGCAAGCGCCCACAGCGAGTGCTTTCGCAGCATTGCTTGTCCCCTTTCACGTAAACTTAGTGACGCTCGATATCTAGGCGTCAGCCAGCCGCGTCTGTGCACTCGGGATGCGCGGCGATGAATGTCTGCTGTGCCGAAAGAACCGGCAATGGGGTACTGCTAGCTTGAGTTGTGTCGACGTAGGCTCCCCACTCCTGCCCACAGGTCGTGAGGCTCGGTGATGGGCCTGTGGTAATCCACGTATTAGTGGCGACGTTGAACATGACTTGCCCAAACGTCGCCTCAGCGACCAAGACGGTCGGTGTCAACACGTCGGCGATTTGGAGAAAGCCAGGCGTAGGGAAGGGCGTAATTGCCCAACTATTGAATGGATGCGGCGATGTCGCGCTCAGGCACTCTGCGTCGGACTGCGCACACTGGTAGGTCGCGATGGCCCCAGGTTGCGAATACGCCGCACCCTCGGGCGGAGGCTGTTGCGGCGTTGCCGCCGACGGAGTTGCTACGCCGGCGGTGACTATGACCCAGGTGTCGCCGAGGAGTTCGCAGCGGGCAATTGGGCCAGCAGCTTGAGCTATTGACATCGCGACCGCATCCGTGGGCGAGGTGGCCCAAGATCCACAGGCAGTGGATGCGGGTAGTGAGGCGGAGATAAGGCCAAAAATTATCCGCTTGTGGGTTGAGTGTGGTCGGTCACTGCTACGGCCTCCGAGAAGGCCGAGGGTCGCTAACGTGGCTGCGCAGACGATGAGGCCAGCCGCCGCTAACGCTCGGGCTCGGTGCTGTGGGCCAAACATGTTTGCCCTCCTTGTCGAGATGATCTTGCGGCGAATGTGGCGAGTCGAGGTGCGCCGCGATCACGAGACGAACGGAACCGCAGGATGAGGCGCGCGACAGACGCCATCGGTCGAGCGCAACCCACCTGGCTGCCCTCCGCACGCGCAAACCCTGTACCGATACCACGTAGCCCCCCGATTCCGGCCCCACCGGCCACCGCTGTCTCATACGGTAGATCGGCATCGGGGCGGTGTTGTGACCGACGATCGGCGTGTTAATCACGCAAAGTGCGGGCTTTGTCGCATCGGTGGACGTCTCGTGTTGACCCGAAGTCGGAGCTGCCTGGTCTACACCGCGGCGTGCCTCCGATCCCGCCACCGGAGACACGCGTGTACTGCGACATCGTGGTCTCGCCCGAAGCGAACAAAGGTCTAGATACCAGCCGCGGCGGGTCGCCGCCGGGCGCGACGGCGATGTCCCTCTCACCGCTCCCGCTGGCTCGGTCCCGTGCGTCTGGAGTCAGGCCGGTGCCGGCGCTGGGCTTAGAACCTGTTTCACAATGAAGGGTTATGTCCACTGATCTGGAATCTGTCGGCGATGTCGTCGACGATTGGAGGTCGTGGAGGTGCCGTCCAGGTTCGAGATCGATGACGAGTTGTGGGCTGAGGTCGAGCCGTTGATCCCGGCTCGCGTACGCCGGCGGCGCTATCCGGGCCGTAAGGCGTTGCCTGACCGCCTCGCGCTCAACGGGATCTTGCACGTTCTGAACAGCGGGATCGCGTGGCGTGATCTTCCGCTGGAGTTCGGCTATGGCTCGGGTGTCACGTGTTGGCGGCGGCTGCGTGATCGGCAGGCCGCTGGTGCGTGGGATGTGCTGCACCAGCAGCTGCTGGTCAAGCTCAACGCGGCCGGCGCGATCGACTGGTCCAGGGCAGCTGTCGACGGCTCTCATGTGCGTGCCCTTTTGGGGGGCTCCTGACGGGGCCATCCCCGGTTGACCGTGCCCGCACGGGCTCAAAACACCATCTCCTCGTCGACGCGACCGGCATTCCGCTCGCCGTCGCGCTGACCGGCGGCAACCGCAACGACGTCACGCAACTGCTGCCGCTGCTCGACGACCTCCACGCCAGAGCGGTCTCCGGCAAGCCCGGTCGACCGCGCCAACAGCCCGACCTGCTCCTCGCCGATCGCGGCTACGACCACGACAAGTACCGTCGGCTGCTGTGGGCGCGCGGCATCAAGCCAGTGATCGCCCGTCGCGGCAGCGAGCACGGCTCGGGACTCGGCCG
Source organism: Solirubrobacteraceae bacterium (assembly GCA_049522915.1). Lineage (GTDB taxonomy): Bacteria > Actinomycetota > Thermoleophilia > Solirubrobacterales > Solirubrobacteraceae > Palsa-513. The sequence continues at coordinate 23 of JBEKNK010000124.1, read as the reverse complement.
ACAACGCTGGGTCGTCGAGCGCG
>JBEKNK010000123.1:0-5971 GCA_049522915.1 Solirubrobacteraceae bacterium | reverse complement strand
CCACCCGCCCAAATCGCCACCCAATGCCGACGGGCGGGCCAAAGGCCCGTCCCGCCCCCTTCACCCCAGCGGCAGCACGACGAACGCGACCACCGCGTAGTGGATCGCCGCGGCCGCGAGCACGAGCGCGTGGAAGAGCTCGTGGTAGCCGAACACGCCGGGCCGCGGGTTGGGCCGCTCGCGCGCGTAGATCACGGCGCCCGCGGTGTAGAGGGCGCCGCTCAGCACGAGCGCGCCGATCGCTCCCCAGCCGATCGACGCGGGCAGCTGCGTCAGCGTCGCGACGGCGACCCAGCCGAGCGCGATCGACACGGTGACCGCGACCCATTTGGGGTGGTCGGGCCAGAGCAGCTGCAGCATCGTGCCGCCGAACGCCCCGCCCCAGACGACGACGAGCACGACGGTCGCCAGGGCGCCGTGCATCGCGAGCAGCGCGAACGGCGTGTAGCTCGCGGCGATCAGCACGTAGATCATCGAGCGGTCCAGCCGCCGGACGAGGCGGCGCGCGTTCGGGCGCCATTCGACGCGGTGATAGAGGGTGCTCGTTCCGAGCAGCGCCGAGACGGCCGCCGCGTAGATCGTCGCGGCGAGCACGGCGCGACCGGGCGCCGCGGTGGCGATCAGCGCCGCGCCGCAACCGAGCGAGACGACGAAGCCCCACTGGTGGGAGACGCCGCGAAGGCGCGGTTTGCCGGGTCCGGGGACGGTGCTCATCGCGGCGAGCGTTCCGCGCTCAGAGCGCCCGCGTCCGCCCGGCGCTCAGGCGTTTGCGCCACCCACGCTCGCGCTCGGGCGCGGGGCGGGTGCGAACCGGGCGCGCTGCTGCTCGGCGTCGATGAGCACGACGTCCCAGGCGAGGCCGAGCTTCGACATCGCGAGGATGAGCCAGCCGGAGGGGTCGAGCTCGTACCAGCGCAGGCCGTGGAAGGCCGAGCGCGGGAAGGCGTGGTGGTTGTGGTGCCAGGCCTCGCCGAGGCTCGGCAGGGCGAGCCAGAAGACATTGGTCGAATGATCGCCGGTATCGAAGCGCGTCGCGCCGAAGAAGTGGCAGATCGAGTTGATGCTCCAGGTGACGTGGTGGACGAGGAAGATCCGCACCAGGCCCGCCCACAGCAGCGCCTCGAGGCCGGCGTCGAGCGTGCCGCCCCAGGCGTAGCCCGCCGCGAAGGGGATCGCGAGCGTGCCGAGCACGAAAAACGGGAAGGCGCGGTTCAGCCGCCGCATCACCGGGTCGCCGGCGAGATCGGGGCAGTAGCGGCGCTTCTCGGCCTGGCCCTGGGTCTCGAACAGCCAGCCGATGTGCGCGTGCCAGAGGCCGCGCAGGACGCCGACGAAGCCGGCGGCCTGGCCGACATGGGGCGAATGCGGGTCGCCCTCCTCGTCGGAGAAGGTGTGGTGCTTGCGGTGGTCGGCGACCCAGTCGAGCACCGGTCCCTCGACGGCGTAGGAGCCCATGATCGCGAAGGCGTAGCGGACCCCGCGGTAGGTCTCGAAGGCGCGGTGGGTCAGCAGGCGATGGAAGCCGACCGTCACGCCGAAGGCGCTGAGCAGGTACATGACGGCGAAGATCACGAGGTCGCGCGCGTGCAGGAAGGAGCCCCAGGCGAAGATCGCGCCCAGCACGGCGGCGAGGAACGGGATCAACACCGCGGAGACGTTCGCTGCTCGTTCGGCTCGCGTCATGCACGAGGAAGAGTACGCTAGTCGCGCATAGTTTTCTTGGAGCGATCCCAACGTACGAACCTAAGAATTAGCATGAACACACACATTTTCGCCTCCGAGCGGCCCTGGCAGGCGCTCGATCCGGCGGTCAGCGGCGCGATCTCGCCGGCGCTGCCCGCGGTCGCGGACGAGATCACGGCGGCGATCGCGGAGGCGATCCCCGAATACCGCCAGCCGATGGGCGGCGCCTTCGGCCGCGGCGTGCGCGACGCGATCGAGGAGACGCTGCGCCAGTTCCTCGACCAGCTCGGCCGCCCCGCCACCGGCGAGCGCCCCGGCCGCGAGGTCTACATCGCGCTCGGCCGCGGCGAGTACCGCGCCGGGCGGGGCCTTGACTCGCTGCAGGGCGCCTACCGCGTCGGCGCGCGGATCGCCTGGCGGCGGATCTCCGAGGCGGCGATCCTTGGCGGCCTCGATTCGGCGACGCTGGCGCTGCTCGCCGAGTCGATCTTCGCCTACATCGACGAGATCTCGGCCGAGTCCGTCGAGGGCTACGCCAGCGCGCAGGCGGCCGGCGCCGGCGAGCGCTCGCGCGAGCGCCAGGGTCTCGTGCGGATGCTCGTCGCAGGAGAGCTCGACGGCGCCGAGGCGCAGGCCCGCGCCGCCGCCGCCGACTGGCCGCTGCCGCGCCGCTTGGCCGCGATCGCCGCCGAGCACCGCGACGCCGAGCGCTTCGCCGCGATCGTCGGCGAGGGCGCGATCGGCGCGCGCGTCGACGGCCTGGTCTGCGTGCTGATCGCCGACCCCGACGCCCCCGGTCGCCTCGCGGCGATCCGCGCCGCGATCGAGGACCGCGTCGCGGCGATCGGGCCGACCACGACGCCGAGCGCGGCGGCCCGCAGCTGGGCGCGCGCGGCGGCCACCGTCGCGCTCGCCCGCGAGGGCCTGCTCGCGCCCCGCGGCCTGATCGTCGCCGCCGAGCAGCTCGGCGCGCTCGCGCTGCACGCCGACCCGGCGCTGCTTGACGAGCTGGCGGCCGCGCGGCTTGAGCCGCTCGCGTCCCTCACCCCCGCCGCCCGCGCGCGCCTCGAGGCGACGCTGCTCGCATGGCTTCGCCGCCAGGGCAACGTCGCGCTCGTCGCCAAGGAGCTGCACGTGCACCCCCAGACGGTCCGCTACCGCCTCGCGCGCCTGCGCGAGCAGTTCGGCGACGCGCTCGAGCAGCCGGACGCCCGCTTTGAGCTCGAGCTCGCCCTGCGCGGCCGCAGCCGTGCCGACGGCGCGCCCGGTCGCGGGGATCTCGAGCGCCTGGCGACCGATACCTGGGCCTGAGCGCGACCGCCATACTCTGCTGACGCCGCGCAACAGGATCGAGGAGCCGCGATGAACCGCCGTCTGCGCCGTCTGGTCGGAGCCGCCGTCGCAACGATCGCCTGCGGCGGCCTGGTGATCGCCGTCGCGCAGGCCGTCACCCCGCCGGCCCACGCCCCGAGTCTCGCGGCGATGACGCTGGCGGTCTCGGACTTCGCGCCCGGAGCCACGGTCTCGAGCAGCGGCTACGTGCACCCACCGCGGATGGCCGCCGCCGACTACGACCGCGTCTTTGCCGCCGTGCGCACGACCGCCGGGGTGAGGCTGGCCGGGGTCTCGACGGCGCTCGTGCTGGCCAACACCCGCGCCTACGCGAGGACGCTGTTCGACGCCGCGCGAGCGGTCTACGGCACGCGCCTCGGTCGCGCGCTGCTCGCCGCCGCGGTGCTGCGCAGCGACCGCAACCTCGCGCCCGTGACGCTGAAGGACTTCAGCTTCGGTGCGCCGCGCGCCGACGGGGCCGGCCAGCAGTCGCTGATCGAGCCGATCGAGCTGCGCGACCGCGGAAAGGCCGCCTCCGCCGACGTCGTCGTGCTGCGTGTCGGACGCGTCGCGGGCAGCGTCACGGTGGTCGCGCTGCGCCCCGCGCTGCAGCCGTCGGTTGCGACCGCCCTGGCCGACACGATCGCCGCCCGCATCACGGCGGTGCTGGCGAGCACCGGCTCGACCGGCTCGACCGGCTCGACGGGCGCGACGGGCTCGACCGGCTCGACGGGTGCGACCGGCAGCACCGGCGCGACCGGCTCAACGGGCTAGAAAGCCGGCTCGCTTTTCGGGTCGGCGCATGCGCCGACCCGCAGGACGGCGCATGCGCCGTCCTGCCGGGGGGTGCATGCACCCCCCGGAACGGCCCAAGGGGGATTTGACCAATCCGCAGAAATCTTCTATACTGAGACTCAGATTTGTTGCGGCGATAAAGGAGATTGACAGCACATGGGTAAGACGATCGGTATCGACCTCGGCACGACGAACTCGTGCATGGCCGTGTTGGAGGGCGGGGAGCCCACCGTCATCGAGAACGCGGAAGGGGGTCGTACGACGCCGTCCGTGGTGGCCTTCACGGCATCCGGCGAGCGGCTGGTCGGCACGATCGCCAAGCGCCAGGCGGTGACCAACCCGCAGAACACCGTGTTCTCGATCAAGCGCTTCATGGGGCGCAAGGAGAGCGAGGTGGGCGAGGAGGAGGCGATCGTCCCCTACAAGGTGATCTCGGGCAAGAACGGTGACGCACGCGTCGAGGTGGCCGGCCAGGAGTATTCGCCGCCGGAGATCTCGGCGATGATCCTGCAGAAGCTGAAGGCCGACGCCGAGGCCTATCTCGGCGAGTCGGTCGACTCCGCGGTGATCACCGTCCCCGCCTACTTCAACGACGACCAGCGCCAGGCGACCAAGGACGCCGGCAAGATCGCCGGCCTCGACGTCAAGCGGATCATCAACGAGCCGACGGCGGCCTCGCTGGCCTACGGCCTCGACAAGGAGTCCGACCAGACGATCCTCGTCTTCGACCTCGGCGGCGGCACCTTCGACGTGTCGGTGCTCGAGATCGGCGACGGCGTATTCGAGGTCAAGTCGACCGCCGGCGACAACCATCTCGGCGGCGACAACTTCGACAAGGCGATCGTCGACTGGCTCGTCAGCGAGTTCAAGAAGGCGCAGGGGATCGACCTGCAGAGCGACCCGATGGCGCTGCAGCGGCTGTATGAGGCCGCGGAGAAGGCGAAGATCGAGCTGTCGACGACGCAGGAGACGCAGATCAACCTGCCGTTCGTGACCGCCGACCAGTCGGGCCCCAAGCACCTCGACATGCGCCTCACGCGCTCGAAGCTCGCCGAGCTGACGGGTTCGCTGCTGGACCGCGTCGTGGCGCCGGTGCGCCAGGCGCTGGCCGACGCCAAGGACAAGGGCGCGGCGGCGATCGACCATGTCGTGCTCGTCGGCGGCATGACGCGCATGCCGGCGGTGCAGGAGAAGGTCAAGGAGCTGACCGGCAAGGACCCCCATCGCGGCGTCAACCCCGATGAGGTCGTGGCCGTCGGCGCGGCGATCCAGGCGGGCGTGCTCGCCGGCGACGTCAAGGATGTTCTGCTGCTCGACGTGACTCCGCTGACGCTCGGCATCGAGACCAAGGGCGGCGTCTTCACCAAGCTGATCGAGCGCAACACGACGATCCCGACGCGCAAGGCCGAGATCTTCTCGACCGCCGAGGACAACCAGCCCTCGGTCGAGATCCACGTGCTGCAGGGCGAGCGCGAGATGGCGACCTACAACAAGTCGCTCGGCAAGTTCCAGCTGACCGGCATCCCGCCGGCGCCGCGCGGAATCCCGCAGATCGAGGTCGGCTTCGACATCGACGCCAACGGCATCCTCAGCGTCTCGGCGAAGGACCTCGGGACCGGCAAGGAGCAGAAGATCGAGATCCGGCGCGAGCTCGCGGAGGCGCGCAACAACGGCGAGAACGCCGCCTACCAGGCGGAGCGCCAGCTGAAGGAGCTCGGCGAGGCCGTCGACGAATCCTCCAAGGAGGAGATCGAGGCCGCGATCAAGGCGCTGCGCGAGGTGCTCGAATCAGACGACCCGGACCAGATCCGCGAGCGCACGGACGCGCTCAACACCGCCTTCCACAAGGTTTCGGAGGCGATGTACGAGCGGGCCCAGCAGGCGCAGGCCGACGCCGCGTCGACCAACGGCTCGAGCAACGGCGATGAGACCTCCTCGAGCGAGGAGGACGTCGTCGACGCCGAGGTCGTCGACGAGCCGAGCGCCTAAGCCATGGCACCCCAGGAGCGTGCGGTCGGCGTGAGGGAGCCCTCGCCCCCGAGCGCCGCCGCGGCAGAGCAGCAGGACCCGGCGGGCGAGGACTCGCCGGGGTCCGCCGGCGCGGCGCTCGACCTGAGCACGGACGGCGGCGGCGAGGGCGAGGCGGGCGACGAGCTGGCCC
>JBEKNK010000122.1:0-5684 GCA_049522915.1 Solirubrobacteraceae bacterium | reverse complement strand
GAGATCTGCCGTTCCGGGGGGTGCACCCCCCGGCAGGACGGCGCATGCGCCGTCCTGCGGGTCGGTGCATGCACCGACCCGAACAGCCCCCAGGTGGGCGGACCCTGGGGAGAGGATCCGCCCGCCTCGGGGCGCCCGGCGTGGCGAGCCTTTCTCCGACGAAGACACCGCGCGCCGGCGATCCTTCCCGCCCACGGTTAACACATTTACCTGCGGTGAAGGCCGCGGCGTTACTAATGTCGCGTGCGCATGGGCGTCCGCAGGGCAAGTCCGTTCCAGATCGTCGTGCTGGTGGCGTTGGCCGCCGGGGCGATCGTCGCCGGCGTGCTCCTGGTCGGCCCGCCGAGCACGAGCTCGAACACCGAGATTCGCCTCGCCAGCGTGACGCGGGGCGTCGTGCAGACCAGCGTGTCGGCCAGCGGCAACCTCGAGCCGGCGACCGAGGTCGGCCTGGATTTCAAGGCCAGCGGCATCCTCACCGAGCTCTACGTCCACACCGGCGAGCACGTCAGCGACGGCGAGCTGCTGGCCGAGATCGATCCGACCTCGGCCCAGGTGACCCTCGAGGAGGCGCAGGCGGCGCTGAAGTCCGCGCAGGCCAACCTCGCCTCCGTGGAGGCCGATCCGTCGGGCTCCTCGTCCTCCTCGACCGGCGGGGGCGCGCATACCGCGTCGGTCGCTTCGCCCACGGCCTCGGCGGCGGCGGTCGCGCGGGCTGGCGCATTCGGCGGCACCGGCGCGACCGGCGCCACCGGCGCCACCGGGTCGAGCGGCGCGAGCGGGGCGGGCAGCGGCTCGACCTCCTCCACCGGCACGACCGGCGTCACTGGCTCGAGCGGCGCCAGGGGAACGGCCCCCAAGAGCTCCGGTTCGACCTCGGGCAAGGGGTCGACCGGCTCGACCGTTGGCAAGGGCTCGACGAGCATAAAGGGCGCGACCAGCTCGACCGGAACGACCTCACGCGGTTCGACGTCCTCGACCGGCAGCACGTCGAGCACCGCGGCGACCGTGTCCCCGGCGACGATCGCGGCGAACCTCGCGCAGGCCCAGGCGTCGGTCGCGAGCGCGCAGCTGACCGTCAAGAGTGACGAGACGGCGCTCGCGGGAACCAAGCTCTACTCGACGGCGTCGGGCACGATCGCCTCGATCTCCGGAGCCGTCGGCAGCGCCGTGACGGCCGGCAGCGCGGGCTCCTCGGGTTCCTCGGGCACCGGCTCCTCGGGCTCCTCCGCCACCTCGTCCTTCGGCGCCGCCGCCTCCACCAGCTCGGCCTCGACGGGGTCGAGCTCGAGCACCACGGGCTTCATCGTCGTGGCCAACCTGAGCCAGATGGAGATGGTCGTCTCGGTCAGCGAGTCCGACATCGGCGACATTCACGTAGGCCAGCCCGCGACGGTCAGCGTCGACGCACTGCCCGACGCCGAGTTCGCGGCGAAGGTCACGGCGATCTCGCTCCTGCCGACCAGCTCGAGCGGCGTCGTCAGCTACAACGTCACGCTGGTCCTGACCCAGCTCTCGAGCCAGGTGCGCGCCGGGATGTCGGCGACGGCGACGATCATCACAGGGCAGGCGGCCGGCGCGCTCACCGTGGAGAACGCGGCCGTCAACTCGCGTGGGACCACGTCGACGGTGACGCTCGATGAGAACGGCAAGATGACCGTCGTCCCGGTCATCACCGGGCTCGTCGGCACCTCCTCCACGCAGATCGTCGCCGGCAACGTGAAGGTCGGCGACGAGGTCGCGGTCCCGATCACAACCGCGCTCGCGACATCGACCGGGACCACCAGCTCCTCGGGGACGCTCGGCTCGGGCGGCTTCGGCGCCGCGGCCCTCTCGGGCGCGGGCGGTGGCGGCGGGCGGTTCTTCAGGGGCGGCGGCTGATGTCGGCCCCCGAGCGTCCCTTCGCGCAGATCGTGCTGCGCCGGCGCCGGCTGGGGGCACGCCCGCCGGCGATCGACGCGCCGCGGGTCAGGCGGCGCCCGCGTCGCGTGATCGACCTGCGCGCGGTGACGAAGACCTTCGACACGGGGTCGATCCAGGTTCGCGCGCTGCGCGGGATCTCGCTTGAGATCGAGCGCGGCGACTTCGTCGCGATCATGGGCAGCTCCGGCAGCGGCAAGACGACGCTGATGAACATCCTCGGCTGCCTGGACATCCCGAGCACGGGCGAGTACCTGCTGGACGGCGTCGACGTTCGCACGATGGACGAGGACGACCTCTCCGATCTGCGCAACCGCAAGATCGGCTTCGTCTTCCAGAGCTTCAACCTCGTGGCGCGCACCAGCGCACTGGCCAACGTCGAGCTGCCGCTCGCCTATGCGCGCGTCCCGCGTGACGCGCGCCGGAGGCGGGCGACCGCCGCGCTGATCGAGGTGGGCATGCGCAACCGCGCCCATCACGCTCCCTCCGAGCTCTCCGGCGGTCAGCAGCAGCGTGTGGCGATCGCGCGCGCGCTGGTGACCAACCCGACCCTGATCCTGGCCGACGAGCCGACCGGCAACCTCGACTCCCACTCGACGGCCGAGGTGCTCGAGCTGTTCGAGCGCCTGCACGACGAGGGGCGCACGATCGTGATCATCACCCACGAGCCCGATGTCGCCGCCCACGCGCGCCGCGTGATCCGCCTGGCCGACGGCCTGGTCGTCGGCGACGACGAGCACTTCCCGATGCCCGACCGCAGCCTGCCGATGCCCGCGCAGCGGAGCGCCGTCTGATGGGTCTCGAGACGCTGCGGCTCGCGCTCACCGGCATCTTCGCGAACAAGCTGCGGTCCGGTCTGACGATTCTCGGCATGACGATCGGCGTGGCGTCGGTGATCGTCCTGATCGCGGTCGGCAACGGCTCATCGAAGGCGGTCCAGTCGAGCATCGAGGCGCTCGGCTCAAACGTGCTGCTGGTCGAGCCGGGCTTCAGCTTCGGCGGCACCGCCGTCAGCGCCGTGACCGCTCCCGTCGAGCTGACGATCGCGGACGCGGCCGCGCTGACCAACAAGGTGGAGGCGCCGGACGTGCAGGCGGCGGCGCCGGCCGTCACCGCGAGCCCGACGCTGGTGTACGGCTCGACGACCTATGCGCCGTCGCAGTTCGTCGGCACGACGCCCGCCTACGCGACCGCGCACGACTACACGCTGCAGGCTGGCAACTTCTTCACCTCCGCGCAGGTGTCCAAGCACGACCGCGTCATCGTGCTCGGACCGACGGTCGTGACGAACCTCTTCGACGGCGCCGACCCCGTCGGCGACACGATCCAGGTCAACGGCGTCAGTTTCCAGGTGATCGGGGTGACGACGCCGAAGGGGACCAACGGCGTGACCAACGAGGACGACATCGCGTTCGCCCCGATCACGGCCGTGCAGGACACCCTGACCGGCTACGGGTCGATCGATTCGATCACCGTGCAGGCGAAGTCCGAGTCGGCGCTGAACGCTGCGGAGGCCGAGGTCACCTCGATCATCGAGCAGCGCCACGAGATCACCGACACGGCCAACCCGGGCTTCCAGGTCATCAACCAGGGGTCGCTGCTGACCGCCTCCAGCGCGTCGAGCAGCGTGTTCACGACGCTGCTGGGCGAGGTCGCGGCGATCTCGCTGCTGGTCGGCGGGATCGGCGTGATGAATATCATGCTCGTCAGCGTCACCGAGCGCACCCGCGAGATCGGCATCCGCAAGGCGGTCGGCGCGCGCCGCAGCGACATCCTCAAGCAGTTCCTGACCGAGGCCGTGCTCGTGTCGTTCTTCGGCGGTCTCGCCGGTGTTGCGCTCGGCGTGATCGGCAGCCAGTTCACGATCGCGGGCGTCCATCCGGCGATCGCCACCTATTCGATCTTCCTCGCCTTCGGCGCGGCCGTGCTGACCGGGTTGTTCTTCGGCACATATCCGGCGGGCCGCGCCGCCGCCCTCCGACCGATCGAGGCTCTGCGCTTTGAGTGACACGCCCCCACAAGACCCCCCGCCGCCCGTGCCGACGCCGCTTCCCTACCAGCCGCCGCCGACGCGCTCCGACGTGCCCGAGGGTTGGTACGAGGAGCCAGACGAGCTGCCGCCCCGCCCGCGGGCTCGCTTCCTGACGCCGCTCACCGTCGTCCTGATGCTGGTCCTGTTCGCCGCCTGCGGCTTCATCGGCGGCGTGCTCGTGCAGAAGAACCAGAACGGCTCGAGCACGACGACGCTCGGCGCCGCCGTGGCCTCGCGCTTCGGCGCGGGCGCGAGCGGCGCCTCGGGCGCGAGCGGCGCCACGGGCGCGGGCGGCTTCAGCCGCTTCGCCTCGCTGTTTGGCGGGGGTGCCGCCGGCGGCGGCGATGCGATCGGCACGGTCACCGACATCAACGGCAACAAGCTCTATGTCACGACCGCCGCGGGCACGATGACGGAGGTCATCACGACCCCCGAGTCGAAGTTCAAGAAATCGGAGTCGGTCGGCCTGAAGGCGATCCAGCCGGGTGACTCGGTGGTGGTCAGCGGCGTGACGGGCCCAAGCGGCGCGCTCACCGCGAGCACGGTCACCGACTCGGGCGACACGGGCACCTCCAGCTCGAGCGGCGCCTCCTCCCTGTTCGGCGGCAGCGGCACGACATCAACCAGCGGCTCGGCCGGCCTCTTCGGCGGCGGATAGTGGCCCGAGTGGCCCACCAGACAGAAAGAAGGAGCAGTACATGAACGCAAGACGTGCACGTCTCACCGCCGTCCCGGCGCTCGCCGCCCTCGCAGCGGTCGTGCTGGCCGCCTGCGGCGGCGGCAGCCCCTCGACGACGACGAGCTCCACAACCACCGGCACGAGCACGCCTTCCGCCGCGGCGCCGGGCGGCGCGACCGGCGCCGCCGCCACCGCTCGCCGCGCCGCGCTGGTCGCGTGCCTGAAGAAGCAGGGCGTGTCGCTGCCGGCCGGCTTTGGTGGCGGCGTCCGGCACTTCGGCGGCACCGGCGCGTCCGGCGCGTTCCCCCACTTCGGCGGCACCGGCGCATCCGGCGCGGGCCGGCGGTTCTTCGGCGCGACCGGCGCGAGCGGCGCTCCCGGCGGCGGCTTCCCGGCCGGCGGCGGCAGCTTCTTCGCGTCCAACCCGAAGTTCGCCGCAGCGATCGCCAAGTGCGGCGGCCTCGGCGGGTTCGGCGGGTTCGGCGGGCGCGGCCGATTCGCCGGCGGGACCGGGCCGAGCGGATTCGCCACCTCGAACCCCGCATACCGCGCGAGGGTCGTCAGCTACGCGGCCTGCATGAAGAAGGACGGCGTCGCGCTGCCGGCGCCCAACTTCAGCGGGTCGGGCTTCGTCTTCGGCTCGAAGGTGAATCGCACGAGCAGCGCCTTCATCGCGGCCAACGCGAAGTGTCAGAGCCTGCTGAGCGCGCCGGCCGCCGCGACCGGGACGAGCAGCTGATCGGCGGCGTCTTCGGCGGCGTCTGAGGGCCGGCCCGCTGCGGGTCGGCCCCAACCGTCGCGGCGGCCGTTGCGGCGCGCTTCAGGCGCGCGTCAGCGCCTCCAGCCAGGCCGCCGCTGCCAGGGCGCTCTGGTCGCTGCGCGCCATGACCTGCAGGCCGATCATCGCTCCGTCTGCGGGCAGCGGCAGCGACAGCGACGGGATTCCGGTGAGATTCGCGAGCCGCGTGTTCGCGACCAGCCCCAGGCCGACGGAGCGCTCAGCGGCTGCGCTCAGGGGCGGGGGCAGCATGCCGACGGTCGGGCCGATAAGGC
>JBEKNK010000121.1:0-5778 GCA_049522915.1 Solirubrobacteraceae bacterium | reverse complement strand
GAGCGTTCGCGGCGACGCGATCAACGAGGCGCTCGTGAGCGCCGAGGTTGAGCTGCTTGCGGCCGCTGTCGCGGAGCGTGGTGGTGAGCTCGCTGGTGAGCAGGAGCGAGCGGTCCGCGTCGCCTGTGCTGACCAGCGGCTTGTGGTCGTTGTTGGTCAGGCGGGGACGGGGAAGAGCACGGCGTTGCAGGGTGTCGCGCGCGCGCACCAGCACGCGGGTCGGACGGTGCTTGTGACGAGTACCGGTGCGCAGGCCGCTGAGCGCCTCGCCGCCGAGTTGGCGGAGGTTGGTGTTGAGGGTCGCGGTTATTCGACGACCGCGCTGCGAGTGAACGTCGAGCGCGGACTCGTGGTCATGGACGCGGGGGTGACGGTGATCCATGACGAGGCGGCGCTCGCGTCAACTAGGGAGCAGGCGTGGCTGTTCAAGACCGTGAGCGAGTCGGGTGCCAGGCTGGTCGCGATTGGTGACCCGCGTCAGTCCCAGGCGGTTGGTGCCGGCGGGTTGTGGGGCGAGATCGAGCAGACCGCCCGCGAGCAGGACGCGTTCGTTGAGTTGTCGCGGATCGTTCGGGCGCAGGATCCGGCGGATCGTCGCGAGCAGGCGTTGTGGCGGGCGGGTCAGCACGACCACGCGCTCAGCAACTACTCAGAGCGTGGGTTTGTCGTGATCGAGGCTGATCAGCGACAGCTCGAGGATCTCGCGCTCGACGCCGCACAAGCCGACCGTCGCGGCGGTCGTGAAACGCTCGTTGTGGCAGAGACGTCGAACGAGCAGCTCGACGCGCTCAACGCCCGCGCCCAAGCAATCCGACTCCAGGATGGCGAGGTCGGCGCGGAGAGCGTGCCGCTTACCGGGCGGCCCTACGGATTGCGGGCCGGCGACGACATTGTCATCCGCGCACCGGTCCAGCACCCCGATCTCGGCTCGATCCGCAACGGCGTGAGCGGCGAGGTGGCCGCCGTCGACGCGGAAGCAGGAGCGGTGACGCTCCGGTTGAGCGACGGTCGCGAAGCCTCGTTCGATCGTGTGACGCTCGACGCCGGGCAGGTCCGGCTCGCGTATGTGTCGCATCCGTTCCCCGCGCAGGGTCGCACGACCGACACGACACACGTCATCGCAGGCCCGCTCTCCACGGCCGAGGGCTCCTATGTCGCGCTGACCAGAGCGCGCGAGCACACCCGCCTGTACGCCTCAAGCAGCCAGCTCGAACTCCCCGAATCTCGCGAGCAAGCAATCGCTGTGTTGGCGGAGCGACTCGGTCGCTCCGAGCCGGAACTCCCATCGATCCGCATCCCGCTCGCCCACGAACAACACATCGAGCGCGAACACCAGCAGCTCACACTGCCGCTCGACGACGACAAGACGGAGGACATCGTTGCGGTGTTGCGTGCGGAGCGTGACCAGCTCCAGGCGATCGTCAACAGCTACCCGCGAGACGCGGCCGGCCAGGTCGAATCGCTCGAACGAGACGTGGAGCGCCTCCGAGCCCACAGCGAGAACTGGACCGGAGAGGCTCAACGCGCCCGGAGCGAGCTAGCCGCACTCGGCCCGCTCGCCAGACGCGGCAAGCACGCGAACGAACTCAGCTTCGACATCGACCGCAGCGAGCGCCGAGCTTACGATGCGGGCGAGGCAGAGCGGAACGCGGCAGCGAGGCTCGCGCAGATCCACGACGGACCGGACAGCCCGCGGCGGTGGGAAGCCGAGCACCCCCACGCGCGCGAGCAGCTACGCGAAGCCCAACAGGCATTCAACGACGCCGTGCAGTGCCAAGCCGACCGCGCGATCGAACAACCAGGCGAGCACCTAGTGCGCGTCCTCGGCGAACGACCCAGCGAAGACCGGTCGGTCGAGCGCGACACGTGGGACCGGGCCGCGCGCGCCATCGAGGCCTACCGCATCACCTACGAGATCGACCCATCTGAGGCGACAGCGCTCGGACCGGAACCCATCCGCCGGGACTCTCCGTTGCTCCAGCACATCGACTGGGAACGGGCAGGCAAGCACGTCCTCGACGCGCGCGAACAGCTCGCGATCGAGGACCCGGGGCTCGGACCGATCGAGGAGCGCATGGCGCGCGTCATGGGCCTCATGCCCGAGCACGACCGCGCGCAAGCGCTCGAACGCGGCCACGGCTGGGAGCGGTGAAGCCAACGCTCGGCGCTCACGCGCTCAGCGTTGCGCCGCGATCCGCTCGAGCAACGCGCGTGGCTTGATGACCGCCGCGGCGTGCGGCTCGAGCGAGAGGAGATCGAGATCACCGCTGACGATCGCCTCGACGCCCGCCGTTCCAGCGAGCGCGACAAGGTAGTCATCGGCAGGATCGCGACACACAGCTGGGTGCGGCAGCGGCGCGTCGGCGATCAGGGCTGTCACGCTTGCGAGGTCGCCGACGAACCGCTGAGCCTCGTCGAGAGAGAGATACCGGCGCATCCGAGGGCGAGCCAGCACCGACGCGATCTCTGCGAGCAGTGCGGGGGAGGTGACGAGTTCGATCCGGCCGTCAAGCGCCGCGTCGAGGATCACCGCGGGTGGGGAGTCAGGATCCTTCGCGATCGCTGCTGATACGAGTACGTTCGCGTCGGCGAGGACTCGGATCACGCGGCGCGATTGCGCGCGTCAGCGCGTGCGGCCTTGAGCTCCTCGCGCACGAGCTTCATCGACGCCTCCTCATCCAGGTCGCTCCGACTGCGAATCTGACCCACGAGCGCTCGCAGATCAGCGACCTGCAATGCACGCTCGACGATCTCGCCCTCGCTCACATTCGCCTCGACGGCTTGCGCGCGCAGTCGCGACACCACCTCGGTGTCTAGCTCAACCGATATCCGCTCGCGGCTCGCCACACCAAGATGGTAGCTACGTAGGCAACGGGCAACGAACGTCGCGCAGGCACGCGCTCGAAGTGTTCGGTGTTTGCGTCGTCTCGGGCGCGTCAAGCGTTTCTGCGCCGCGCGGTTGCGTATCGTGCTGTATCGCAAACCAGGTCCAAGCAGGCCTATTCCGAGTTATTTCAGTATGGCTGACGACGACATCCTCACGGTTGCGCAGGTCGCCGCCCAACTCCACGTGACGCCGCAAACAGTGCGCGCGTGGATCGACAGCGGCAAGCTGCGAGCCGGCCGGGTCGGCAAGGCGTACATGATCTTGCGCCGCGACGTGTACGCGATGCTCGAGCAGGCCGCGGTCGAGCATCGGTCGCGCAGAGAGAGCGATGCGCCGCCGACCCCGGGAAACGCGAGCAAGCCGGCGGAGTTGTGGGCCGGCTCACGGACCGGCGCCTCGCTCGTCCCGCCGCGATCCGGCTGAGTACCGCGCCCCGCGCGTTAGGCGCTACGGCGTTCGCGAACGCCGACGCGGAGAAGTCCGCTGGCGCGGTCTTCGCGCTCAACTTCGACGGCGAGCGCGCCGGCAGCCTCAGCGAGCAGCTCGTGCGCCAGCGCCACCTTGACCAAGTCACTTCCTCCGCCGGCCCGGTTCAGCTCAGCCACTGCCGCGTCAAAACGCGCCCACAACGCCTCGGGTCCACGGCGACCGGTACCGGGCTGCAGCTCGTAAGGCTGCTTCGCGTCCGAAGTGTGCGGCGGCCACGAGAAGCCGGCCGCTGCAGCCCTGCGACAGACCGCGGCCTCCTCACTCGCCACCTCGGCAAGCTCGGCGAGGCGAGCACTGAACCCGGCATCGGGTGGCGCCAGCCGGTGGGCACGGATCGCTCGGTGCCAACGGTCTCGCGCCGCCGCGAACATCTCCTGGATGCGATCGTTCTCGGCGCTCACCCCAGGGCATCATAGGTATAGAACGGGACAATCACGCACAATCACATCTAACCAGGTGTATCCATGGCTATCTCGGGCTATCTGGTGTACAGTACGCCCTCGCGAACCAGACCGGAGGTACTCCTCTCATGGGCGCACCACGCGCCGCCTCAGTCGTGACGGACAGCGCAGCCGCGCGGCGCGGATCGGCGTCGTCCAGCGCGAAGGTGTTCCGCGTCGTCAGCGTCGACACCAAAGCGGTGCCGCGGATCGCGATGAGCAAGCAAGAGGCAGCAGCTGCGCTCGGCGTCTCAATCGACTTCTTCGACGAGCACATCGTCCCTGACTTGCGGATGGCCAGGGTCGGCCGGCGCCGGCTCGTACCGATCGCCGAACTCGAGCGATGGCTCGACGAGCACGCGGACCACGCCGCTATCCCATGAGTGACCTATCCTCGGTCGCATGTCCGCCAAGTCCGAACTCCCGCCCGGAATAACGCGCCGGCCCTCCGGCCGATACCAGGCACAAGTCTTCTTCGCGGGTGAGAACCGGCGGGCATCAAAATCCTTCGACCGGCTCGCCGACGCACGGGCTTGGAAGCGCGATACCGAAGTTGCGCTCGCCCGCGGCGTGCTCGGCGCACGCAACGGCCCGACGCTCCGCCAAGCAGGCGCCGAGTGGCTCGCCGCAGCGCACGACGGAGCGGTGCGTAATCGCAGCGGCCAGCACTACCGCCCCTCAACTCTGCGCGGCTACGAGCACGCATTGGAGGATCGTCTGTACCCGGCGCTCGGTGCCACACGCCTACGTGAGATCCGTCGCGGCGCGCTCAACAAGCTCGTCGGCAAGCTCCAAGCAGAAGGCCTCAGCGCGTCCACCGTGCGCAACATCCTGATGCCGCTGCGCGCGATCTTCCGCCACGCGATCGACCTCGAGCTGGTCACGGTCAACCCGACCGCCGGTCTCGCACTGCCCCAGGACCGTGGTCGGCGCGAGCGCTTCGCGACCGCCGCGGAGCTCGGCGTGCTGCTCACCGCGCTGCCCGTCCGCGACCGACCGCTGTGGGCGACTGCGGCATACGCCGGGCTGCGTCGCGGCGAGCTGATGGCGCTGCGCTGGTCGGAAGTCGACCTCGGCGCCGGCGTCATCCACATCAACCGAAGCCACAACCCCGAGGTCGGCAGCACCGGCGAGCCGAAGAGTCGCGCAGGCACCCGCCGAGTGCCGATCCCTCCCGTGCTGCGCGACTACCTCATCGAGCACAGCATGCGCGCCCGCCCGGGCCAGCCACTCGTCTTCGCCCGCTCCACCCTCGACGGACGGCGCCGCGGACCCGACGGCCCCTTCAGCGACAGCGGCCTCAGCCAGCGAGCGCGCAAGAGCTGGGAGCGGCAGGGCCTCCAGGCCATCACCTTGCACGAATGCCGACACACATACGCGTCGCTGATGATCGCAGCAGAGGAGAGCCCAAAGGCGCTGCAGACGTACCTCGGCCACAGCTCGATCACGACGACCTACGACCGGTACGGGCACCTGATGCCGGCCGCCGAAACGGCCTCAGCGAACCGTCTCCAGCGCTATCTTGACGGCGGCACTGCAGCGGAGACTGCAGCGAAGCCTGTTGAGAACGCTGAATCTACTGGCTGAATAAGGCCATACACGGTGGTCTCCAAAACCGCAGCGTCAGGTTCGACTCCTGGGTCCCCCGTAGTCGCAGAGAGCGTGATTTCGCCCAGGAACTCGGGGCTGGCTCGCTGGGAGATGCGGCCCGGTGCTCGTGCAAGCCACCGGGCTGATCTCTCGAGCGTGCTAACCGGTGATGTTGCCGTTGTTGTTGCTCGGCGTGTTCGAGTCCACCCACGAACCGTTGCCGTCGGTGTGGTAGACGAAGTCGTAGTTCGTCACGCCCGCGTATGTCGCGGTCGGGAAGAAGAGCGCCTCGAATGCCTGGTTTCCCTGGTCGTTGCTGGATGTTGATCCCGTCGTCGTCGGATCGCACGCGCTGGTGCACACCGCAAACGG
>JBEKNK010000120.1:0-5000 GCA_049522915.1 Solirubrobacteraceae bacterium | reverse complement strand
CGACCACGACCTCGGCGGCCCAGACGGGCGCGTCGCCCGTGTAGACCGAGCCGTAATAGGCGAGCCAGGCGAACGGCTCGAGCACCAGCAGGGCGGCGACGAGCACGCCGAGCGGCCGCGAGCGCGTCCGTTGCCAGACGGCCCCGAGCGCACCGAGAACCGGCCCGCTGAGGGCGGCGAAGCGGAAGAAGTAGCCGTTCCCGAACGCGAGGCGGAGGTCGTCGAGCCAGGGGTGGGGACCGAGATGGAGCACGAAGGAGTTGGCGACGTAGAACCCGCCCAGCGCGACGAAGGAGACCAGCGCGCCGACGAGCGCCGCCGGGCCGGTGCGGCCGCCCCCGGCCAGGGCGCCGGCGATGAACGCCAGCAGGAGCCACGGGGCGCTGAGGTTGGCGATCGCACTGCGCACCGCGCCGCCGTCGTTGCCCTTGACCACCGACATCCCGACGCCGAACACCAGCGCGCCGGCGACGGCGATCCCCACTTTGCGCCAACTCCACGCCACGCCGCAGAGCCTAGCGCGACGGAGCGGCTACGCGGTCGTCTTCATGTCGGCCAGCGTCCGGCGCAGCTCGCGCAGCTCGTCGCGCAGCCGCGCGGCATACTCGAAGCGCAGGTCGCGCGAGGCCAGCAGCATCTCCTCCTCGAGCTCGACCGCGAGCTTCTCGAGCTCGTGCGGCGCGAGCCCCTCGGCCCGCGTGCTCGCGCGGCGCCGCCGCTTCGGCGTCTTGGACTCGACCGTGAGGAAGTCCGAGATGTCGCTGACGCCCTTGATGATCGACGCCGCGGTGATCCCGTGCTCCTCGTTGTAGGCGAGCTGGATCGCGCGGCGGCGGTCGGTCTCGTCCAGCGCGTAGCGCATCGAGTCGGTCACGCGGTCGGCGTACATGATCACGGTGCCCTCGATGTTGCGCGCGGCGCGGCCGATCGTCTGGATCAGCGAGGTCGAGCCGCGCAGGAAACCCTCCTTGTCGGCATCGAGGATGGCGACGAGCGAGACCTCCGGCAGGTCGAGGCCCTCGCGCAGCAGGTTGACGCCGACGAGGATGTCGTACTCCCCCAGCCGCAGCGCGCGGATGATCTGGATGCGTTCCAGCGTGTCGATCTCGGAGTGCAGGTAGCGCGCGCGGAAGCCGAGCTCGAGCAGGTAGCTGGAGAGGTCCTCGGACATCTTCTTGGTCAGGGTCGTCACGAGCACGCGTTCGTCGCGCTCGACACGCAGGCGCACCTCGCGCATCAGGTCGTCGATCTGGTTGCGCGTCGCCCGCACCTCCACCTGAGGATCGACGACCCCGGTCGGGCGCACGATCTGCTCGACGACGCGCGCGGAGCGGGTGCGCTCGAACTCGCCGGGGGTGGCCGAGACCAGCACGATCTGCGGGGTGACGCGCAGGAACTCCTCGAAGGTCTGCGGGCGGTTGTCCAGCGCGCTCGGCAGGCGAAAGCCGTAGTCCACGAGCGTCTGCTTGCGCGAGCGGTCGCCCTCGTACATGCCGCCGATCTGGGGGATCGTCTGGTGTGACTCGTCGACGAAGCAGACGAAGTCGCGCGGGAAGTAGTCGAGCAGGCAGTACGGTCGCTCGCCGGGCGCCCGCTCGTCGAGGATCCGCGAGTAGTTCTCGATCCCCGAGCAGAAGCCGACCTCGCGCAGCATCTCCATGTCGTACTGGGTGCGCTGGCGCAGCCGGTGGGCCTCGAGCAGCTTGCCCTCCGCCTCGAGCTGCGCGCAGCGCTCCTCGAGCTCGGCGCCGATCGCCGCGACCGCGCGCTCGGTCTGCCCGTCGGGGACGTTGTAGTGCGTCGCCGGCCAGATCGCGACGTGCTCGAGATCGTCGGCCACGAGCTCGCCGGTCAGCGGGTTGAATTCCGACAGCGACTCGACGTCGTCGCCGAACAGCACGGCGCGGTAGGCGGTCTCCGCGTACGCCGGGAAGACCTCGAGCGTCTCGCCCTTGACGCGGAAGTTGCCGCGGGCGAGCACGGCGTCGTTGCGCGTGTACTGGATCGCCACGAGCTTGTGCAGCAGCGCGTCGCGATCGATGCTCTCGCCGCGGCGCAGCAGCTGCATGTTGCGCTCGTAGACCTCCGGCGAGCCGAGGCCGTAGATGCAGGAGACCGAGGCCACGATGATGACGTCGCGGCGGGCGAAGACCGCAGCCGTGGCGGCGTGGCGAAGGCGGTCGATCTCGGCGTTGACCGAGGAGTCCTTCTCGATGTAGAGGTCGCGACTCGCGACGTAGGCCTCCGGCTGGTAGTAGTCGTAGTAGGAGACGAAGTACTCGACCGCGTTGTCGGGGAAGTAGGCGCGGAATTCGTTGCACAGCTGGGCGGCGAGCGTCTTGTTGTGCGCGATCACGAGCGCCGGGCGCTGCACCGCCTGGATCGTGCCCGCCATCGTCATCGTCTTGCCCGTGCCGGTCGCCCCCAGCAGCGTCGTGAAGCGGTCGCCCGCCTCGATCGCGGCCGCGATCTGCTCGATCGCGCGCGGCTGGTCGGCGGCGGGCGTGAAGGCGGAATCCAGGCGGAAGTCGGGCACCGGTTTCAGTATCGCCGATCGGCCCGCTGTGCTCGCGGGCTGCGCGGGTGCGCCGCTCAGGACAGCCGCTTGACGTAGCCGCGCGAACGCGACTCGAAGCCCATGCGCTCGTAGAAGGCGTGTGCGTCGGCGCGCCATTCACCGTTCGCGAGGTCGATGCGGCGCAGTCGCGGCGGCGCGCCTGCGCCTCCGCGGCGGCGAGCAACGCGGACCCTACGCCACTACGGCGCCGGTTGGCGGCGACGACCAGCCGCGGGCGCGGGGTCGCCCAGCGCTGGGCGGGCGCGCCTCCACGGCACGCGCCCGCCTTCGACAGCTACAGCAGGGACGTCTTCTCCGGCCCCTGGAGCGGCGGGAGCGGCTGCGGATTCAACGACGCGGTGTCGGCCTTCGGCAAAGTTGCCGCCACCGTGACCCCGCCCTTGACGGCGTCGGCCTCTTCGGCGTCCTTGAGGTCGAGATCATCGGCCAGGCCGATGTCGTCAGCCGTGCTCCCCCCGTCGATGTCGAGTTTCTCGTCGTGCTGATGCTGCGTCATTGCCGTCTCCTAACGCTCACAGGCGTGGGCTGATGTGATCTCCTACAGGCCGTTGGCTGCTGCGGAATGTGGCGCCAGCACGATGCCCGGGTTTGAAGGATCCCGGAATCCCGACGGCAGGAAAGGGCCCAGCGGGAAGATACTGAAACGCGCCCCGCCAGGGACGGCTCACCGCTGCGGTTCCGTCATGGTCGTCGCTCCTGTGTCAGCCGTGGATGCCGTTGTTCCTCGTGCGGACGTTGGAATAAGGCCACATCGAGGATTTCGAGCCAGCTGCCTTCGGCCGCTGGTCAGCAGCGCGCGTTCGACGGTGCGATTGGTGCTCGCGTGTAGACTGACCATGCGTGACGGGCCCGAACGGCTGGCGTCAGAACGCGACCCAGCGCAGATGGAAGGGGACGTGGTGAGGCTCGGCGTGCACGTAGGTTTCCTGGGTCTCGGCGTGACGGCGCAGGATCAGCGGGATATGGCGATCGAAGCCGAGCGCCTTGGCTATGACTCGGTCTGGGCTTCCGAGGCCTACGGCTCGGACGCCGCGACAACGCTGGCCTGGCTGGCGGCGCAGACGTCGACCATCCGACTCGGCGCCGGAATCTTTCAGATGCCCGGGCGCACGGCGGCCATGACCGCCATGACCGCGGCGACGATCGACCAGCTTTCGGGGGGTCGCATGGTCCTCGGACTCGGGTCGTCAGGTCCGCAGGTGGCGGAGGGTTGGCACGGGCAGCCTTTCTCGCGCCAGTTGATGCGCACCCGCGAATACGTTGCGGTCGTCCGGAAGGCGCTGGCCCGCGAGCGGCTCGAGTTCCACGGCGAGACGATCCAGGTGCCGCTGGCCAAAGGTGCGGGGAAGGCTTTGAAGCTGTCGATCGACTCGGTTCAGAACGAGATTCCGATTTACCTCGCGGCAATGGGTCCCAGGAACACGGCGCTGGCGGGCGAGATTGCAGACGGCTGCCTTCCCATGCTGTTCTCGCCCGAGCACGCGACGGATCTGAGACGCCTACTGGAGGAGGGAGCATTGCGCGCGGAGCGTTCGCTCGAACACTTCGATCTTGCCCCGACCGTCAACGTCTTCGTGACGACGGACCTCGAAGCGGCTCGTAACTCAATGCGTCCGTCGATCGCGCTCTACGTGGGGGGCATGGGATCGCCCACACGTAACTTCTACAACGCGCTGGTGGCGCGGTACGGGTTCGAGCGTGAGGCACGGGAGATCCAGGAGCATTTCCTCGCCGGCAGGAGAGAGCGCGCGATGGCAGCAATCCCCGACGCCCTGATCGATGCGGTGTCGATTTGCGGGCCTCGTGAACGTGCCGCGGAACGTTTGGCTGCCCTGCGCGAGGCTGGGGTTGGCACGCTCGTGATCACGCCAACGGCGCCGAGCGCAGTCGAGCGCCTGAATCAGCTGCGTGTGATCGCCGAGCTCGCGTCGTAGTCGTGGTCCGCGGCGCTGCGCATCACATCCGCTCGATCAATATTGCCGTTCCCAAGCCGCCTCCACAGCACATCGTGACCAGTCCCAGTTCGCCGTCGTCATCCTCGAGTTCGTGGAGCAGCGTCGTGAGAAGCCGGGCGCCGGTGCTGCCCAAGGGGTGACCGAGGGCGATTGCCCCACCGCGCGGATTGACCCGGCCGCAGGGAGCCCAGCGCCTCCAGCGTTGTGTCGGCTCGAATCCCCTGGTCGGTGCTGTGCGTGCCCTTCGGCGTGGCGATCGGGACGATCTCCCGAGTGAAAAGGCCGCCCGGCGCGGCGATGACCGGTACGGAACGCGCGCGCGTCCGCGTCGCCACTCCCCGCCACTACAGCCCGTACTGCTTGGCGTAGGAGCGCTGAGCCCGCTCGACGCGTTCGACGTACGCGCGCGTCTGCGGGAAGCGGATCGAGGAGATCGTGAAGCGCACGCCGGCGTCATGCGCCCGGGC
>JBEKNK010000119.1:0-6591 GCA_049522915.1 Solirubrobacteraceae bacterium | reverse complement strand
CGGCCCGGCCGAACCCATGCTCCGCGGAAGCGCCGGCCTCGAGCCTCGCCGCCGCGTGGATGTCATCGACGGCCTCCTGGGCGTGGCGCCCTGAGCCCTCACCCGCGAGCAGGTGGCTCACATCGGAGGGGGGTTCCTCCGGCTGCGAGGCCGCCGCCTCCTCGTCGTCGCGCTTCCCGCCGCTCATCGCGATCCTCCACTCGGCCGGCCGCCGGGCCGAGCGCTCAGCGACCAGGTCCACCATTACGACAAACCCGCGCGGACTCCTTGTCGGGCGCCCTGCGCAAATGCCGCAGGCGCCGTCGGCTCAGGCGTCGGGACGAATGACCGCTCGGCCCAGCCCGATGATCTCCATCTCGCTCAGGGGCGCGCAGACCCTGATCGCGTCGGCCTCCCGGCGCAGCGTGTGACGCAGGACCACGAACGCGCCACCGCCGACGAGCCCGGGAACCCAGAGTGCGATCGCCCGGTAGGCGAGGACCGCCCCGGCGGCTGCGGTGATCGGCACGTGGTAGAGCACGAGCGTGCCGACGAGGCCGGCGTCGATGCCACCGATGCCGCCGGGGACGGGGATCAGGCCGCCCAGCTCGCCGATCAGGTAGCCGATCGCGAGGATCCCCACGGGCGGTGACGAGCCGACCGCACGAAACGTCGCCCACAGGACCGCTATGTCGAAGACGAGGTAGGCGATCAGGCCGAGCACCAGGACGAGGTTGGCCTCTCGCAGCAGCACGAGCGCCTCCTGGACACCGTCGGCGACCGCGGTGAGGGTCGCGCGGAACGCCCGCACCCGCCGCGAGGGCTGCTCCGGCGTTGGCGTTTGGGGGCGGGTGCGCTGCCCGGCGAAGCGTCCCGCCGCAAGCGCCAGCACGATCGCCGCGGCCGCGACCGCTGCCGGCAGGGCCGTGAGCAGCAGGTTGCGCTCGCCGGCGAGAACGCCGACGGCCAGGCCGGCGCCGACCAGGATCACGCCGACGACGTTCGGGACGCTGGTCAGCAGGAAGAACGCAACCGAGCGTCGCGCGATCTCGCGGGGCTCCATTCCGCCGCGGCGCAGCGCCCACGCGCCGAGCGCCAAGCCGCCCGCCCCGCCGGCCGGCAGCAGCGCGTCGGCGCCGAGCTCGGACATGCCGATCTGGTAGCTGATGCGCCAGCTCATGCGCCGGCAGAAGATCATCCGAAACACGGCGACATAGCCGAGCCCGGAAAGCAGTTTCAAGCCGACGCCGAGCAGTAGCCAGCCTGGCTTGGCATGCGACAGACGCGCGCGCAGTCCCCCCAGCCCGGGAAGCAGGATCACGACCACGACGACGAGAAGAATCAGCGCGGTCACGATCGCCACGCGCGAGCCGAGCCGGCGCCGGCTCAGCTCCGCCGGCATCGCCAGATCGTCGCGTCCGACCTCGACCACGGGGGCATCGCCGTGCACGGGCTGCATCGTCGCAGCCGCACGAGGATTCGTCCGCCGGCCGCTGCCGCCGGCGCGCGCCGGCCAGGGCGCTGAGTGCTCGCGCGGTAGTGTTAGGGCGTGGATTCCGACCGCGCCAGCGAGCTGCTCAAGGGTGAGCGGGAGCGGCTCGAAGCCGCGATTGCCGAGCTCGCGGCGCAGGCCGGCGCGGAGGGCGACGAGCCCGGCGACGAGGGCTCCGAGGAGCTCTACCAGAAGGAGTTCGACGAGGGCCGTTCAGCGGATCTGCGCGAGCAGTTGGCGGCGCTTGAGCGCGCCGAGGCGAGACTGGCCGCCGGCACCTACGGGCTGTCGATCGAGAGCGGCGAGCCGATCCCCGACGCGCGGCTCGAGGCTCTGCCGACCGCCGAGCGCAACATCGGCGAATAGGACCACGCGCGCAGACCGCGGTTGGCCGCGGGGTTCGCCGGGTCGTTGGATGCGGCGCGCCGACCCGCCGATCATTGGCGACGGCGATCCCGGCGTTCAGTCGGGGTCCTGCGAACTGAAGGGCTCGTCCTCGCCGCGCAGCTCGCGGTAGCGGCTGTCAAACAGCGCGAGCACCTCGGTCACGTCCGATGGTCCGCGCAAGCCATGGCTGACCACACCCGAGTAGGGCCTGCCAACGGACGGCTCGGCCTCACCGCGCTCCACCAGCTCATCGTGCTCCGCCGGCGAAACGCGCAGTTCCGCCAGGCCACGCTCGCGATCGAGGATGCCCAGCTCGAGGTGCTCGTAGCGCACGACGGCCGCGCCGTCAGCGCGTCGCTCGATGCGCACACCGGGCCAGGTGGCAAGCTCGTTGGCGATCTCGTCGACGATCGCGGCGGCACGGGACACGATCGGATCCTAGCGCTCGCCGCCGGTGTGATTCGGCGCGGCTCCGCCGGCCTGTCGAGGCCGACGCGACCCCGGCGCCCGCTCTCACGCGGTCGGGCTGGGCGTCTCTGTCCCGGCGTTGGACGCCGCACCGTCAGCGTCTGCCGCGGGCGCCTGGGGCGCTGCCGCTCGCCGCTCCGCGGCTTCGCGATCGCGCTCGAGCACATCGACCGCCGCACGAACGTCGCTGTCCGGCCGGGGTCCCTGCCAATCGAGGTACCAGTGCCTGGTCGCGCTCGCCAGCCATGAATCGGCGGTGGGGATCAGGCCGAAGCGGGTGATCGTTCGCTGCAGGCCGACCTGGTCGCTGTAGAGCAGCTCGATCGTGATCGGCCGGCGAGCGTCGATCGCCTGCGCGGTGGAGGCGCGCACAGGATCGTCGGGGTTGCGGAGCGCTCCCTGCCACATGCCGATGTCGCCGGCCGGGACGTAGAGGTCGCGCGTTTGCAGACGGAAGTCCTCGAGCGCGGCCGGCGTGGGCGCCGACCCCGACGTCGAGAACTCCGGCCTGACGCTCCAGCCCTGGCAGACCCCTATGCCGCTACCGACGTTCCGCAGGCTGATGCCCAGGTAGACGTTCCCATCGACGTGCTCCGCGGCCGCCCGACCACCGGCTGCGCTGATCCAATGGCCGTCCACGAACATCAGCTTCTGCAGCTGGTCCTCCAAGCGGGAGGGTGCGAGCAGGGGCCGCCGCTGCTCCTGCAGCGCCAGCTCCGCGATGCGCGCCGAGCGGTTCGCCGAGCGCACCGCCGCGAAGGTGGCAACCGCGAGCACGAGCGTTCCGGCGCCCGTGACCAGCGAGGAGATCGTCGTCCAGGGTGTGCCGAGGAGGAACATCGGCGTGAGTTTGGCATGCGGGTCCGCCGCCGAGTCACACGCCGACCGCGCTCGGACACGAATTTGGGGCGAGCCCTTGACAGGTGTACGCCGTACACCTATAGTCCTCCTACGTGTACGCCGTACACCTAACGGAAAGGCATCGCATGAACCCTGAGGCGCCGTATCCGGTCCAGTACTCGGTCGAGTACCCGGACCGCCCGCTCGACCGCGTGAGCACCTTCTTTCGCCTTTTCATGGTCATCCCGATCGCGATCGTGATCGCGCTGATCGAGGCCGGCGGCTACGCATACGGTGGCGGCAGGGCCGCCGGGGCGATCGGCGCCGCCGGCCTGATCGTGGCGCCCACTCTGCTGTTGATCGTGTTCCGCCAGAAGTACCCGCGCTGGTGGTTTGATTGGAACCTCGAGCTGATGCGGTTCTCGGCCCGGGTGGGTGTCTATCTCGCACTGATGGACGACCACTACCCCTCCACGGACGAGCATCAGGCCGTGCAGCTCGACTTTCCCTATCCGGACGCCGCCCGCGACCTCAACCGCTGGCTGCCGCTGGTCAAGTGGCTGCTGGCCATCCCGCACTACGTGGTGCTGTTCTTCCTCTACATCGCCGCGTTCTTCGTCGTGATCGCCGCCTGGTTCGCGATCCTCTTCACCGGTCGCTACCCGCGCGGGATGTTCGACTTTCTCGTCGGCGTCGGTCGCTACACCAATCGGGTGATCGCCTACGCCCACGTGCTGGTCACCGACCGCTACCCGCCGTTCCGCCTCGCGCCGTAGGTTTCCGCGGGCGCCATGCGGATGCGACCGCCGTGATCGTGCCCAAGGTGGGCCTGATCACGGCTTTCGCGATGCTCAAACGACCTGTGGGCGCCCACCCCCAAGCCCGCCCTTGATGAAGGCCATCCGATGCCCAAGCAGCCAAAGAACCGCCGCACACCGCTGAGTCGGCCACGCGTCCTGGCGGCCGCCGTCGCGCTCGCCGACAGGGCCGGGCTCGAGGCGTTCAGCATGCGCGCACTGGCACAGGAGCTCGACGTCGTGCCGATGGCGCTCTACAAGCATGTCGCCAACAAGGATGCGCTCCTCGACGGCATGGTCGACATGGTCTTCGGCGAGATCGAGCTTCCCTCCGGCGACCTCGACTGGCGCGCGGCAATGCGTCGCCGGGCGATCTCGACCCGCGAGGTGCTGAAGCGCCATGCATGGGCGATCGGGATCATGGAGTCGCGGAACCCGGGGCCGGCGAACCTGCGCAACCACAATGCGGTGATGGGCTGCCTGCGCGAAGCGGGGTTCTCCTTCGCGGTGGCCGTCCACGCGTACTCGGCCCAGGATGCCTACATCTACGGCTTCGCCCTGCAGGAGAGAGATCTCGGCTTCGAGACACCGCAGTCGGCGGGAGAGGCCGCACAGCGGAGGGCGGCGACGATCGGCGCACTCGCCGACTATCCCTACCTGGTCGAGATCGCAACGCAGCTGCGCGAGTCCGGCTACGACAGCGCTGTCGAGTTCGCATGGGGGCTCGATCTCATCCTCGACGGTCTCGAGCGTCTTCGCGACGCCGGAGCGACGCCGGCCTGAGCCGCGCCCCGCTCGGGGTCGCGCCCCGGCCGACGTCGTCACGGCTGCGCCGCAGACCTCTCAGGGACCTCTCGGCAGCAGCTTAGATTTCGGTCACGACCTCGCGCGACGCTGTTGGCCGCAGTGGTTGTCAATTCGACAGACGTGAGGCGTGATGTTCCACCGCAAGCCCATATTCGCCGTGATGCTCGTTGGAGCGTTGCTCGGCGCAACGACGCTTGCGCCAGCGCAGGCGGCCGCGGCTCACAGCTGCACCATCGGTCCGCTGCCTGCTCGGCTCGCCGCTCTCTCCGAGCGAAGGCGGGGGGCGCGCCGCAGTCGCACCACGGTGAGCAAGATCGTGAGGCGCGTCGGCGTTCGCTTGCACGGACCGGCGAGGTTCCGGCCAGGGCGGAAGGCCGTCCTCTCGCGGCGTCCGCTTCTGGACTCGTTCGCTCGCGGGCCGCCGCGACCGCAGGGTTACTGATCTCGGCCGGGGCGGCCGATTGACGCCGCCGCCGGTAGGAGCCGCTTCGCCGCGAGGCCGGCCAGGCGCTACCGGGTCCACCCGCGTTGGTGGGCGTGCGTTTGCGTCTTGGGACCGGCTCGCGCGATGCGGCGGTCGCAGCAATCTCAGAAGCCTAAGGAGCCAACCATGTCCGCACACCGTATCGCTGTCCTCGTGGGCAGCCATGACCCCTCCCATTTCGCACGCGCCACGCAGCCTGGTCGGCCGAGCGAAGCGGCAGTCCTCGACGCGCTGCGAAACCAGCGCTCGACGAGCGAAGCCAGACACCGTGAGCCCGCTGCTCAGACCATCACACATCACGGTGGAAGCGTTGCTCGGCGCGCTCGCGCAGTCACCCCGCGCAGGCACGTGAGCGATCAGAGTGGGCCGCCGCGCATAGGTGTGTTCGCCTCCGCAGCGCGCACGCGAAGCCCGGTCCGCCACATTCGCCCGCGCATCCTGGCGAGCCGGACCGCAGGCGGTTGACGTCGAGGCGGGGCGGCGCTGGAGTCGCCCCGCCTCCGCGCCGTGCATTTCCGCACCACGTGTTCGTCAGCACGACGTTCAAGGTCCTCGGCGCTGACTGAGGCCCGTGCCACATGGGGCCTGGCCTTTACGCCAGGCCCCAATCGGGCGGGACGCGGTCGCCTGCGCTCGGAGGAGCGAGGGCGCATCCGCTGCTGGCGGCGGCAGTCCTGAGGCCCTCGTCCCAGCTGACGAATGTGGTGTCGCCGGCGGGTGGTGGCCCGTCAATCGCCATGGCGCCGGCGCTACCCTTGGTGAGTGACTTGCTCGTGAGGTCCATGGCGCCGGTGCTCGCAGCGGCGCACGTGCCGGGCCGGTCTCTGCTCCTCGGCTTCGGCGGATTTGGTGCGCACGGGATTGGCGGTGGCACGGTCGGGGTGGCCCTCATCGTGGGCATGATCGGGGTGCGGATGTACATGCGCTCGCGGCGCGGTGGTCGCGGGCCTCGCGGACGCGGGCCTCGCGGAGGGGGACCGTGGCGCTGATCTGGACCCGCCGGCCCTCGCGGCGGTGAACCTCGGCAGCGGGTGCTGCCGGAGATGACCTACGGGAGCCGCCAGGTTCCGTCTTGCGCGAGAACCTCGACGTCTTGGCCGTCGCGTGTGCGGCCGGTGACGCGGACTCCGGGTCCTCCGATCATGAAGTCGGTATGCACCCCGCTCACGTTGATCCGTTCGGCGGTGGACGGGTCGTCGGCGGTGAATTCGAAGCCGCGTCCGATCGCGATGTGGCTCGCCGCGTTCTCATCCAGCAGGGTGTGGCGAAAAATGGTGTCAAGTGGCCCGATTCGGCCGCTGCCGTCGACGAGCGCGACCTCACCCAGACGAGCCGCG
>JBEKNK010000118.1:0-8794 GCA_049522915.1 Solirubrobacteraceae bacterium | reverse complement strand
GTCGGGATCGAACGGCTCTCCTCCATGTAGCGGACGAGCATCGCGGCGCCGCCGCGCAGCTCGCTGACGGTCGCGGCCGAACCGGCGTCGGGAGCGCCGGTGGGCTCGGCGGCGGCGGCTGGGCGCTCGGCGGCCGCGAGGACGTCGTCCTTGACGATCCGTCCGTCGGGGCCGCTGCCGGCGAGTGAGCCGAGGTCGACGTGGAGGGCGGCAGCGGCGCGGCGCGCGACCGGCGAGGCCTTAGCGCCGTCGGACAGGGCCGCGCCGTCGCCGTCGGTCTGGGGCTGGGGGCTCGGGGGCGCCGTTGGGGTGGCGTTCGCGCCGGCGTCGGTGGACGCGCCCGAGGCGCTCGCGCTCGTCATCCGCGCGATCACCTGGCCGACGGTCACGGTGTCGCCGGCGGACACCAGCAGCTCGGTGATCGTTCCCGCGGCGGGCGCCGGCAGCTCGACGTCGACCTTGTCGGTGGAGATCTCGACGATCGTGTCGCCGGCTGCGACGCTGTCCCCGATCTTCACGGTCCAGTCGAGGATCGTGCCCTCGGTTACCGATTCCCCGGCCGCGGGCGTGACGATGTCGATCGTC
This sequence comes from Solirubrobacteraceae bacterium, assembly GCA_049522915.1. Lineage (GTDB taxonomy): Bacteria > Actinomycetota > Thermoleophilia > Solirubrobacterales > Solirubrobacteraceae > Palsa-513. Next base: position 8,209 of record JBEKNK010000118.1, on the reverse strand, counting down.
GTCGGCTGCGCTCCCGTGTCGGGCGCCGCGGCGGCGCCGTTCCCCGAGGCGGTCTGCGTGCCCTGCGTGCTCGGCCGCGCCGCTGGCTCGGGCGGGGTGGCGGAGGCTGGGGGCGGGGTGGCGGAGGCTTCGGGCGGGGTGGCGGAGGCTGGGGGCGGGGTGGCGCCGTTGGGCGCGATCTCGGCCAGCAGTGCGCCGACCGCGACGGTCTCGCCCGCGGCGGCGTGGATCTTGACGACGGTCCCGGCGATCGGGGCTGCCACCTCGGCGTCGACCTTGTCGGTCGAGATCTCGACGAGGGTCTCCTCAGCCGACACGTGATCCCCCTCTGACTTTCGCCATTCGAGGATCGTCCCTTCGCTCACTGAGTCGCCCATCGGGGGCATAACGACCTGTGCCGTCGTCTCGGCCACCATCCATACGGACTCTAGCGCGCCCGGAGGAGGTGCCTGTCGCGTTCAGCGCGTGCGCATCGCGCACGCGATTTTCACTGGGCGAGACGGGCGCGACGGCGTCCCTCGCGGACGAACTCGACGCTGCCGAAGAACGGTGCAATGCCGCCGAGCACGGCGACCGCCACGGCCACCCGCAGCGGGATGATCCGCAGGCGCACGGACAGCAAGCAGACCAGGGACATCCCGATCCAGAGCAGACCGTGGGACATCCCAAGGATGAACGTCGCGGGTTGCGGGTTGTTCAGTCCGAAGGCGACGATCAGCAGGCTCAGATAGACCAGCGAATGGAAGAACGAGACGCGCTTGAGGCGGTCGAAGGTGATCAGGCGCTCGAGGTGCGCGGAGGCGTTCACGCGCCGGCGAGCATCATCGCCGTCTGACGCAACGGGGCGTCAGCTTCGGGCGGCCAGTCGTCGATCTCCGCAGGCCACCACGCAAACAGGTCGTGCTCGGCGTCGGGCGTGACCTGCGCGTCCTCGGCGAGCCACGCCAGGCCGACCAGCACCACGAGCTGGCTCGGCAGACAGACCAGCGCCTCAACGGTGAGGCGCTCGGTGCTCACCGACCATTCCTCCGCCAGCTCGCGCTCGAGCGTGTGGGCGGGATTCTCGCCGGCGTCCACCGCGCCTCCTGCGCCCAGCGCCCAGCGGCCGGCCCACGTCGCCAGCCACGGTGCGCGACGCCCGGCAAGCCAGCGCCCGTCACCTGCGCGCACGACGCACATCGCCGTGAGGCTCTGGGACGCGTCGCCGGCGTTGAGCCGAAGCGCCCAGCGGGCCGGCTCGAGTTCGAGCACCAGTCCGCCCGCCTCTTCGCGATGGGCGGCCAGGCGCGCCGACAATCCGTCGTGCGCTGGAGAACCGCGCTCGCGTAGTGCGGCGATCGCCGCGTCGGCCGCCTCGTTGGCGCCGGTGGTCGGCTCGAAGGGCTGTTCGCTCCACCGGGCGGCGACGCGATCGGGCGGCCAGGGTCCGCGCGCGAGGATGCCTGGAGTGAGCGCCATGACCTACAGGCTAGTGGGGGCGGCCACGAGCGCGGCGCTCGCTAGTCTGGCTACATGAGCTCGTTCCACGGCAGCGACGGCTTCGGCTTCGGCGGCGGCGGCGGTGGGGGCGGCGGGCGGGGCGGACGCCGGCGGATCGTGCGGCTGTTCGCCCCCTATCGCGGGCGCCTCGGGCTCGTTCTCGGTCTGATCATCGTCTCGTCGGGCCTCAGCATGATCTCGCCGTTCCTGCTCGTCGCGGTGCTCGACAACGCGATCCCCCACCGCAACGTGACGCTGCTGACAGAGCTGGTGCTCGGGATGATCGCGATCGCGGTCGCGACCTCGGCGCTCAGCGTCGTGCAGACCTACATCTCGACCGAGGTCGGTCAGCGCGTCATGCACGACCTGCGCGTGTCGGTCTATCGCCACCTGCAGCGGCTCTCGCTGGCGTTCTTCACGCGGACCCGGGCCGGCGAGGTCCAGTCGCGCATCGCCAACGACATCGGCGGCATCGACAACGTCGCGACCAGCACCGCGACGACGATCGCGCAGAACGCGACGACGGTCCTCGCGACGACGGTCGTGCTGTTCCTGCTGGACTGGCGCCTCGCGCTGATCTCCTTCGCGTTGCTGCCGCTGTTCGTCTGGCTGACGCGGCGCGTCGGGCGCGAGCGGCGCGCGATCACCACGCGCCTGCAGGGGCGGCTCGCCGACATCTCCTCGCTGGTGGCCGAGTCGCTGTCGGTCTCCGGCATGATGCTCGGCAAGACGATGGGCCGCGGGGAGGATCTCGCGACGCGTTTCACCGGCGAGTCCGATCAGTTGGCGAACCTCGAGGTGCATTCGCGGATGGCCGGGCGCTGGCTGATGTCGTCGATCAACATGGCCTTCGCCGTCCAGCCGGCGATCGTCTACTGGGTCGCGGGCCAGAGCTTCGGGCACGCCGGCGCGGCAATCTCGATCGGCGTCGTCGTCGCCTTCACGACGCAGCAGACGCGACTGCTGTTCCCGATCGCGCAGCTGCTCTCGGTGGGCAACGACGTCGAGGCGTCGCTGGCGCTGTTTGACCGGATCTTCGAGTACCTCGACCTTCCGGTCGACATCGTCGAGGCGCCCGACCCCGTCGTGCTGCGCCCGAGCGAGCTGCTTGGCGAGGTTGCGCTGGAGGGCGTCGGCTTCCGCTACACGGAGAACTCGCCGTGGACGCTGCACGACGTCGACCTGGTCGTTCCGGCGGGCACGCGCACGGCTGTGGTGGGCGAGACCGGGGCCGGCAAGACGACGCTCGGCTACCTCGTCGCCCGCCTTTACGAGCCCCAGGCGGGCCGCGTAACGATCGACGGCATCGACGTGCGCGACGCGAGCTTCGAATCGCTGGCCGCCACGGTCGGCGTGGTCTCCCAGGAGACCTATCTGTTCCACGCGACGGTGCGTGAGAACCTGCGCTTCGCGTGCCCGCAGGCCACCGACGAGGAGATCGAGGCGGCGGCTCGCACGGCGCGGATCCACGAGCTCGTGGCGTCCCTGCCGGACGGCTACGACACCGTCGTCGGCGAGCGGGGCTACCGCTTCTCGGGCGGCGAGAAGCAGCGCATCGCGATCGCCCGCACGATCCTGCGCAACCCGCCGGTGCTCGTGCTCGACGAGGCAACGAGCTCGCTGGACACGCGCACCGAGCGTGAGGTGCAGGAGGAGCTCGATCTGCTCGCCGAGGGCCGCACGACGATCACGATCGCCCACCGCCTCTCGACGGTTCGTGACGCCGACCAGATCGTGGTCCTCGATCACGGCGCGATCGTCGAGCGCGGCACGCACGACGAACTGCTCGCGCGTGACGGCCACTACGCCGCGCTGCTGGCCCACGACGCCGCCCGCGAACCACTACATTGACGCCATGGCATCGCTCGAAGCCGAGATGCTGGAATTCATCCGGCGGGGCCTCGACCATCACGCGCAGTCATGTCCGCTCGCGCCGCGGGCGATCCTGCTGAACCCCGGCAACTACGAGCTGTTCGGCTGGGACGAGCTGTGGGGAGTCCCGGTGCTGCCCGACGATCGCGTCGCGCCCAAGCGCTTTCGCATCGATTGCGACGGCTCCGCGTTCGGCATCGAGGCTGAGATCAGCGAGGCGATCGGCGTGAGCGAGCCGGCGTTGATCCCGATCGGTCCGCCGATGCCGCGCGAGGACGAGCCCACCGCTTGAGCTAGGTTGTCCGCGTGCGCGCCGGAAAGGACCCGTATGTCGTGCTCGGAGTGCCGCGGGGCGCCGGTGACGCCCAGATCCACGCGGCCTACCGCAGCGCGGTGAGACGCACCCATCCCGACGCCGGGGGCAGCAGCGCCGCATTCGAGGATGTGCAGGAGGCCTACGAGGAGCTGCGCGATCCGCGCACGCGCGCGAGCGTCAAGCCGCCACCCGCGCGCGCTCGCCCGCAGGCCTCCGCGACGGCGCCGCCGCGACCGTCGATGGAGGACCTGCTCGCGGAGTCACAGCGTCTGGAGGACGAGGCCCGCCGGCTCGCCGGCATGGCAGCGCGCCAGGGCGGCGGCGAGGAGTCGACCGACAGCGTCGGCGCGATCCTGCGCGACGCGGGTACGCAGCTGCGCGATGTCGCCGACGACGGGGTTCGCGAGCTGCGCCGGTTCATCCGCCGGCGTCTGTGAGCCTCGCGCACGCCGTTGGCGTGGCGAGTGGCTTCTACGCCCAGCGGTTGGCGTGGGCGAGCGGCGTGCATGCCCGCGGTTCGCACGGGCGAGCGGCGTGTGCGCGGTCGCTCAGGAGCCGCCGTGGCGGGAGAGGCGCCGCCGCCGTGGCGGGCGACGCCTCGAGCGCCACGACTGGGGCTCACGCAACCGGTTGAGGCCCCTGGGCGTAGAGCAGGGAGCCCGGTGTCGTCAGCGTCTCGCCGGTTTCCAACAGCGTCTTGAGGCCGGAGAGGATCATCGGCCAGCCGCCGTAGATCTCCGCGTTTGCGTCGGCGTGCAGCTGGTCGTGGGTGACGGTCAGGCAGCACGAGTCGCCCACCGGTTCGATCTCGTAGGTGACCCGCGAGGTCCCCTCGCGCTTGACGTCGTCACTCCACAGCGCCCTGAAGCTCTGCACGAGCCGCCGCGGCGGATCGACCTCGAGGTTCTCGCCCTCGATCAACGGCGCGGACGCCATCGGATGGGTTCCCGCGTAGGTTGACCCGACTGCCCAGTCCGACGACACACCGACGCCAAAGTTGTACCGGCGGCGCATCTCGCTGTCCGTCAGCGCCTCCCAGAGGCGCTCCGGCGTCGTCTTGATGTAGATCTCGAACACCTTCTCCATGCTGTCCTCCTCGAGTGTCTGCTTGAGGCCGCTGAGCGATGCCGCCCATGGCTCTGCGTACTTGCTCACCCACCGGTCGTGGACGAGCCGGATCGGGACGGCGTTCAGGAAGTGGAGCTTCTCGCGTCCGCGCCGTCTGCTGACCACGAGCCCGGCCTCCTCGAGCACCTTGAGGTGCTTCATCACGCCGAAGCGGGTCATCGGCAGTCGTTCCTGCAGCGCCTTCAGTGTCTGCCCGTCGGAGCGGTACAGCTCGTCAAGCAGGCTCCGGCGCGTGGGGTCGGCGAGCGCTCTGAACACGTCGTCCATCGGCGAGTAGAATAGGTGACTATATAGTCACTTGTCAAGTCAGCTCATGCAAACGGAGCACTCGGCAGGTACGGGTGCAGCGGCACGGGGCGCCCCCGCACGCACAGCGCCCCGTACGGGGTCAGTTGCAGACCGGCACGCAGGACGATCTCGACCGCCCACCCCTGCTCGGCGGTGATCCAGCGCACGGCGCTGCGTTCGCCGTCCGCCAGAAGCGCGAGCGCGGCCCACAGCAGCGACGCCGCGGCCGCTTCGTCGCGAGCGACGAGCAGCCACACGCCGCGACCGGGCATCGCGACGGCGAACCCGCGATCGTCGAGGCGCACGAGCCGGCAGCCCGCGCGCAGCGCGTACTCGAGATCCTGTGTATGGGGAGCGCCGCGAATGTCACGCGAGATCGCCGCCAGGGAGTCGAGGTCGGCTACGCCGCCCTCGCGGACCTGCGGGTCGGCGGGCGGCAGCGCGGTGCGGTCGATCGGACCGCGCGCCTCGAATGCGGGCCGCAGCTCGAAGCCGGCGAGTCCGTAGAGTCGCAGCGCTCGCGGGTCGCTCGAGCTGATGATCAAGCCCACGTCGGCATCGGCGCCGTAGCCCATCGCACGCGCGAGCAGGGCGCCCCCGGCGCCGGCGCTCTGGAGCGCCGGATCCACGGTGAGCAGCGACAGGCACCAGAGCTTCTCGCGGAGAAGCACCTGAGCGACGCCGACCAGGCGATCGTCGCGCTCGGCGACGAAGCAGCCATGAGGATCGGTCGCAAGTGGGTGAGCGATGCGCGTGCGCCAGCCCTCGGCGAGCTCCGGCTCGCTGATGTCGACGCCGAACGCAGCCGCCGAGAGCGCCGTCGCCGCGTCGAGGTCGGCCGTCTCGAACGCGCGCACTCGCGGGGCCGGCGTGTCGGGTGTCCTGGTCATCCGCCGGAAGTGTCCTCGACCACGACGACGTTCGCGCCGAGCCGCCCGATCGCGGACGAGCCACGCCCGCTTGCTCGCGGCGCGCGCCGCGATTATCCTGGTGTCGCGGCGCGCCCGCTCCGGCGTGATGTTCGGCGTGGCGACTGGCGCGTGGTAGCCGAATGCGCGTGCCGCTACGATGACTAGCACAATGATCGAGGTCAAGGTCGACCGATCGGACCCGGCGCTCCTGCACGACCAGGTCGCGGCGCAGATCCGCCGTTCGATCGCGGAGGGCGACGCGAAGCCGGGCGAGCGTCTGCCGCCCGCCCGCGACCTGGCGGCCGTGATGAACGTCAACACCAACACGGTCCTGCGCGCGCTGCGGCTGCTGCGCGACGAGGGCCTGCTCGAGTTTCGCCAGGGACGCGGCATCCGCGTCAGCGGCACGCCCCAGCGCGGCGCCGTGCTCGCGAAGGCGATCGAGCTCGTGCAGCTGGGCCGCCAGAGCGGCTACGACCGCGCCGAACTGCTCGCGATCATCGAAGCGCTGCCGTAGCGCAGATGCAGATCGCGGACCAGCACATCGCCCTCTTGTTTGCGCCGGTTGCTGCCACTATTCTGGTGTCGCGGCGCACCGGCTCCGGCGTGATGCTCGGACTTGAGACGGGTCGCCGGGAGCGCCACGACCGATCCGCTGGACCACAACCACAGAGGGGCGGCACATGAACGACGAAATTGGTTTGAGCGAGGACATCGAGCCGACCGACGACACGACCGAGGGCGTGAAGGGCGGCGCTGCGCCGGGCAGCAAGCAAGCCGCTTTGGACGCCGCGGCCGCGATTGCTGCGAAGGAAGCTACGCCGCTCGGCAGTTCAGCGACGATCGCTGTCGATCCTCTCGCCTCCTCCACGAAATAGGCGTAGCCATCTAGGCGGCGCGCTGTCCGTGCGCGCCGCTTGAACGGTCGCCGAGCGGCGGCCGTCTACGCATCCCAAAGACGGGCACGGACGCCCGAAGGCGGGCTCGGAAGTAGCCGCGGCGCGACTCAGCGCCACTCCCAACTCTCGAGCGACTCGCTGAGCGCCGAAACCGATTCGTCGTACTGGGTGCCGGGGAGGGCTGAGAACGTGACGACATAGCCCCAGCCGTCGTGGACCACGTACGCCTGGCGGTATTGCAAAGCTTTGGTCGTGGCGAACGATGCGCGGTAGCCGAACGCGCGTGCCGGCGCACCGGCGACCGTCAGGTCCTGCACGGTCGAGAAGTCGGTGGCTCCGCTCACACGCTTGAGTTCGACCACCGATGCGTGCACGACCGCGGCGAGACTCAGCGCGCCGGTGCGCTCGCGCACCACGTTGATGTTCACGGCAAACCCGTGTGCCCTCGGTCCAACGACGAAGAGGTCGACTCGGATCGCAGCGCCCGAAAATGCTGCCGTGTCGTTGCGGAAGCCGCGCGGGACAACGATCGTGAATGCTCCCGAGGTCGATGTCACCCGCGCCGTTGCGGCGAAACCGACACCGCCTCGCACGACGAACGAAACGAGCACGAGCCCGGCAGCAGCCGAGCAGAGTTTGGCGCGGCGCTTGGTCCTTGCGATCGACACGGGGTGATCGATCGGCGCCTCAGCCCTCGATCACGTTGTGCACCGCGGCCACCATCGGCGCATTCGGCTCCACCCCGAGCCCGGTCAGGATCGGCATGAGGGTGGCTCCAAAGGCGTCGAAATCGGCCTGTGACTCCCAGATGTCGAACACGTCGATGTTTCCGTTCGTCTCGAGCGCGACGTGTATGGAGCGTCCCCTGGGAGCCCCGGCGCCCGCCGCTTCGAGCTGGCTGATCGCTTCGGCGTAAACCTCCGGGGTAAACCCACTGTTGGTGATGTAGATGCCCAGTGCCACCTCGTCCTCCCCCTGCGCGTCGTTCGCGCGATCGGTGTCCAAGAGCTGCCGGCGTGAATCTACACAGTCGCGCGCCCGCCGCTCAATCTGATCAGCCGCGGGGAGTCGGCGCCGATCAGCTCGGATCCTCATACCACTCGACGCGGAGCGTGCGCAGGTCAGTGCCATTCGCTTCCATCGCTGCGCGCGAGGCGGGGTCGGTCAGCATCGCCTCGCCCTGCTCGCGACTGGCGAAGCGGATCGTTGTCAGGATCACGTTGGGGTCATCGGCGTCGCGGTAGACCGCCTCGAGAGCGATGCCGGCGGTGCGGAACTCCGCGGCGTTCGCGTCGAAGTGGGCGTGGAAGCCCGTC
>JBEKNK010000117.1:0-6691 GCA_049522915.1 Solirubrobacteraceae bacterium | reverse complement strand
GCAGTTTCATAACCGCAATCCGGGGAGTCCCTCAAGGGGCTGAGAGGGCGCGCAGCGCGCCGACCCGACGAACCTGATCTGGCTCATACCAGCGAAGGGAGAGCGATGTTCGCCTTGAAGATGCTGACCGCCGGTGCGCCCGGCAGCACGCGCGCGCGGATCGCCGCCGGCCTGATCGCCGCCGTCGCGACGAGCCTCGCCGCCGTCGCGATCGCGAGTGCCCCGGGCGCGCGCGCCGCCGGCAAACCGCCCGTCTACACCCCCACGGCGGTCGTCAAGATCGCCCTGGACTACACCGAGAACGTCGATTACCTCGGCATCTATGTCGCTCAGAGCAAGGGCTACTTCGCCGCCGAGCACATCAGGGCCGTGATCCTGCCCTACGCCAACGCCTCCGCCGAGCAGCTGATCCAGGCCGGCCAGACCGACCTGGGCATCAGCTACCCCCCGGATGTGATCATCAACAACTCGACCGGCCTCAAGTACAGGGCCGTCGGCGCGCTGGTCACCGACAACACGACCGCGCTCGCCGTGCTCGCCTCCTCGAAGTACACCCGCCCGGCGCAGCTGAGCGGCAAGCTCTACGGCGGCTTCGGCATCGCCAGCGATCCGCCGATCGTGACGGCGATCCTGCGCGCCGCCGGCGTCAAGCATCCGGTCTTCAAGCAGGTCGTGCTGGACAGCGACGTGATCACGGCGCTCGCGGCGCACCGGATCGACTACACGGCGGTATTCGGCGGGATCGACGACGTGACCGCCGATCTCGAGGGGATCAGGCTGCGGACCTTCCCCTACAGCCGCTACCTCGGCGCCGCCGGCAACTACCCGAACGCGGTCTACGTCGCCAGCGACCACGACATCGCCACGCGCGGGCCGGTCCTCGCGCGGGCGCTGAAGGCGCTCGCCGAGGGCTACGAGTTCGCCGCCCAACACCCGGCTGCGGCGGAGAGGATCCTGATCGACGACAACCAGACGGCGCTTTCAAACGCGACCAGGATCATCGACGCGACGGGCAACGCGACCGCGCCTCACTTCGTCGACGCGGCCGGGGCCTGGGGGCCGGAGACCGACGCCGACTACGCCGGGCTCGAGCGGATCCTCGCCGGCGCCCACGTGATCAAAAACTCGCCGCCGATGAGCGAGCTCTACACGAACGCGCTGCTGCCGGGCGGCTGAGATGCGGGCGAGCGTGCGGCGGCTGCTGCGCAGCGCCTGGCCGCCGGCGCTGGTCTTCGCAGTGCTCGTGCTGGCGTGGGACCTGATCGCCAACGCGGTGCACGCCAGCCTTTCGCTGCCGGGCCCGTGGTACGTCGTGACGGGCAGCTGGCGCGACCGCGGCGATTTGGCGGCGGCGATGTGGGTGACGACGCAGGAGGCGCTGCTCGGGATCGCGCTCGCCGTCTTCTGCGCGGTGATCCTCGCGCTCGCGGTCGACTGGTCGCGCGCGGTGCGCCGCAGCATCTACCCGCTGATGGTCCTTTCGCAGACGATCCCGTTGATCGCGCTGGCGCCGGTGGTGGTGATCTGGTTCGGCTTCGGCCCGGCGCCCAAGATCGCGATCGTCGCGCTGTTCACATTCTTCGCCGTCGCCGTCGGCACGATCCAGGGGCTCGGCTCGGCCGACCCCGACACGATGAGTCTGCTGCGCACGATGGGCGCCAGCCGGGCTCAGATCCTCTGGCGAGTGCGCATACCGAGCGCGCTGCCCCAGTTCTTCACCGGCCTGAAGGTCGGCGTCACCTTCTCCTACGTGGCCGCGATCTTCGCCGAGTACGTCGGCGCCACGCAGGGACTCGGCTATTACATGAGCACAGCGAACCAGTACTTCAACACCGAGCTGGTGTTCGGCGCGGTGATCGTCAGCGCCCTGCTGACGCTGGCGCTGTTCGGACTGGTCGTCGCGCTCGAGCGCGCCGTGATCCGCTGGCGCCCACCGGCGCAGGTCAACGCGCGATGGTGACCGGGCGCCGGCCGGGTGCGGGCCTGCAGGTCCGCGCGCTGTCGAAGACCTTCGAGCTCGAGGGACAGGATCCACTGCTCACCCTCGACGGGGTCGATCTGGTCGCGGCGCCCGGCGAATTCGTCGCCGTGATCGGGCCGAGCGGCTGCGGCAAGACGACGCTCTTCCAGATCCTCGCGGGCCTCGAGTCCCCGAGCTCCGGCGAGGTAGTGATCGATGGGCGCCACGCCGAGAACCGGCTCGGCGCCTGCGCCTTCATGCCCCAGCGCGACGGCCTGCTGGCGTGGCGGCGGACGATCGACAACGTCACGATCGGGCTCGAGCTGGCGGGCGTGCGCCGGCAGGCGGCGCGCGAGCGCGCGGCGCCGCTGCTGGAGCGCTTTGGCCTGGGGGGGTTCGAGAGCGCCTGGCCGTGGCAGCTCTCGGGCGGGATGCGCCAGCGCGCGGCGTTCCTTCGCACGGTCCTGCTCGGCAAGCCGGCGATGCTGCTGGATGAGCCCTTCGGCGCGCTCGACGGGATCACGCGCTCGGAGTTGCAGCTATGGCTGCTCGAGGTCTGGAGCGAGGTCGGCTCCACCGTGATGCTGATCACCCACGACGTGTCCGAGGCGGTCTTCCTCGCCGACCGTGTCTACGTCATGACGCCCCGGCCCGGCTCGGTCGCGGCGAGCCTGGCGATCGAGCTTCCGCGTCCGCGCACCCCCGAGCTCGCGGAGTCAGCGGAGTTCGGCGCGCACGAGGCCCGCCTGCGCGAGCTGCTGCGGACACCGCGCGCGGCGGCGATCCACGCCGATCGCGCGTAGCCGCGGGCCTTTAGTAGAGGCCCTCGCGACGCGCGTAGCGCTCGGCGCGCTCGCGGTCGTATTCGGCGCTGTCGAGCTGGGGATCGGCGATCGCGCGGAGGATCTCGCCGCCGCTCGGCAGCACCGAGCGCTCGATGTGGCGCTCGGGGTTCCACAGGTCGGAGCGGATCAGCGCCTTCGAGCACTGGGTGTAGGCCTCCTCGATCGACACCAGGATCCCGAGGCTCGGCGTCCGGCCCTCGAGCGTGCTCGCCTCAAGCAGCTGCGGATCGTCGACGATGACGGCGCGGCCGTTGACGCGGAAGCTGTCGCCGACGCCGGGGATCAGGAAGAGCAGGGCGATGCGCGGGTCGGCGAGCAGATTGGTCAGGGTGTCGGCGATCCGGTTGCCGGGCCGCTCGGGCAGCAGCAGCGTGCGCTCGTCGATGATCCGCACGAAGCCGGCCGGGTCGCCGCGCGGGGAGACGTCCAGGCCGCCGTCGGGATCGGCGGTGGCGACGGTGACGAACGGCGAGCGCTCGATGAACTGCCGCGTGAGGTCGTTCAGCCGGTCGGCGACCTTCGCCGCGACCAGCGCCGTCGGCGAGCCGACGACATCGCGCAGTTGCTCTTCGCTGAGAACACGGCCCACGCCCGTCATGCCGGCGAGGATAGCGGCGGGCGCCGCGGCGACGTCCTCGCCGGCGAACCAACTCGCGACGATCCCGCGCTCCCCAGCGGCGAGCGGACCGCACGTGATCCCGGCGGGGAGCGGCCCGACGCGCGACAATCCCGCGGTGAGCATCGACGAGCAGACTGCCGGCGACCCCGGCGGCGAGCAGGCCGCGCCGGCGGCGCTCGGGCCGCTGCTGCGCGAGCGCATCGCGATCGACGAGGCGGGCCTCGGCAACATGTGGCCGGTCTTCTACGACACCGAGCTGTTCGCGCGGGTCGTGGCGGAGCTGGCGGCGCCGCTCGCCGGCCTGGTCGACAAGATCGCCGGGATCGAGTCGCGCGGCTTCGTGCTGGGCGCGGCGGTCGCCGCGCAGCTGCGCGTCGGCTTCGTCGCGATCCGCAAGGGTGACGGGCTCTACCCCGGCGAGACGCTGAGCGCGTTCACCTCCGCGGACTACCGCGGCCGCCGGCACACCTTCCGCCTGCAGCGCGCGGCGCTGGCGGCGGGCGAGCGCGTCGGCCTCGTGGATGACTGGTTCGAGACCGGCAGCCAGGGGCTGATCGCGCGCCGGCTGCTCGAGCAGGCGGGCGCGAGCTACGCCGGCTCGAGCATCATCGTCGACCAGCTCTCGGTGGAGAGCCGCAGCGCACTCGAGCCCTGCCATGCGCTCGTGCAAGCGCGCGAGCTGAACTTCCCCTAGCGCCGGCCCCTACGCCTGCCGTCTGCGCGCGCCCGGCGGCGGGCCGAAGCTCGAGCGCGCGTCGGCGGCGCGCACGATCGCGGTCCCGGAGGCGGCGTAGCGGACGATGTTGGCGCCCATCGAGCGACGCAGCGCCTCGAGCTGGGCCTCAAGCTCGCGCCGCGCCGCCTCGGCCTCGAGCGCCTTGGCCTCGAGCTGGGCGTTCAGCTCCCCGAGCTCGGCCTCCAGCGCGAGCACGCGCTCGACACCGGCCAGGTTGAGCCCGAGCTCGGCGGTCATCTGCTGGATCCGCCGCAGGCGCTCGACGTCGGCCTGGGAGTACAGGCGCGTCCCCTTCGGCGAGCGCGAGGGCTCGATCAGGCCGCGCGCCTCATACATCCGCAGCGTCTGCGGGTGCATCTCCGCGAGCTCGGCGGCGACCGAGATCATGAACACGCCGCGGTCGATCGCCACCTCGATGCGCGTCGGGCGCGACCCGCGCTCGCTCATTTCAGCGCCTCGAACAGCTTGCCGCGCGGGTCGCCGTTGATCGTCTTGGCGAGCGCGTCGACGGCCTTCGCCTGGGCGTCGTTGAGCTCCTTGGGCAGGTCGATCACGAAGCGGTAGTGGATGTCGGTGTTGCCCTTGCCGCCCGGCCGCGGCGGCCCCTCGCCGCGCAGCCGCTGGACGGTGCCGTGACGGGTGCCGGGGGCGACGCGCAGGGTCTTGCGGCCGTTCAGCGTCGGCACCTCGACCTCGGCGCCGCGCAGCGCCTCGACGACGCTCAGCGGCACCTCGACCTCGAGGTGCTGGCCCTTCTGCGTGAACACGGGCGAGGGGGAGACGTGGGTGATCACGTAGAGGTCGCCCGCCGGGCCGCCGCGCAGCCCGGCCTCGCCCTTGCCGGCCAGGCGGATGCGGCTGCCGTCGTGCACGCCGGCGGGGATGTTCACGCGCAGGCGCTTGAGCGCGCGCACGGCGCCGGTGCCGCCGCAGGTCGGGCACGGGGACTCGATCACGGTGCCGCTGCCACCGCAGCGTGAGCAGGGGACGGAGATCGAGAACATGCCCTGGCCCTGGGATTCCACACCGCGACCCTCGCAGCGCGGGCAGACGGTTGGCTTGGTGCCGGGGCGCGCGCCGGTGCCCGAACAGGTTCCGCAGCGCTCGGTGAGCGGGATCGTCAGCGGCAGCTGCGCGCCGTGGACGGCCTGGTCGAAGCCGATCTGGATCTCGGCCTCGAGGTCTCGCCCGCGCTCGGGGCCGCTGCGAGCGCGCCGCCCGGCGGCGCCTCCACCGCCGGCACCGCCGGCGGCGCCGCCGAACAGGTTGGAGAGGATGTCGCTGAAGCCGCCGTCGAAGCCGCCGGCGAACGGGTTCGCGCCGCCGCCGCCACCACCGCCGAAGACGCCCTCACCGCGGTCGAAGGCCGCCCGCTTCTGGGGGTCTGACAGCAGGTCGTTGGCCTCGCTGATCTCCTTGAAGCGCGCCTCGGCCTTGGCGTCGTCGGGGTTGCGATCGGGGTGGTGCTGGCGCGCGAGCTTGCGATAGGCCTTCTTGATATCGGCCGCCGACGCCTTCTTATCGACGCCGAGGACTTTGTATGGGTCTTTGCGCGCAGCCATCGGCTCACCGCTCCCCTATCCGGCGACCAGCACCCGCGCCGGGCGCACCAGCGCGCCGCCCGCCAGGCGGTAGCCCGGCTGGTAGACCTCGACGATCTCGCCGGCCTCGCGGCCCTCGAAGGGCTGCTGGGCGACGGCCTCGTGCAGCTCGGGGTCGAAGCGCTCGCCGGCCTCGCCGTAGGACTCGATGCCGACGCGCGCAAGCGCGCCGAGCAGCTCGCGCTGGACGAGCATCAGGCCGTCGATCAGGACCGGGTCGGTGTCGCCGTCATCGGCGTGCGCGACGGCGCGGCCGAGGTTGTCGAGCGAGGGCAGGAGCTCGCGCGCGACGCGCACCAACCCCCGCGTCTCCGCGGCGGCGGCGTCGCGCGCGACGCGCTTGCGGTAGTTCTCGAAGTCGGCCTGCGTGCGCTGCGCGAGCGCGAGGTACTCATCGCGCTTGGCTGCCGTCGCCGCCAGCTCGTCGCCGGCCTCGGCCTCACCGCCGCGCTCCGCGCCCAGCTCGAGCGCCGCGTCCTCTGCCCCCGGCGAGTCCTCGCCCGCCGGGGCCTGCTGTTCTGCCGCGTCGGCGCTCGGGGGCGAGGGCTCCCGCACGCCGACGCCGCGCTCCTGGGGCGCCATGGCTAGGCGCTCGGCTCGTCGACTACCTCGGCGTCGACGACGTCCTCCTCACTGGAGGAGGGCTCATCGCCGTTGCTCGAGCCGTTGGCCGACGCGCTGTCGGCCTGCGCCTGCTGGGCGCGCTCGTACATCGCCTCCGAGACCTTGTGGAAGGAGCTGTTGAGCGCGTCCGTGCGCTCGCGGATCTGCGCCGGGTCGTCTGATTCGAGCACCTCGCGCAGCGCCGTGATCGCGGCCTCGATCTCCTCCTTGGAGGATTCGTCGACGGCCTCGCCGAGCTCCTTCAGCTGGCGCTCCGCCTGGTAGGCGGCGTTCTCGCCGTTGTTGCGCGCCTCCGCGAGCTCGCGC
>JBEKNK010000116.1:0-11711 GCA_049522915.1 Solirubrobacteraceae bacterium | reverse complement strand
CCGCTCGTAGGGGACGATCGCCGCCATGCCGCCGATCTCCGCGAGATAGTCGATCGTCGCGTTGAAGCCGGCGAGCAGCTCGTAGGGCAGCGTGCCGGTCTCGAAGCGCCGGCCGAGCGGGCTGGTCGGCGCCGGCCGGGCCTTGTAGGGGCGCCAGGACTCAAGCAGAGTGGTGCGTCCGAACGCAATGCCGAGATGGGGCCCGCAGAACTTGTAGGGCGAGCAGAGCAAGACGTCCGCTCCGATCTCGGCGACGTCGATCGGCTCGTGGGCCGCGTAGTGCACGGCGTCGACCCACGCGAGCGCGCCGACGCTGTGCGCGAGCTCACAGACCCGCGCCGCGTCGGTGATCGTGCCGATCGCGTTGGACGCCCAGGCAAACGCGACGACGCGCGTGCGATCGCTCAGCTTGGCCGCCAGGTCGTCGAAGTCGAGCGTCGTGTCGTCGCGCAGCTCGATGTGCTGGACGCGCAGATCGCGGTCGTGCGCCAGCTCCAGCCACGGGGCCACGCCGCCGTCGTGGTCCAGGGAGGAGACGAGGATCTCGTCGCCCGGCGCGAACTCGCGTCCCGCGGTGCGCGAGAGGGTGAAGTTCAGCGAGGTCATGTTCGGCCCGAAGATGATCTCGCTGGGCTCGCAGCGCAGGAACGCCGCCGCCTTCGCCTCGGCCTCGGCGACGATCGCGCCGACGCGCCGGCTCGTCTCGTAGCCGGCGCCCATGTTGGCGCTGGCTTCGCGCAGGCAGCGCGCGACCGCGTCGCCGACGCTGTCGGGCACCTGGCTTCCGCCGGGTGCGTCGAGGAACGCGAATCCGCTCGCCAGCGAGCTGAAGCGGGCGCGTACGGCGGTCGGGTCAAGCGTCAGCGTGCTCATCGGTCTCCTCGTGTCGTGGCGGGTGGCCGGCGGCGGGAGCCGGCAGCGCGCGGCGCCTGCGAACCCCGCATCGTTGGTTGCGGCGCTCGCCGCATGCAAACCCGTTCATGCCGGTGGCCTCTCACGGGCGTCGAAGCGCTCGACGAGCTTGGCTCGAGCCTTCCACAGTTCGGGCAGCTGGCGCTGTGCGATCAACTTGCCGAGCACCTGGACCGGCGTGCCCTGCGTCCCGCTGGTGTCCTCGCCGATGCTGCGGGCGACTGTCGCGTAATGGCGAAAACGCCAGATCCAGATCCGCTCGTCCCAGTCGGTGAGCGCTTCCGCCGCCTGGTAGAGCTCCTCGAACTCACGCCCGCGCTGGTACAGCTCGACAAGATCGAGCCCGGCATCGGCCACGAGGCGGTTGAAGGCCCGCCCGGCGCGTCGTGTGCTCTCCGCCACCGCGCGGAAGCCCGGGGAGTCAAAGCCGCTGCCGTGACCGAGCACGACGCGGATCTCCTGGTACTCCCACGGCGACATCTTCTCGAGCATCTCGAGCGACGTCGTCACGTACTCCAGCGCGAGCACGGCGCGGCGCACGAGCCGCACGGCGGCGGCGAGCTGGCCGTCCTCCAGCAGCGCGCCCGCTTCGTCCACCTCGCCGGCGGCGAACTTCAGCCACAGCTCGGAGGTCTGGTGCACGCTGGTGAACAGCAGCTCGTCGCGGTGAGCCCACTCCTCTGGCGTCTTCTGCAGCGACAGCAGCTCGTCGGTGCGCAGGTAGCGCTCGTAATCGCTCGCTCCGCCGCCCGGCAGCTGCGGCGCCTTGAAGTCCTCGGGCGGCCCTGTCTGCTCGCTCACGCCGGCGTCTCCCCGCGCAGGATGCTCGTGAAGGTCGAGAAGTCGATGTTGCCGCCGGAGACGATCGTGACGACCCGTCCGCCACCGGCCGCCCCTTCGAGCGCGGCCGCCACCGCCAGCGCGCCGGCGCCCTCGGCGATCACGCGCAGGCGCTCGGCGATCAGGCGGACCGCTGCAGCGGTCTGCGCGAGCGTCGCCACCAGCGCGTCGTCGATCAGCGGCGCGACGCGGGGCCACATCTCGGCGAGCACGCCGCGACTGCCGGACCCGTCGACCCAGGATGGCACGTACTCGACCGCCCTCGGCTCGCCGGCGGCGTGCGCCGCCGCCGCCGCGGCCGCCGTCTCGGGCTCGACCGTGTAGATCCGCGTGCTCGGCGAGAGCGCGCGCATCGCGCTCCCGATGCCGACGCTCAGGCCGCCGCCGCCGTAGGGGATCACGACCGCGTCGACCTCCGGGAGCTCCTCGAGGATCTCCAGGCCGATCGTCCCGTTCCCGGCCATCACCGCGGGGTCCGAAACGGGGTGCACAAAGAAGCCCTCGACGCCCTCGACGCGGCTGGTGACGATCGCCTCCCACCAGTCGGCGTATGGCAGCTTGACGATCGACCCGCCGAGGCGGGCGATCGCGTCGAGCTTCGTCGCCGGAGCATGCTCGGGCACCGCGATCGTCGCCGGGACGCCCAGCTCGCGGGCGATCCACGCGACGCCCTGCGCGGCGTTGCCGGCGCTCGCCGTCACGAGACCCTGGCTGACGCGCGCCGGATCGGCTGCGCGCACGCAGTTCACGGCGCCGCGGATCTTGAACGAGTTGACCGGCTGCAGCGTCTCGAGCTTGCACCAGATCTCGCACGGCGCGTCCGCCACGGGCAGGCGCACCAGCGGCGTGCGCACCGCCGCTCCGGCGATCCGCTCACGCGCCGCCCTGATCTCCTCGATCGCGATCACAGCTCGACCTCGATCGCGGCGCCGGCGCGCCGGGCGCTGGCGACGGCCAGCTCGGCGGCGGCCAGGTCCTCGACGGCGAGCCCGAGCGAGCGGAAGACCGTGATCGCCTCGGCGCCGCTGCGCCCCGGGTGGGACCCGATCACGACCTCGCCGAGCTCGGCGCGGATGTGGTCCTCCCCGATCGCTCCCTCGCTCAGCGCGAGCCCGTAGTCGCCGGCCTCATTGGCGGCCGACTCGCGGCTGTCGACGAACAGCTCGGCGGCGGCGATCGTCGCGACGTCGAGCTCGCGTGAGGAGGGGACGCTCGCCCCGATCGCGTTGACGTGGACGCCGTCAGCGAGCCAGTCGCGCTCGAGTACGGGCGCCCGCGAGTTCGTCGCCGTGACGACCACGTCGGCGCCCTCCAGCGCCTCGCGCGCGCTCGCGCAGGCCTCGAAGGCCACGGCGTCACCGAACTCCGCCGTGGCCGCGGTGACCAGCTCGCGCGCGTGCTCGCCGTTCGGCGAGTGGATCCGCACGGCGGTGAACGCCCGCACGAGCATCAGCGCGCGCAGGTGCGCGTGCGCCTGGACGCCCGAGCCGAGGATCGCCAGCTCGCTCGCGTCGGCGCGCGCGAGCAGCCGTGTTGCCAGCGCGCTCACGGCGGCGGTGCGGATCGAGGTCACCGCGGAGCCGTTGAGGATCGCCGTCGGCAGGCCGCTCTCGCCGTCGAACAGCGTGACGGTGCCCTGGTGGGCGTCCAGCCCGACCCGCGGGTTGGCGGGGAAGATGCAGACCGCCTTCAGGCTGTACACCGGTTGCTCGCCGCCGCGGTAGGCGGGCATCAGGCCGAGCATCCCGCTCGACCCGGGGCCCCGCAGCACGGAGCGCAGCGGCATGTGCGACTCCCCGCGCGCGAGCGAGCCGAGCGCCGCCGCCATCGCCTCGATGCACTCGCCGCTCGCGAGGTGCTCGTTCACCTGCGCCTCGCCCATCACGACCACGCTCACGCGAACACACCCGCGATCGCTTCGCGCTCAGCCTGCTCCAGTGGGTTGGCGAGCGCCTCGCGGACCGGCTCGAGCTGACCGGGGCTGCCGGGTCCGACGACGACGGCGCACACGTCGGGGTTTGACAGCAGCCAGCTCAGCGACAGCCCCGCCATCGACATCGCGCGCGCAGCCGCCAGCTCCTCCAGGCGCTCGAGCGCGTCATAGACCTCGTCACGCAGGAAGTCGGCATATGGGTCGGGGCGCTGCGTCATGCGCGATCCGGCGGGAAAGTCGCTGCCCCGGCGGTACTTCCCGGTCAGCCAGCCGCCGGCGAGCGGGCTGTAGACCGTGTAGCTGACACCTTCGCGCACGCACAGCGGCAGCACGTCGGCCTCGTCGCCGCGCGCCAGCAGCGAGTAGGAGTTCTGGATCGCGTCCAGTGGACCGGCGTCGAGCGTCGCCGCAAGCTGCGCCGCATCGTAGTTGCTGACGCCCACGGCGCCAATCAGGCCCTCGGCGCGGAAGCCCTCCAGTGTCGCCACGACCGCCGCCGGCGCCACATCCGGATCGAACTCGTGCGTCAGGTAGAGGTCGACGCGCTCCACGCCCAGCCGCGCCAGGCTCGCGTGCAGCTGGCGCGTCATCCGCTCGGGCGCGAGGCCGTGGTCGGCTCCCACGGCCATCGGGTTGTAGGTCTTGCTCGTCAGCAGCGGCAGCCGGCCGCGCGAGCGAATCCAGTTGCCGATCATCGTCTCGCTGCGCCCGCCGCCGTAGGCGTCGGCGGTGTCGAAATGGTTGATCCCGAGCTCCCAGGCCGCGTCCATCACCGCGAAGGCCGCCGCCTCATCCAGCCCGCGGCCGAAGAACTCCGGCGAGGAGCCAACGCCGCCGAAGTTGCCGCAGCCAAGCGCGACTCGCGGCGCGGTCACCTCGGAGCGCCCCAGCCTGCGCGCCTCGATCACCGCGGCAGTCACGTTCGAGCGCACGAGGCGAACAGCGGCACCATCTGTGATATTTGATCAGAAAGCCTCATGCGGTGCGTCGCCGCGGCGGACGCCCGCGCGGGGTCCACGCTCGGCGCCCTGGCCGCCGCCCGCTACACTCCGCCGCGGACCGTGCTAGGCGGGGAGTTAGCGGTGCCCTGAACTCGCAATCCGCTCAAGCGGGGCCGAATTCCCTCCCGAGGGGCGTGCCGTGCGGCACGCTCCGTCGGCTGGGGCGTTGAAGGGCAGGGTCCCCCGCGATGTCGGTCCGCGAACCAGGTCAGGTCCGGAAGGAAGCAGCCTTAAGCGGGTGCCGGCAGGCGCGACGGGAGCAACCTGACCGGAGCCCCGTCCGACGGCGGCAACCGCGCGTCGGCGCGATCAACCACAACTTGAGTATTCGTGCCAGGAGCGGTTGGCCGCGATCAGGTGAAAACCGGCCGGGACGCCACCCTGGCGCTGCTCGTCCGCCTTGTCGAGCTGGTACTGGATGTAGACGGCCCGGTCGGCGGTCGCCAGGTAGGTGCCGTGGCTGACCGGGCGCACGACGATGTTCTTCGGGCTGGTGTGCAGGTAGAGCGCCAGCAGGGGGATCGGTGTGGCGTAGGGGACGCTGATCGGCAGGCAGCCCACGCTGATCGCGTGAGCGTTGATCAGCGAGATCAGATCGTTTCCGATCCGCTGCTGGGCGGCGAGCGACTGGTCGGCGGGCTTGGAGGAGTTGAAGGTCTTGTTGAAGCGGGGGACCTGCCAGGCGATCGAGGCGACGATCGCCACGGCGATCACCGCCGAGCCGGCCTGCCACAGCCGCCGGCGCGGGTGCTCGCGGGGCAGCGAGCGCCAGCCGAACAGGCCCGCGCCGCCGAAGACCGCACCGAGCGCCGCGATCAGGAAGACATAGCGGTCCTGGATCGGCAGCCCCGAGGTCGCGACGATCGCCAGCGCCACCACCGCGATCACCACCGCCGCGGCGCCGAGCATCGCGCGCCCGCGTGTCAGCCAGAGCGCGAACACCGCGCCCACGCCCGCGGCCACGAGGCCGTCCGGGCCGAGCACCTCGCCGAGCCGGCGCGCCCCGTAGTAGGGGACGTTGAGCAGGCCGGTCGCGCGGCCCAGCTGCTTCGCCGTCGCACGCGTGTTGGTCAGCGACCAGAGCGGGTTGCCGGTGACCGCCAGATCGCTCAGCGCCCACAGCAGCGGCGCGAGGGCCACGAGGGCGGCGAGCGCGACGCGCTTGCGCGGTGTGCTCCCGCGCCACAGATACAGCCAGTAGACGGCGGCGAACAGCCATGCCTCGGGGCGCAGCAGCCCGGCGAGGTCGAGCAGCGCGATCACCGGCGCGCCGGCGCGCCGGCGAGCGGTCTCGAGCGCCAGTGCCGCCAGCACGAGCACGACGTAGGGGATGTCCGCGTAGGCGCGCACGCCGTAGCTCAGAACCTCATAGCGGCTGAGGACCAGCGCCGCCCCCGCGAGCCCGACCGGCCAGGAGAACCATGCGGCTCCCAGCACATACACGAGGTAGCCGAGCGCCGCGAGCGCCAGGTAGGCCAGCGCGACGGCGATCGCGACGGTGGCCGCCGCCCCGAGCGGGGCGAGGATCACGCCGAGCGCCTCCAGCAGCGGGTGCGGGGTCGGCGCGAGCGCCAGCCTGTAGCTCGGCGTCTGGCCGCGGGCGAGCTGCTGGCCCCACGCCAGCGAGTACAGCGTGTCGTAGTTGGCGAAGCCGATGCCGATCGCCAGCCGCAGCGCGACGGCGCCGACCACGATCGCGAGGGGCGCCCGCAGCCGCATTGAAGGCACGCTATCCGCTCCACTGGTCGGGGTAGACTCAGGCGACCCGTGTCCGCTGGTCCCTCGCTCTATCGCCGTCACCGCCCGCGGACCTTCGCCGAGGTGGTCGGGCAGGAGCACGTCGTGCGCACGCTGACCAACGCGGTCGCGAGCGACCGCGTGCACCACGCCTACCTCTTCGTCGGCTCGCGCGGGACGGGCAAGACATCGATGGCGAAGATCCTCGCGGCGTGCCTGAACTGCGTGAACGGGCCGACCGTGCAGCCCTGCGGTGTCTGCGACTCCTGCATCTCGATCGCCTCGGCGAGCTCGCTCGACGTGATCGAGATGGACGCCGCGTCGTCCAATTCGGTCGACGACATCCGCGCCCTGCGCGAGTCGGTCGCCTACGCGCCGGTTTCCGGTCGCCAGAAGGTCTACATCCTCGACGAGGCGCACATGCTCTCGGTCGCGGCCTGGAACGCGTTCCTCAAGACGCTGGAGGAGCCGCCGCCCAACACCGTCTTCGTGCTCGCCACGACCGAGGCCCAGAAGGTTCCGGCGACCGTCGTCGACCGCTGTCACCGCTTCGACTTCCAGCGTCCGAGCGTCGAGCAGATCGCAACCGTCCTGCACCGAACCGCGACCGCCGAGAGCATCGCGATCGGTCCCGAGGCGGTGGCGCTGCTCGCCCGTCACGCCGCCGGCAGCTTCCGCGACGCGCTCGGCACGCTCGAGCAGCTGCAGACCTACGCCGGCGGCGCGATCGAGCTGGCCGATGTGCTCGCCGTGCTTGGGATCTCCGATGCCGAGCTGCTCTTCGACGCCTTCGACGCCGTCGCGCGGGCCGACCCTCGCGGAGCGCTCGCCGCCGCATGCAGCGCCGTGGACGGCGGCCATGATCCGGCGGCGTTCATCCGCGAGCTCGAGATCCACGCGCGCGAGCTCCTGATCGTGCAGATGCAGGGTGGAGGCGTGCCGGCAGAGCTGAGCCTGACGCCCGAGCGCGACGAGCGCCTCGCGGAGCAGGCGGCGGGGGTGAGCCCGGGCGCGCTGGTACGGACGCTCGATCTGCTCGCCGCCGCGCTGACGCACCTGCGTGCCGGCGCCGACGCGCGCACCCAGCTCGAGCTGGCCCTCGTCAAGGCCGCCCGCGCCGACCTCGACCCGAGTCTTGCGGCGCTGGCCAGCCGGATCGAGGCGCTCGAGCGCGGGCGCGCGCTGCACGCGGAGCCCGTCGGGGGTGTCGAGCCCATCGCGAGTGTGGAGCCCGCCGGGAGTGTGGAGCCCGCCGGGAGTGTGGAGCCCGCCGGGCATGTGGAGCCCGCCGGGAATGTGGAGCCCGCCGGGAGTGTGGAGCCCGCCGGGAATGTGGAGCCCGCCGGGCTCAGAACGCCACCGCAGAATGCCCAGCCGGTCGAGACCGACACGCCAATCGTGCCGGCCACGCCGGAGACCAACGGTGACGTGCACCCGGCCAAGTCGACTTCGGAGTCGGCGAAAGCCGACTCCGAACTCTCGTTTGAGCGGCTCGTCGGGCTTTGGCCGGAGGTCCTGGACACGGTACGCGCGAGCAACGCGATGCTCGGCGCGGTGGTCGATGTCGCGAGCCCCGTCGAGCTGGCCGGCGACCGCCTCGTGCTGGCGTTCGGCAAGGACGCCGCCTTCCTGCGCCAGAAGGCGGAGGAGCGGGCGACCCGCAGCGCCCTGGGTGAGGCGGTGCGCGCCGTGACCGGTCACGCGCTCACGTTCAGCTACGAGCTGCGCGAGGGGCAGGGGGCGGGAGAGCCGGCGGCGCTCAGCGAGGACGAGCTGGTCGCGCGGCTGAAGGACGAGTTCGACGCGGAGGAGCTCTCAGACAACGAGCAGGAGGACGACGCCTGATGCCACAGCCCGGGATGCAGCAGATGCTCAAGCAGGTCCAGAAGATGCAGGCCGAGATGGCGCGCGCGCAGGAGGAGCTGGCCGCCGCCGAGGTGCAGGCGAGCGCCGGCGGGGGCATGGTCAGCGTGCGGGTGACCGGCGGGCTGGTCGTCAAGGAGATCCGCATCGACCCCGCCGCAATCGACCCCGAGGACCCGGAACTGCTCGCCGACATGGTGCTCGCCGCCGTCAACGAGGGACTGCGCGCGGCGCAGGAGCTCGCCGCGCAGAAGATGGGCGGCGCGACCGCCGGCCTCGACCTCGGCGCGCTCGGCGGCCTCGGACTTCCCGGCTTTTGAGCTACGCACCCCCGATCGCCCGGCTCGTCACCGAGCTCTCCAAGCTGCCCGGGATCGGCAACCGCACGGCCCAGCGGCTGGCCTTCCACATCCTGCGCTCAGACGACGCCGACGCCGCCGCATTGGCCGCCGCGATCACCGAGGTCAAGGCGCGGATCGGGCAATGCGAGATCTGCTTCAACCTTTCCGAGGGCCCGCGCTGCCGCATCTGCGAGGACTCAAGGCGCGAGCGCGCCGTGATCTGCGTGGTCGAGGATTCCTCCGACGTCATCCCGCTCGAACGCACGCACGAGTACCGCGGGCTCTACCACGTGCTCGGCGGTGCGCTCTCACCGATCGATGGCGTGGATCCCGACGACCTGCGGATCGCCGAGCTCTACGTCCGCGCGGCCTCGCCTGGCTCCGAGGTTCGCGAGGTGGTGCTCGCGACCAACCCGACCACCACCGGCGAGGCGACGGCGCTGCACATCGCGGCCGGCCTTCGCGAGCGTGCGCCGGCGCTGACCGTGACCCGCCTCGCCAGCGGCCTGCCCGTCGGCTCCGACCTCGAGTACGCCGACGAGGTCACTCTCGGCCGCGCGTTCGCCGGCCGGCGCTCGCTCTAGGAGTCTGCTCCGGAGGGTGCATGCACCCTCCGGGGGGCGGGTGCATGCACCCGCCCCGGGATCGGTGCATGCACCGATCCCCCTTAGAGTCCCTCCCCCATGGGCATCGTCGTGATGAAGTTCGGCGGCACCTCGGTCGCCGATGCGGAGCGGATCAAGCGCGCCGCGCAGCGGATCGTCGCCAAGCGCGAGGCGGGCAACCGCGTGGTCGCCGTGCTCTCCGCCCGCGGCAAGACGACCGACGAGCTGATCGCGATGGCCGAGGAGGTCTCGCCGGCGCCCGATCCGCGCGAGATGGACATGCTGCTGTCGACCGGCGAGCGGATCTCCTGCGCGCTGTGCGCGATGGCGATCAACGACCTCGGGCACGAGGCGCTCTCGCTGACCGGGTCCCAGGCCGGAATCGTCACCGACACCTCCCACACCAAGGCGCGGATCCTCGACGTCCGGGCGGAGCGGATCATCGCGGCGCTGGACGAGGAGAAGATCGTGCTCGTCGCCGGCTTCCAGGGCGTCTCCACCAGCCACGACGTCACCACGCTCGGGCGCGGCGGCTCGGACACCACCGCGGTCGCGGTGGCGGCGGCGCTCGGTGCCGAGGTCTGTGAGATCTACACCGACGTCGCGGGGGTTTTCAGCGCCGATCCGCGCCTGGTTCCCGACGCCCGCAGGCTCGCCGTCGTGTCCTTCGAGGAGATGCTCGAGATGTCGGCGTCCGGCGCGGGGGTGCTGCAGCTGCGCTCCGTCGAATACGCCCGTACGCACGGCGTTCGCATCCATGTCCGGTCGAGCTTCGACGATGGACCCGGTACGGTTGTCGTCTCGGAAGAGGACACGATGGAGCACCCGCTGGTAACAGCCGTCACCCACTCGACCGCCGAGACGCGGATCACGCTGCTCGGCGTCCCCGACGAGCCCGGCATCGCCGGGCGGATCTTCGCCACGATGGCCGAAGCCAACGTGAACGTCGACATGATCATCCAGAACGAGCCGCTGCCCGGCCCCGCGTCCGGCGGGCAGGCGCCGCGCCGCGCCGACATGTCGTTCACGGTGCCCCGCGAGGACGGGCGGGTCGCGCGGGAGGCGCTCGAGGGGATCGTCGGCGCGCTGGGCATCGAGCACATCGCGGCGCAGGAGTCGATGGGCAAGGTCTCGATCGTCGGCGCCGGCATGCGCAGCCACCCCGGCGTCGCCGCGACGGTCTTCACGGTGCTAGGCGACGCCGGCATCAACATCGAGATGATCTCGACTTCGCCGATCAAGATCTCCTGCGTGATCGCGGCCGACCGCGTGGGCGAGGCGGTACGCGGCCTGCACTCGGCCTTCGGCCTCTCGGGCGAGGACACGATCATGGCCGACGACCCGTTCGGGAGGGCACGATGAGCGCGGGCCCGCGCGTGGCGGTGGTTGGGGCGACCGGGGCGGTCGGGCGGATCATGCTCGAGGTGCTGCGCAGCCGGCGCTTCGCGACGAGCGAGATCGTGCCCTTCGCATCCGAGCGCTCGGCCGGGCGCGAGCTGCCGGGCGTCGGCGTCGTCGCGGCGCTGCGCGAGGACACGATCGCCGGCTTTGACCTCGCCCTCTTCTCCGCCGGCGGCGGCACCTCGCGGGAGTGGGCCCCGCGCTTCGCCGCGGCCGGCGCCGTGGTCGTCGACAACTCGAGCGCCTGGCGGATGGACCCGCAGGTGCCGCTCGTCGTCAGCGAGGTCAACCCGGACGCGCTGGAGCGCACCCCGCGCGGGATCGTCGCCAACCCCAACTGCACCACGATGGTGATCATGCTGCCGCTGAAGGCGCTGCACGACGCCTTCGGTCTGCGTGAGATCGTCGCCACCAGCTTCCAGGCCGCGGGCGGCGCCGGTCAGAAGGGGATGGACGAGCTGGCGGCCCAGGTGCCGCTGCTGCACGACGCGCGAGAGCAGCTGATCGGCTCGGGTGCGGAGGCGATCGCCTCGATCGAGCACTCGATCCACGCCGCCCCGCTCGCCTACAACATCGTTCCCTGGCTCGGCTCGCCGGCCGCCGGCGGCTACAGCGACGAGGAGCTGAAGTTGGTCAACGAGTCGCGCAAGATCCTCGAGCTGCCCGATCTGCGCGTCAGCCCGACCTGTGTGCGGGTGCCGGTGATGGTCGGCCACGCCATCGAGCTGCGCGCCACGTTCGCGCAGCCACCCGAGCATTCGCAGGCGCTCGAGGCCCTTGCGGCCTTCCCGGGCGTCGTGCTGGACGACCTGCCGACCCCCGCGAAGTACGCCGGACGCGACGAGGTCGCGGTCGGGCGGATTCGCTCCGATCTCGGCGACGATCACTCGCTGAACATGTTCGTGGTCGGCGACAACCTGCTCAAGGGAGCGGCGCTGAACGCCGTGCAGATCGCGGAGCTGCTGGTCGCGCGCGGGCTGCTCGGCCGGGCGCTCGCGGCGAGCGCGTAGATCGCCGGCTCGCGGGCGTCACTCGTGCGACGCGCACCTGGCGTCGGCGTGCGGCCGGCGTCAGCTCG
>JBEKNK010000115.1:0-6809 GCA_049522915.1 Solirubrobacteraceae bacterium | reverse complement strand
CCCCAGACGTCGACGATCATCGCCGGCAGGGGCAGGCTCACCGACTGCGTCGTGCCGGCGGTCACGTTCGCCAGCGCGTAGCCGCTGCCCGAGTAGTCGCCGGAGCAGCTGCCGGCGTAGGTCGTGTAGGTGCCGGGAGCGAACTGGGCGCCCGAGCTGACCGTGCTCTGGTAGGTGTTGTTGTTGAGCGTGCTCGGTGTGCCGAAGACGTTGTAGAGGCTCGGGTTCGAGGGGTTCCAGGCCGTGACCTGGTCGGCGCTGGAGGCGTGGGAGCTGCCGTTGTAGACGGTCGTGAAGGTCGCGGAGATCGCGCCGGTGCCGCCCGAGGGCGTGAGCGTGATGGTCTTTGTCTGCGTCGCCACGACGGTCGCCGAGCCGCTGGTGCTCGTGCTTCCCTGCGTGGCGGTGGCGGTGTAGGAGCCGCCGCTCAGGCCGCCGAACTCGACACAGCCGTTGACGTCGGTCGTCAGCGGCGAAACGGAGGTCGGCCCGCCGCTCAACGCCACGCTCGCGCCCGAGATCCCAACGCCGCTCGAGTTGAGGACCCTGACGATCAGCGCGCCGCCCTGCGGTGGCGTGACCAGGCCGTGAATCTCCACCGGACCGCCGGCGTAGCCGTCGTTGTTCCAGGTGACCGTGGAGGTCGTCTGGACCTCGTCGGCGGTCGTCGTGCCGCTCGCGGTGCACGACGCGGCGCCGCTGCCGGACACGAACTTGGTCGAGGATGCGATCGTGTAGACGGTGTTGTCGACCGTCTGCGTGTAGCTCGTGTTGCCGTAGGAGGCGCCGGTGCCCGCGCTCGAGAGGTTGTTCAGCGTCAGCCCGTGCAGGCGCGCCTGATCGGCCTCGGCGAGTGCGCTGGCCTGCGCGCGCGTGTTCTCGCCGCTCGCGACGTGGGCCACGGAGGAGTAGCCGGTGAACGTCGCGACCGCGATCAGCGCAACCAGAATCGCGGCGACCATCACCTCGATCATCGTGTCGCCGGCCTCGTCGCGAAGCCACGCCGCGACGCGCGCATGCAGTGGCGCGCGGGACCCCGCCGGAACACGTTCGCTTGGCATCTTCACTGCTGTTGTCGGCGCAAACGCTGCTTTTGTTGAGCAGCCTCAGCGGGGGTACGAAGGGCCCTCGACGGCCGGGGAACAGGATGCGTGGCGCCGGGATGCTCGCCGGAGCCCCCGCTCAGCAGGTCGCGGCGCTGTCGCACTCCGTCAGCCGAGTCGCCACCCAGGTGGCGTCCAGCGGATTGAGGAAGTACGGTGGCGAGGTCGACTCCAAGCGCGGGTCGTACCAGTAGCTCTTCGTATAGCCGGAGACCTGGGGGTTGCCCTCGGCGACGCGTCCGCGGAAGTTCTGAGCGATCGAGCCGTTGACGGTCAGGGTGCCGAGCTGGCTGGGGGCCGCGCCAGGAGTGCTGTTGCTGGTCGAGCCGCAGTCGAAGTCGTCGACGATGAAGGAGTCGTTGATCGCGAAGATCGCCGCGTCGATCACCGGGTTGATCAGCGAGGGGCTGGCGTTGGTGTTCAGGTAGGCGTCCTGGGTCCCGCCGGTGCTGGCCAGGCACGACTGCTCGGTTTCGCCCGCGTAGCGTGCGCTGCCGAGCGCGTGGGCGATGCGCACGTTGTGGTCGGCGATCAGGCCGAGCACGGCGGTCCCGCTCGGGCAGCCGCCCGTCTCTCCGCCGGAGCAACCGGAGGTGGTGGTTGTCGTCGTCAGGCTGCTCGCGATGATGATGTCGTCAGCGGCGCCGATCGTCAGTGACTGCGTGTAGGGGCACACGCCGCTGACCTGCGTGGTTCCCGAGCAGCTCGACGCTGAGGTGCTCGCGGACACGACGGCGTCGCCGCAGCCCGCGTTGTCGGTGGTGTCGCTCGGATCGAGCGTGGTTGAGCCGTACAGCTGCCCGGTGCTGCCAAACGGGCTGTACGCGTAGCTGCAGGAGGTTGTCGCGTTGATGTACACAACGCCGTTGGAGGGGAAGACGACCTTCGTTGCCGTGCCCGCCGGGCTGCCGTAGGCGGCGTTGGTCACGGTCATCTGGTTGGTCCCCGACGTCGGTCCGTCCAGCACGATCGTCGTCGGTCCGGTGAACACGCAGCCCGCGCCCGCGTAGCACCCGTTGCTGTCGGCGGAGACACCGCCGTCGGCGACGGACAGCAGCTGCGTGTCGTTCGGTGGCGGCTGGAGCGTGCCGACGGTGTTGTTGGGCGTGCCGTTCATCACGATCGTGCCGCCGCAGGTTGTCTCCGAGAGGACGTTCGGCGTCTCGATCGAGTCGGCCGGCGATTGCCCGGCGCGACCGAAGGTCGTGGTGCCGCCCGATCCGCTGCAGACGCCGACGTTGTCGTTGCTGTGCAGCGGTCCGTTGACGGCGTCGCCGGCCCCGAACGCGGTCGCGGCGCAGGAGGAGCTGCGACCGGCCCACGCGTAGACGGCGCAGCTGAGGCCGCCGTCTGGCGCCCACTCCGGGTCGGAGTCCTCGTAGTTGGTGAAGTAGACGTAGCTGAGGAAGCTGTTGCGCGTGTACTGCGCGACGATCGTGCGCGAGACCTTGTTCGAGGTCCCGGTCGAGGCGACTCGGAAGGATCCGGCGGCCGCTGTCCCGGCTGCCTCGATCATCGAGTTGATCGGGTTGCTCGTGCTGCAGCTCGAGTAGCCGGTTGCCGGGACCGGCGTGGCGACGAAGGTCTCGGTCGAGCCGCTGTCGGCGACGCCGACCGTGCCGCTCGGCGACGTGCAGCCCTCCCAGAAGTTCGGGTTCTGGTTGAGGTCGTAGTTGTACTGCGCGATTCCCGCCTGCGCGGCGGCGTAGGCGCGTTTCTGGTCGAGGTCGGTGCGGGCCGGCGCCGCGTCGGAGAGCACGGCGACGAAGGCGGCGCCGAGCAGCAGCGTGGTGATGACCAGGACGTACAGGGCAAGCAGCATCGTGAAGCCCCGCTCGTCGCCGGCGCGGGCCGATCGGCTGGGGGGCAGGCTCACGTGCATGGCAGGTTGGTGGCGCCGCTCTGGTTCGACGCGGCCGAAAGGCGCAAGACGACGGCGTCGCTGAAGCTTGCGGGGCGGCTCAGTGCGGTTCCGCCGTCCGAGGGGATCGCCGTGAAATTGATCTGCACCTCGGCCGTCGTGGCCGCGTTCGTGCCGAGGGTCGCGGTGATCGGGTACGCCGTCGTGGACAGCGCGCCGGCGGATCCGTATCCGAAGTACTGGAAGACCGGCGTCGATGACGCGAGGGCCGCATTCCCCAACAGGACAAACGTCGTCGGCGTGGCCGAGAAGACCCAGCTGGGGAAGGCTCCGCTCACCCATGGGTAGGTCTGCATCACCAGCGAGCTGCCCGTGAACTGGATCCACACCTTGTTGGGCTTGATTGTCGCGGCGTCGCTGAGCGAGCTGTAGAACCACAGATCGCTGTTGTCGCTGGCGGGGAGGATCGGGGCCAGCGCGGCGCTCACGCAGCTCGAGTTCAGAGCCTGTGAGATCTGCAGCATCGCGAGGCGGCCCTGCTGCGTTGCATCGACCTCGTCGTCGAAGTTCGACGTCAGGTGAACGGAGGTGATCACGATCGCCAGCGTCGCCGCGGACACGATGATCCCGAGCAGCATTGCGACCATCAGCTCGATCAGCGTGAAGCCGGCCTCGCGGCGCAGCCGC
This sequence comes from Solirubrobacteraceae bacterium, assembly GCA_049522915.1. Taxonomy (GTDB): domain Bacteria; phylum Actinomycetota; class Thermoleophilia; order Solirubrobacterales; family Solirubrobacteraceae; genus Palsa-513. The sequence continues at coordinate 3,158 of JBEKNK010000115.1, read as the reverse complement.
GCGCGGGTCATGTGCAGCTGCCGCTCTGTAACCCTGCGGCGCCCGGATTCAGATACAGGTTGACCACGTTGCCGGCGCTGTAGCTGGTGTTCGCGACCGACGCCGTGTTCTCATAGCCGCCGCTGCTCGCGCAGGCCGTGAAGTTGCCATACGGCTGGCCGGGGTCCACGAGCGCTCCCTGCGTGCTCGTGGGGACCTGGGTCGCCGGGTAGTTCTCGGCGCTCGAGCAGCCGGCGTTGTTGTCGGTCAGCGTGACCACCGGGGCGACGGCCAGGAGCGACGTCGCCTGCGTGCCGTAGATGAAGGCGTCGACCTGTGCGTAGGTGTTCGAGGACGCCGCCGGCTTGGTTCCCTGGACGACGATCTTGATCGTGTGGGTGGCGTTTGCGAGCCCGGCGTCGCTCCACACCACCTGCTGGTAGTAGGTCGTGGCGCTGTAGGTCGTGACGTTGGTCGCGACCGGCGTGGAGCTGCCGTCGAGGTAGATGTTGACGTAGCCGCCGTTGCTCGAGACCGGGGCGATCCATTCCACGCTCGTGCCGGTGAAGGTGAAGGACACGGTGTCGCCGGCCGTCAGGTCGAAGCTCTCGGTGCTGTCGTAGTTGTTGCTGCCGGTGGCTCCGTGCGTCCAGCCCGAGCCGGTGTAGGCGACGGCCGCGCTCGCCGGGTCGTCGACCTCGCCGCTGCCGCCGCTGCCGACGATGAACGCGTCGATGTCGACGCTGGCGCCGCTCGAGCCTGGCGGCTCGGTTCCCGTTCCGACGACGTAGATCTCGATCGTGTGCGTGGCGTTGCTGAGACCTGTCGCGCTGAACAGAACATTCTGGAACGACGTCGGGCCGTAGGTGCTGACGTCGGTGGCGAACTGCGTGCCGTCGATCAGGACGTTGGCGTACCCCTGGTTGGTGGCCTTCGGCCCGATCCACTGGATGCTCGTGCCGGTGAAGGTGAACGTGACGTAGGCGCCGGTGGTGGACGTGTAGCTGTCGGTGTTCAAGTACTGGTTGGTCGCGCCCGCCCCCGTGGCGTGCGTCCAGCCGCTGCCGGTGTAGACGACCGAGCTGCTCGCCGGGTCGTCGGTCTCGACATTGGGCGTCGCTCCCCAGACGTCGACGATCATCGCCGGCAGGGGCAGGCTCACCGACTGCGTCGTGCCGGTGGTCACGTTCGCGACCGCGTAGCCGCTGTTTGAGTAGTCGCCCGAGCAGCTGCCGCCGTAGGCCGTGTAGGGGCCTGGGGCGAACACGCTGCCCGAGTTGACCGTGGGCTGGTAGGTGTTGGCGGTGAGCGTGCTTGAGGAGCCAAAGACGCCGTAGGCGGGGGTGACGGCGGGATTCCAGGCGGTGACCTGGTCGGCGCTCGAGGCGTGGCTCGATCCGTTGTAGCTGGTCGTGAACGTTGCCGAGATGCTGCCGTCGCCTCCGGGGGTGAGTGTCGCTACCGACGTCTGCGTCGGCACGACGGTCGGTGCGGTGACGCTCTCGGTGACCCCGCTCGCCGTCGCCGTGACGGTGTAGGTGCCGCCGCTCAGCGCGGCGAACTCGACGCATCCGTTGGCGTCGGTCGTCAACGTCGCAGCGGAGGTCGGGCCGCCGCTCAGCGAGACCGTCGCTCCCGCGACCGGGTTGCCGCTCGTGCTGAGCACCCTCGCGATCAGCGATCCGCCCTCCTGGGGGGTGACCAGGCCGTGAATCTCGACCGGTCCCCCGGCCGCCGCGTCGGAGGTCCAGACGACCGTCGAGAGGATCTGCACCTCGTCGGCGGTGCTCGCACCGCTCGGCGTGCAGGACGCCGCGCCGCTGGCGGCCACGAACGCGGCGGTGGAGGTGACCGTATACACGGTGCCATTGACCTGCTGGCTGTAATGGGTGTTGCCGACGCCGAGCCCGGTGCCGGAGCTCGAGAGGTTGTTCAGCGTCAGGCCGTGCAGGCGCGCCTGGTCGGCCTCGGCGAGAGAGCTGGCCTGGGCGCGCTGCTTCTCACCACCCGCGACGTGGGCGACCGCGCTGTAGCCGGTGAACGTGGCCGCCGCGATCATCGCGACGAGCAGGGCGGCGATCAGCACCTCGATCAGCGTGTCGCCGGCGTCCGCGCGCATCCGCGACGCGAGGCGTACACGCAGCCGTGCACGGGACTCGCGGGCGCGAACTATTTTCATCTTCCATGTTATGTCGACAGCTTGCGGAGGTTTACTTAGCGGCGAGCCACCTTCGCGGGCCCCAACGCCCGAGAATGGTCGGATGCTTCTGCTGTTCGACATCGACGGGACGCTGCTGCTGCGTGCGAGCGCGGAGCACGCGGCCGCGCTGCGCGAGGCGCTGGCGAGCGTCTACGGGATCGATCCGCCGGCGCAGCCGATCAGCGCGGCCGGCAGGACCGACACCGCGATCGCGCGCGAGCTGGCGGCATTGGCCGGTGTCGACGGCGGGCGCTTCGACGCCGGCCGTGAGCGTTTGGAGGCGGCGTGCGCCGCGTCGTTTGCGCGGCGCTGCCCGGCGAGCCTCGCCGACCGCGTCGCTCCCGGCATGCGCGAGCTGCTTGCAAAGCTCGAGCAGAGCGCTGACGTGAGGCTCTCGCTGGTCACCGGCAACTACGAGGCCATCGCGCGGCTGAAGCTCGCTCGCGCGGGGATCAGCCAGTACTTCGCGACAGGCCAGGGCGGCTTCGGCTCGGACGCCGAGTCGCGCGACGAGCTGCCGGCGATCGCCCGGGCTCGCGCCGGCGGGCATCCGCGCGAGCGCACGATCGTCGTCGGCGACACCCCGCTTGACATCGCCTGTGCGCGGGCGGACGGCCTGCGCGTGCTCGCTGTTGCCACGGGCCCCTATCCGGCGTCGCAGTTGAGCGACGCCGACGCGGTCGCCGCGGACGCCTGGGAGTTGGGGCCGCTGCTGTGTGCCGAGCTGGGGCTCAGCGGACGAGCCGCTTGTAGCTGATTCGCTTCGGGCGGTCGGCCTCGGCGCCGAGCAGCTCGCGGCGGTGCTCCTCGTAGGCCTCGAAGTTGCCCTCGAACCAGGTGACCTGGCTGTCGCCCTCGAAGGCCAGCACGTGCGTCGCCACGCGGTCGAGGAACCAGCGATCGTGGGAGATCACCACCGCGCAGCCGGCGAAGCTCAGCAGCGCCTCCTCGAGCGCCCGCAGGGTGTCGACGTCGAGGT
>JBEKNK010000114.1:0-8508 GCA_049522915.1 Solirubrobacteraceae bacterium | reverse complement strand
CTCCACGGAGACGAACACCCAGTTGCGAAAGCCGCCGTCGACGATCACGGTGTTCACGGCGGTGATCCTCACGCCGGAGCCCCGCCGGCGCAGGCCGGCGCCGGCTGCCGCGACGATGCCGAGGAGCGGCGCATCCGGGGTCAGCCCCGCCGCAGCGGCTTGTACTTGATGCGGTGCGGCTGGTCGGCGTCGTTGCCGAGGCGCTTGTGGCGGTCGGCCTCGTAGTCCGAGAAGTTCCCCTCCCACCAGCGCACCTCCGAGTCGCCCTCGAAGGCGAGCACGTGGGTGCAGATCCGGTCGAGGAACCAGCGGTCGTGGCTGATCACGACGGCGCAGCCCGGGAAGGCGAGCAGCGCGTCCTCGAGCGCCCGCAGGGTGTCGACGTCGAGGTCGTTGGTCGGCTCGTCGAGCAGCAGCAGGTTGCCGCCGCCGCGCAACAGCTTCGCCAGGTGCAGCCGGTTGCGCTCGCCACCGGAGAGCTTCGCGACCTTCTTCTGCTGATCCGAGCCGCGGAAGTTGAACGACGCCGCGTACTGGCGCGAGTTGACCCAGACGTCTCCGACCTTGATCTGGTCCAGGCCGCCGGAGATCTCCTCCCAGACGCCCTTGGTGTCATCGAGTGAGTCGCGCGACTGGTCGACGTAGGCCAGCTCGACGGTGTCGCCGATCCGAAGCGTGCCGCCGTCGGGCTGCTCCTGCCCAGTGATCATCCGAAACAGCGTCGTCTTGCCGGCGCCGTTTGGGCCGATCACGCCGACGATGCCGCCGCGTGGCAGCGAGAACGAAAGGTTCTCTATCAGCAGGCGGTCGCCGAAGCCCTTGCGCAGCTCGCTGCACTCGATCACCACATCGCCGAGTCGCGGCCCGGCCGGGATGTGGATCTGGACCTGGTCCAGCTTGACGTCGGTCTCGGCGGCGAGCAGCGCCTCGTAGTTGGCCAGGCGGGCCTTGGACTTGTTGCGCCGGCCCTTGGGATTGGTGCGCACCCACTCAAGCTCTGCCGCGATCGTCCGCTGGCGGGCGATCTCCTGCTTCTCGTTCTGCGCCAGGCGAGCCTGCTTCTGCTCGAGCCAGCCGGAGTAGTTGCCGCGGTAGGGGATGCCACGGCCGCGGTCGAGCTCGAGGATCCAGCCGGCGACGTTGTCCAGGAAATAGCGGTCGTGGGTGACGGCGACGACCGTGCCCTTGTAGTCGGCGAGGTGGCGCTCGAGCCATTCGACCGACTCGGCGTCGAGATGGTTGGTCGGCTCGTCGAGCAGCAGCAGGTCCGGCTGGGAGAGCAGCAGGCGGCAGAGCGCGACGCGGCGGCGCTCGCCACCCGACAGCGGGCCGACGGCCGCGTCGCCCGGCGGGCAGCGCAGGGCGTCCATCGCATGCTCGATCATCCCGTCGAGGTTCCAGGCATCCGCCGCGTCGATCTCATCCTGCAGGCGCGCGAATTCGGCGGCCGTGTCCTCCGAGTAGTTGGCGGCCAGCTCGTTGAAGCGATCGAGCAGCGCGGCAAGGCCGGCGACGCCGTCCAGCACGTTGGCGCGGACGTCCTTTGACTCGTCGAGGTGCGGCTCCTGCTCGAGCAGCCCGACCGAGACGCCGGGGGCGAGCGCAGCGTCGCCGCGGAACTCGCCGTCGCGGCCGGCCATGATCGCGAGCAGCGACGACTTGCCGGAGCCGTTGTAGCCGAGCACGCCGATCTTGGCCCCCGGCAGGAACGACAGCGAGATGTCCTTCAGCACCTCGCGGTCCGGTGGATAGACCTTGGACAGCTTGTACATCTGGAAGATCGGTTCGCCGGCCATCGGAGCAGCAGGATATGGGGTGAGCGTCCGATAACGTGACTGACTGATGGCAACGGTGTTCGATCTGGAGCAGGCGATGGCCCTCCTCGAGCTGGAGGCGCCCTTTGACGCGCGCGACGTGCAGCTCGCGCGACGGCGGATGGCCAAGCGCTGGCATCCGGACATCGCGCCGCCCGGCAAGCAACACGAACACCAGCGCCACCTGCAGGCGATCAACGACATGGCCGACGAGCTCGAGCGCCTCGCTGAGGGCTCACGCGGCGGCAAGATCTCGCGCAACGCGGCGCGTGCGTCGGCGGCGGCGACGCGAGAGGCGCGGGCGCGGGAGGGCCAGCGAGCCTACGAGGCCGAGCAGCGCGCCCGCGCGGCGGCGGCGGAGCGCACCCACCACGATCCGTTCGGCAGCCGCGTGCCCGACCACTCCGTCGTGCACCGCTACGCCCGCTGCCTGAGCTACCCGGAGTGGGGCGTCGGCAGCGTCACGGGGATCTACTTCACCGGCGAAGGCGACGACGTGCGCCAATGGGCGCGCGTGCTGTTCAGCCAGGGGATTCGCACCGTGCCGGCAGGCAGTCTGAGCTTCGTCGACTTCTCGACGCCAGATCCGGCCGCCGACCGTGTCGCGCGGTTCATGACCGCCGCCCAGAACGCGCTCTCCGACGGCGACTACGCGCTCGCCGCGCAGCGGCTGATCTATGCCCGCGACGCCGACCCGACCAACGTGCCGGTGCTGCGGATGATGACGCTCGCCTTCTGGCAGGCCGACAACCTGCCCGCCGCCGCGCGCGCGGTGCGCGACTGGGCGCGCGTGGACGGCGCTCGCCCCGCCGCGCACCGCTTCGCCGCGCGGATCTATGAGGACATGGGGGCGATCGACCTGGCCGCCGAGTCCGCACAGCGGGCCGTCCGACGCGCGCCGGGCGATGCCGGCGAGTGGGCGCGGCTCGGGCGCCTTCGCCTGCGCCTGATGGACCGCGCTGGCGCGATCGAGGCGCTGCGTCGCGCCCAGAGCCTCGAGCCGAGCGTCGAGGCGCTGCTCGATCTGGCGCTCGCGCTGCAGCTGGCCGGCGACATCGGCGGTGAGGTGTCCGCGTGCGAGCAGGCGGTGGAGCTCGACGGCGAGTCGGTCGCTGCCTGGTCGCGCCTCGCGCACGCGCTCGCGCGCACCGATCGGATCGCCGAGTGCCTGGAGGCCTGCGAGCGTGCGCTCGAGCTGGGCGCCGGCAGGGAGGTCGCCGAGTTGCGCGAGCGGATGCGCAGCCTCGAGCCACGAGTCCTACCGGCAGCGTAGTGTGGTCGCCTGATCCGGCCGGACACCGGCCGGCGTAGAAATCTCCATGAGCCTGATCAGCCCGATCCACATCCTCTTCTTTGCGGCCGTCGCGCTGATCTTCGTCGGACCGAAGCGCCTGCCCGAGCTGGCGCGGGCGCTCGGCGAGGGCCTGCGCGGGTTTCGCGACATGCTGAACGGCGAGCTGCCCGGGCACGATCGTGGCGCTGCGGGGCGCAACGGCGTCGAGCCGGGCGACTCGGGCACGCTGCCGCCGGCGCGCGGCCCCTTCGCGTGAGCGCGCCGGCGGGTGGAACACGCTTGCCGGGCGTGAGCGCACCGGCGGTCCGCCGGCGCCGGTAGCGTTCGCCGTGTGAGCGATCACGGTCCCAAGCGGGTGCGCGGCGGGCTCGCCGCGGTGCTCGCGGCCGGCGTTGTGCTTGCGGGCGCGGCGTGCGGAGGTGGCGGCGGCGGTTCGACGGCGCTGCGTGCGGGCGCCGCCGGGAGGTGCTCGAGCACGCAGCTTCGCGCTTGGGCCGGCGGTCCCGCGGCGGGCGTCGGATCGGTGTTACTCGAGTTCGGCTTCGTCAACGCGAGCGACCGGCGCTGCTCGCTGATTGGATACCCGGCGCTCGCGATGCGCAGCGCCGCCGGGAAGGCGATCAAGACCACCGAGCTGCACGTGAGCGCCGGCTTCGACGGCATCGCGCGCAAGCTCGTCACGCTCGCCGCCGGCGCGCGGGCCTACTTCGGCGTCGAGTTCACCGACGGGGCGGTCTTCAAGGGCGAGGTCTGCCCGACCTCGGCGCAACTGCTACTGACGCCGCCGGGGGCCGGGGGCGAGGTGACGCTGACCGGCGCGCGGGCGCACATCACGCCCTACGGCGGAGGGGCGACGCCGCAGCAGGCGTGCGGCGTCGTGTTCGTCTCGCCAGTGACCGCCAAGATGTTCCTGGCCGCCTAAGCTGCTGCCCGATGCGCCTGCTCGTCGCTCGCTGTGAGGTCTCCTACACCGGCCGCCTGTCGACCGTGCTGCCGATGGCGGTGCGGCTGGTCGTGATGAAGGCGGACGGGTCGATGATGGTGCACGCCGACAGCGGTGGGTACAAGCCGCAGAACTGGATGACCGCGCCGACCGTGGTGGATATCGAGGGCGAGCCGCCGACGCGGATCGAGGTGCGCAAGCTGCGAGGCGAGGAACGCATCGAGATCGCGATCGACGAGGTGCTGCTCGACATGACGCACGACATGGGGGAGGCGGCCGGACTCGAGAAGGACGGCGTCGAGCGCGACCTGCAGGAGCTGCTGGCCGCCTCGCCACAGTGCTGCGGCGAGGGTTTCAGGCTCGTGCGGCGCGAGTGGCCGACCGACATCGGCCCCGTGGACCTGATGTGCCGTGACGGCGGCGACGGCTGGGTCGCGGTCGAGATCAAGCGTGTCGGGACGATCGACGCGGTCGAGCAGCTCAGCCGCTACCTCGAGCGAATCCGGCTCGACCCGGCGATGAGCGACTGTCGCGGCGTGCTCGCGGCCCAGCAGATCAAGCCGCAGGCGAGCGTGCTTGCGGCGGCCCGGGGAATCGCCTGCGTCGAGGTCGATCTCGCGCTGCTGCGCGGTGAGCGCGAGCCGGAGCTGACGCTCTTCGCCTGAGGATGCGGGGCCGCGCTCAGCGCTCGCCGGGCGTCTTGGCCGGGAACTGCGAGAGCGGGATCGAGAGGTCGAGCGCGGTGCGCACGATCCGGCTCTGCTCGGTGGCGTGTGCGGCGGGGTAGCCCTCGCCGGGGCTCGCGCGCTCGGGGCGTCCGATGTAGCCGTAGGAGAGTTCGCGCGGCATGACCTGGCGCAGGCGCTGGTTCATGTGGGCGCGGGCGCCCATGTTGCGCGGCTCCTCCTGCACCCAGGCGAGCTCGGTGAGGTTCGGGTAGCGGGAGATGATCTCGAGCACCTGGCGCTCGGGGAAGGGGTACAGCAGCTCGACCCGCCCGACCGCGACGGCGTCGTTGCTCGCGCGGTCGGGGTGGCCGACGAGGTCGTAGTAGATCTTGCCGGTGCAGAGGATCAGCCGTGTCACCTTGGCGTCGTCGAGCCCGGGCTCGGCCAGCACCGGATGGAACTGGCCGTCGGTGAGATCGACCAGCGAGCTCGCGGCCTGCGGCAGGCGCAGCAGCGACTTCGGTGTCATCACGATCAGGGGCCGGTGCTTGACGATCAGCGCCTGGCGGCGCAGCAGGTGGAAGTACTGGGCCGGCGTCGTCGGGGTTGCGACGCGGAGGTTGCCCTCGGCCGCGAGCGAGAGGAAGCGCTCCAGGCGCGCCGAGGAGTGCTCGGGGCCGGAGCCCTCGTAGCCGTGGGGCAGCAGCAGCGTCAGGCGCGAGGTCTGTCCCCATTTCGCGAGGCCCGAGGCGATGAACTGGTCGACGATCACCTGGGCCGCGTTGACGAAGTCGCCGAACTGCGCCTCCCAGATCACCAGCGTTTCGGGGGCCTCCTGGCTGTAGCCGTACTCGAACCCGAGGCAGCCGACCTCCGAGAGCGGGCTGTTGTACAGCTCGAAGGGTGCGGTCGAGGTGGGCAGTTGGGCGATCGGGGAGAAGGTCTGCCCGTTGTCGGCGTCGTGCAGGACGAGGTGGCGCTGGCTGAAGGTTCCGCGCTCGGCGTCCTGGCCGGTCAGGCGAATCGACGTTCCCTCGGCCAGCAGCGAGCCGTAGGCGAGGGCCTCGGCGTGCGCCCAGTCGATCTCCTGCCCGAGCGCCTCGCGGCGACGTTCGAGCTGGCGCAGCAGCTTCGGATGTACGGTGAAGCCTGCCGGGACGCGCAGCAGGTTCTCGTTGATGTCGCGCAGCAGATCGCCGGGGACGGCGGTGTCGACGTCGGGCGAGGCCGTGCGGTCGAGCTCGTACTCGCCGGTGGGGGAGTCGGTCGCGCCGCTCTCGTGCAGCGCCGCGATCTGATCCTTGAGCTCCTGGTGGCGGACCGTCAGCTCGTCCCAGGCCGCGGCGATCAGCTGGTCGACCTCCGGTGGGCTGATCACGCGGCGGCTGATCAGCTCGTCCGCCCACAGCTCCCACACGCGCTTCTTGCCCTTGATCGTGGCGTACATCTCCGGCTGGGTGTACGCGGGCTCGTCGGACTCGTTGTGGCCGAAGCGGCGGTAGCCGATCAGGTCGATCAGCACGTCGTGGCCGAACTCCTCGCGGAAGGCGAACGCGAGGCGGACCGCCGAGATGCAGGCCTCGACGTCGTCGGCGTTGACGTGGATGATCGGGATGTCAAAGCCCTTCGCCAGATCCGATGCCCAGTGCGTCGAGCGGGCGTCGTCGGGGTCGGTCGTGAAGCCGACCTGGTTGTTGGTGATCAGGTGCACGGTGCCGCCGACGCTATAGCCGTCGAGCGCCTGGAGGTTGAGCGTCTCGGCGACCACGCCCTGGCCGGGGAACGCGGCGTCGCCGTGGATCACGATCGGGACCGCGCGGGCGGTGTCGCGCTCGGCGTGCGGTCCGTCGCTGATCGACTGCGCGGCGCGCGTGGCGCCCATCACGACCGGCGAGACGTATTCGAGGTGGGAGGGATTGGACTCGAGGTTGACGCGGATCGATTCACCGGAATCGAGCAGATAATGGCCCTGGGCCCCGTGGTGGTACTTCACATCGCCGGTGCCACCCTGCGGGATGCTCGTCACGGCCTCGAGCGTGGAGGCGCCCTCGAACTCGGCGAAGATCGTCTCGTAGGGCCGGCCGAGGTTGTGGGCGAGGACGTTCAACCGGCCGCGGTGGGCCATCCCCATCACGACCTCCTGCGCCCCGCCGGCGGCCGAGAGGCGAATCAGCTCGTCGAGCATCGGAACCGTGGCGGGTCAGCAGCGCGCGCTGCTCGGCCGGTGGCAGCGGCTTGCGGAACGCTCCGCTCTCGATCTTCGCGCGCAGCCAGCGACGAACCTGGTGGGAGGCGATGTGCTCGATCTGGTAGGCGATCGTCCCGCAGTAGGTCTCTCGCAGCTGCGGGAAGGCCTCGGCGAGCGTGGCGCCGGGCACGAAGATGTGCAGCAGGCTCGATGGGATCTGCGCCATCAGCACGGTGGTGAGGCCGATCGACTGCGGGTCCAGCGCCGGGTCGCCGCGCGGCGTCGAGCCAAGGGGGTCAAGCGTCGCGGCGAGGTGGCCGTGCGTGCGCAGCGAGCGCACGAGCGCGTTCGCGGTCGCCGCCGCCTGCAGCAGCTCCTCGCTCGGGCGCGCACCGGCCGATGCGGGTGCGGTGGCCGTCGTGACGGCGCGGGCCGGCATCGGCGTGAGCGCGACACCGAGCGCCGCGAAGACGCCCTCGTAGAAGCCGTCGGCGCCGCCCAGCAGCGCGTCGATGCGGGCGAGGAAGCGGCCCGATTCCGCTCCCTGGATGATCCGATGGTCATAGGTCGAGGTCAGCGTCATCACCTTCTGCGCGCCGATCTGCGCGCCGATCTCGGCGAGACCGGGCGGGTAGCCGATCGAGCCGGTCGCGACGATCGTGCCCTGCCCGGGCATCAGCCGCGGCACCGAGGCGCCGGTGCCCAGGCCGCCCGGGTTGGTGAGCGTCAGGTTGGCCCCGACGAGATCGTCAGCGGTCAGCGTGTTCGTCCGCGCCTGCTCGACCAGCTCGTCGTAGGCGGCGAGGAACGCGTCGAATGACAGCGCGGCGGCGTCGCGGATCACCGGCACCATGAGCGTGCGCGAGCCGTCCTTTTTCTGTACGTCGACCGCGAGGCCGAGGTTCACGGCGCCGTCACGCACGCGCTGGGGCTTGCCGTCGACTTCCGCGTAGTGGTCGGCCATCACCGGCAGCTCACCCGCAGCGCGGGCGATCGCGAAGGCGATCAGGTGGGTGAAGGAGACCTTGACTCCGCCGTCCTTCAGCTGGCGGCGACGGCCGTCCAGTGCATCGACGACGATCGTGCGCAGGCTGGTCGCCGTCGGGATCGAACGGCTCTCCTCCATGTAGCGGACGAGCATCGCGGCGCCGCCGCGCAGCTCGCTGACGGTCGCGGCCGAACCGGCGTCGGGAGCGTCGGCGGGCCGCTCGGCGGCGGCGAGCACGTCGTCCTTGACGATCCGTCCGTCGCGGCCGCTGCCGGCGAGTGAGCCGAGGTCGACGCGGAGGGCGGCGGCGGCACGGCGCGCGACCGGCGAGGCCTTCGCGCCGTCGGACAGCGCCGCGCCGTCGCCGTCTGTCTGCGGCTGGGGGCTCGCGGGCGCCGTCGGCGCGGTGCTCGCGCCGGTGGGTGCGCCCGAGGTGATCGCGCGCGTCATCCGCGCGATCACCTGGCCGACGGTCACGGTGTCACCGGGGGACACCAGCAGCTCGGTGATCGTTCCCGCAGCGGGCGCCGGCAGCTCGACGTCGACCTTGTCGGTGGAGATCTCGACGATCGTGTCACCGGCTGCGACGCTGTCCCCGATCTTCACGGTCCAG
>JBEKNK010000113.1:0-7025 GCA_049522915.1 Solirubrobacteraceae bacterium | reverse complement strand
ACGGTGCCCACTGCGTGGTTCCAAAGCTCGTCGGCAGGACCCTCGCCGCGGCGCGGGAGCTGCTCGCGGCGGCGCACTGCACGCTCGGCAAGGTCACCGCTCCGCAGGCCGGCCCAGGCCAAACGCTGCTCGTGAGCGCCTCATCGCCGAAGGCGGGAGCGGTGCTGGTGAGCGGCGCCAAGGTAGACGTCAAGCTTCGCGCGACACAGGCGCCAGTGTGGCCGGCGGCGTCCGAATCCACGGGTGTGGCCTGTGCGACCGCCGGCAGCGCACTCGGTTCGGGTCGGGGTGCCCGCCGAGCGGCCCCTTTCGTGTCGCCTATGTGGACATCACAGGGACTGCCTGTCGGGGCGCTGCGGCCGGAACGCCCACACTCAGCGGAGCAGGCCGAGCGCCTCGAGCTCGCCCTCGTCCGGAATCCACGCTCCGGCGGCGGCGTTGGCGCGGACCTGTTCGGGCGTGGTGGCGCCGGCGATCACCGACGCCACGGCGGGTGCGGCGGCGAGCCCGCCGATCGCGACCTCCAGCAGCGAGCGCCCGGCGGCGGCGGCGAAGGCCTCGAGCGACTCGATCGCATCGAAGTCCGCCTGCTGCAGCGCGGCCGGACGCGCGGCCAGGCGCGTGCCGGCCGGCGCCGGCTCGCCGCGACGGTATTTGCCGCTCAGCAGCCCGTTGGCGAGCGGGTAGTAGGGCAGCACGCCGACGCCGTGGCACAGGCAGGCCGGGACGAGCTCCGCCTCGGCGCTGCGGTCGAGCAGGCTGTATTCGTTCTGCGCGCTGATGAACCGCGCGAGGCCGGCCGTCCGGCTCGTCCAGGCAGCGTCCACGAGCTGCCAGGCCGGGAAGTTCGAGCAGCCGATGTAGCGCACCTTCCCCTCCGTGACGAGCTCCGAGAGCGCCTCGAGCGTCTCCTGCAGCGGCGTCACGCCGTCGGGGCGGTGGTACTGGTAGAGGTCGATCCAGTCGGTGCGCAGCCGCCGCAGCGATGCTTCGACGGCGCGGCGGATGTAGCGCCGCGAGCCGCGCAGCTCGCGCTCCGCGCGGTCGTCGATCGGCAGGCCGAACTTCGTCGCCAGCACGACCTCGTCGCGGCGTCCCTCAAGCAGCTCGCCAAGAATCGTCTCGCTGCCACCCCGGCCGCCGTAGACGTCGGCGGTGTCAAACAACGTCACGCCTGCGTCCAGCGCCGCCTGCACGACAGCCCGCGCGCCGTCGCGGTCCACCCGGCCGCCGAAGTTGTTGCAGCCGAGGCCGACGACCGACACGAGCAGGCCGGAGCGGCCGAGCGGCCGGTGACGCATCTCGCTCAACGCCCTGCGGGATCGCCGTTCAGCCGCTCGACCTCTGCGTCGCGCCGAGCGGGCATCTTCAGCCACTGCGTCTTTGAATCCTCGACGAACGCAAGCATCTCCTCGCGGCCCATGAACCTCTCGTCGATGCGCGTGACCGTCAGCTCGGCGCCGGTGCGCGTGCGCAGGCGGTCGCCGATGCGAACCTCGGTCGCCCTGATCTTCATTCCACCGGGGAGCCTTGCGCCAACGCTGTTTCAATCGCCGCGATCACCCGCTCGTCCTCGGGCTCCACCTGCGGGCGAAACCGCTTCGCGATGTGGCCGTCCGGTGAGACCAGGAACTTCTCGAAGTTCCACTCGACCTCGCCCGACACGCCTTCCTCGTCGGGGGCCGAGGTGAGCCACGCATAGAGCGGGTCGCGCTGCTCGCCGTTGACATCGAGCTTCTCGCTCAGCGGGAAGGTGGTCGCGTAGGTGGTGGAGCAGAAGTCCTGGATCTCCTCCGCGGTCCCCGGCTCCTGGCCGCCGAACTGGTTGCAGGGCACCCCGAGGACCGTGAAGCGCTCGCCGCCGTAGCGCTGCTGGAGGCGCTCGAGCGCCGCGTACTGCGGCGTCAAACCGCACGCCGACGCCACGTTGACGACGAGCACGGTCTTACCCTCCAGCTCGCGCGGGTCGATCGGCTCGCCGTCGATGCCCGTGAGATCCCAGCGGCCGTCCATACCTCTGATGGTAGCTGGCCGCGTTCGCGCGGCCGCACGCCGCAACCTGCTTCCGGCGTCTTCGCGCGCACATGGACGCGTTCGCGCGCCGCGTAGGACGCGAGCCTCAACCGCAGGTTGACGGTGAGGTCAACTGGGTGGACCTGAACTCGCGGCTGGCGGTCCGCAGCTCGCGGCGGCCGCGTCGCCGGTCACGTAAGGTCCGCGCGATGCGGATCCTCGTCGGCGTTCTCGGTGGCGTGCTGGTCGTGCTGATGCTGTTCGAGATCTTCCTCGCGTTCCTGTTGCCGCGGCGGGTCAAGCGCGATCCGCTGCTCGCCCGTCGCGTCGCGATCTACGCCTTTCGCCCGTGGCGAGCGCTGGCCCGCCGGCTGCCCGAGAACGCCGCGGACACGCTGCTCGGGATGTACGGGCCGTTCGGGCTGCTGCTGGACCTCGTCCTGTGGGTGGCGATGCTGATGGTCGGCTACGGCTGCCTGCAGTGGGCCGGCGGATCCCACCTTGGCGTGAGCGGCCCGGTGGACTTCGGCCAGGACCTCTACTTCAGCGCGGCGAGCCTCGTCAGCTCCGGCACCGCCGGGCTCGCGGCGCACGACACCTTCGCGCGCGTCGTGCAGGTGCTCGACGCCGCCACCGGGCTCGGCGTGCTGACGATCGTGATCGGCTATCTGCCGTCGCTCTATCAGGCGTTCTCGCGTCGCGAGACGACCGTCTCGCAGCTGGACGCGCGGGCCGGGTCGCCGCCGTCAGCCGGGCGGCTCGTCGTCCGCGCGACCCAGCGCGGCGGCTGGCCGGCGCTGAACGAGTACCTGCGCGGCTGGGAGGTGTGGTCGGCCGAGTTGATGGAGACCCACCTGTCCTACCCGATGCTCGCCTTCTTCCGCTCCCAGCACGTCAACCAGAACTGGCTCTCGGCGCTCGTCACGATCCTCGACGCGAGCTCGCTCGCCGTCTCCGCCGCACCCGAGGGGACCGTCGAGGAGGCCCGCTTCACCTTCGCGATCAGCCGCCACGCGATCGCCGACCTCGCCTACACCTTCCGCACCAAGCCGACCGCCGCCACGGTGGATCGCCTGCCGGCGGCCGACTTCGAAGCGCTGATCGCCGAGGTCCGCTCGACCGGCGTCGAGCTGCGCGACGCGCCGGAGGCGATCCGCGAGCGCCTCGGCCGCTTCCGCGCGCTGTACGAGCCCTACGCGCAGGTCCTCGCGCAGCGCGTCGAGCTCGCGCTCCCCCCCTGGCTCGCACCCGAGTCGCCAACCGACAACTGGCGCACCACCGCCTGGCATTAACGGGCGGGGCGTCCGCCTGGCGGCGGACGCACCGCTGCACCGGTGGCCGCTTGGCGCCGCGGCGTGGAGTCCGCGTGGCTGCACACGGCGCTTCGCCGCCACGCCCTGCGCGAACCGCCCCGGCATCGCGGAAGCGCGCCGACGCCGCGAAGCGCCCCGGAACCGCGGAAGCGCGCCAGCAGCGCGAAGCCGCCCCGGCCCAGCGGAGCCGCCGAGCACCGCAAAGCGCCCCGGCGCGACGAACCTGCCCCGGCGACGCGAAGCCGCCCCGGCCCAGCGGAGCCGCCGAGCACCGCAAAGCGCCCCGGCGCGACGAACCTGCCCCGGCGACGCGAAAGCGGAGCCGGCTCCACGAAGCCGCCGAGCACCGCAAAGCGCCCCGGCCGCACGAACTGCCCGGCGACGCGAAGCCGCCCCGGCCCAGCGGAGCCGCCCAGCACCGCGAAGCGCCCCGGCCGCACGAACTGCCCCGGCGACGCGAAGCCGCCCCGGCCCAGCGGCGCCGCCGCGAAGCGGAGCCGCCGCTTAAATGCACCGGGGGCCCCGCGTAGCGGGGCCCCCGGCACTAATGGTCGAGTTCTGCGCCTAGGCGCAGGGCTCGGTTATGCGATGACCGTGACGCGCGCCACCTTGCGACCAATTGCGATCTTGACCGTCTTGCCGGTCTTGACCGTCTCCTTGTAGGTACGCAGAACCTTGCCGTTTGCACGGTAGGCCCGGATCGTGACCGACTCGGACTTGGCTGTCGAGCAGGACAGCTTGAACGACACGGAGAACTTCCCGAGCTTGCTGCTCAGGCGGACTGACTCCACCTTGCAGACGTTCGCCGTCTTGGCCTGCACGGACGGGGTGACCGCCGTGACAGGCGCAACGGGTGCGCTGCCTGTGCTGCTGCTGGTGGTGCTACCGGTTGAGCCGGCGTCGCCCGACGCGATGGTCGTGTTGACCGGGTCGGCGGGGAGGACGGTCGGCGGCTGGGTCGAGGACACCGGGTCCTGCTGACCGAGCACCGGGATGTTCACGTCACGTGTGATGTGCTCGGCCACGTACACGGCCTGAACATCCACGTTGGTCTGCCCGTCGGAGCCACTGACGTCGAACGCGACGTTGCCAGCGGTACCGGTCCAGCCGCAGGTGTTGTTGCTGGTGTTAGCAGCATCACCATTGCTACCGGTGGTATCGATGGCCGGCGTCGTGACGGTGAGCGGGTTCTCATCATCCCACCACACCGAGTCGTTCGCGGGAACGCCAACGCAGACTTCCTCACCTGAGAAAGGCGTGCCGTTGATGTTCTGCGCGTGAGCGACCACGACGCTGATCTCGTTCGGGGACAGGTTGCTCTTCGGGTACGCCGTCAGGGTCTTCTCCCACTCGGAGTCAACCGTCTTGACCAGAGTGTTCGAGACCAGGTTGGCGGTCTGGTAGGGCACTTCCTCATACGGGTACTGGACCGACGCGGAGATCGACGAGGTGCCGATCGCCTTGCCGTACAGGCCGCCCAGGTCACAGGCACCGTTGCCGTCAGGCCCGATGTTGTTGTACCAACCGATACCCGGGTTGTAGTCGACATAGGCCTCGCCACGCTCATCCGTGTAGACGAGGATCGATGTCGGGTCATCCGGGGTCGCGTAGTAGAACAGGCCGTTCGGGACAGTCTCGGTCTTGCCGTCGACGGTGACGGTCGTCGTACCTTCGACGATGCCGCCCTTGTCCACCGGGTTCTGCTTCGCGAACTCGTTGGCCTCGTCCCTGTTCGTCTCAACGTTCGAGTCGAACTCGAGGCAGCCATTGCTGACCGGCTTCGAATCCGTCGTCGAACCCTTCAGAGCCGTCCAGAACGTGTACGGATCGGTGTACCCGTCACTGAAGCCCGGGAAGTCGTCGCCGCTTGAAGCAGCGTTGCCTCCGTCGTAGACGCCGGTGATGCCTGACGCCTCCGAGATGGGCCGTTCGGTGGACGGGATGTACTCCTGGTAGTAGGGGTTGTAGAGGTTCGCTGTACCGGTCGACGTCAGAGCCGTCTTTCCGGTCGGCGGGACCAGCGGCGACCCGATCGGGTTGCCGTTGGGGTCGGTACCGGCGCCATCGAAGTCATGGCTGTAGACCAGCCACTTCGAGATGCCGTACAGGCCACCCAGGCCACCCTTGGCGATCGACACCGTCACCGGCAGAGCCGGCATCGGAGCGTCGTCGGTGTTCAGGTTGCCGTCAGACAGGAGCGTCGCATTCGGCGCCTCTGCGTCGTACGGCCCGATCGTGTCGCCGACGCTCGTCACGTCGCCGAACACGCGCGAGAACGCGTACGGGTTACCGGTCGGGTTCGTGCCGCCCGTTGAGAGGCAGTCGTCAACCACGTCGGTCGTCTGGTCAAACAGCGTTCCGTCGTACTGGCACAGGCCGGCGAGCGTCGCCGGGGGACCCGCACTGGCGGGACCGTTACCTGCGTGACCCATCACTGACAGGACGTTCGTCGGGCTGCCGTGGATGTCCCACAGGCTGCCGTTGGTGCCCTGGTAGCTGGTCGAGGACTCCGCCATCAGGTTGGCGAGCGCGACCCACTGCGTCGGCAGCGTGATCGTGCTGGGGTTGCCACCGCCGGTGATGCCCTGGAAGTACTGCTCGTTCGTCGTGGCCGGCGGCTGATCCTCAACTGGGAACGAGCCGGTCACGCGAATCTGCACCAGACCGTTGTTGGTGTCCGGCGTGAGGTTCGCGCAGGGGAAGAACGGATCGTCGCCCGGTCCTGGGACCGAGAAGCAACCGAGAACCCCTGTGTCCTGACCCCACTGGTCAAGCGATGCGAACGTGCCGGGTGTCGAACCGTCGCCAAGGAACTTGCTCAGGTTCGCGGCACCAACGACCGGCGTGATCTGGCTCGCCGTTGAGGCGACCCCACCAGCGGTCGTCGGATACTCGATCGTCGAGTTCGAAGCCTCGGTGATCTTCGGCGGGTTCGCCGTCATCCAGATGACGATGAACTGCTCCTGGTACACGACCTCGGGGTCGAGGATCGGGCCCTGGCCGCCCCTGCCCCCGCTGAGGCCCTCGTCGGTCACGCTGAGCGTGACCTCGTCGAGGCCCGCGTGAACGGAGCTGATGTCCGCCGAAACGCAGCCGTTGCGAGTCTCATCCACGCCGGTGGGCGGGAAGAAGAACGCGGAGCTGGTGTTGTCGGTGTACAGGTTGTTCGAACCGCTGCTGTCGAACGCCGGTGCAGCGGCTTGATCGCCGGTCCACAGGTCGCCGCCAGTGCCCGAGCTCCAGTTTGCCTGCTGGAAGTCGATGCTGGGCAGATCGATCGGGTTGGGCTTGATCGCGTCGTCACAGGCGACGAGGCGAACGTCCTCGCCGACCCAAGCGAGCGTCGGGACGTTCGCGGTCTGCGGTCCGTCCTCCGCCTGCTCAAACGGCGCATTCGATGTCGGGCTGAGGTTAGGCAGACCCGGCAGGACGTCAAAATGGGTGCCGAAACCTGGGTTCGGGGCAGCCGCCGCACCGGCGACGCCCAGAGCCAAGGTCGCGGCGACGGCAATGCTCCCTGCCGCCATCCTGAGTGCCAATTTCGGTGGTCTCACAAACTTCCTCCGTGCTAGTTGTGTGGCTGGCGGCCGCACCGAAATGGGTGCTGCGATCGATCCCACCGCGTACTACGAAGCGGAGCGCGGCCCTGTATCGAGCAGAGTAGGCTGCGGGCCAGACGTCGGCAATCGCCACGGCGGA
>JBEKNK010000112.1:0-7038 GCA_049522915.1 Solirubrobacteraceae bacterium | reverse complement strand
AAGATGCCCACCAGCGCCCTCATCCTCACCGTCGCCATCCTGTTCGGCGTGTTCGCCTCCGACATGGGTCGCCGCGCGATCACGACACGCCGTCTCGTTCGCCCGCTGATCATCGCCGGCGTCGCCGGCGCGACCTACCTCGCCGCCTTCGCGACCAGCGGCGCCGGCCTGGCGATCGAGTTGGCCGGAGCCGGCACCGGCGCGGCCCTCGGCCTGCTCGCCGCCTCCACGATGCGTATCGAGCACGACGGTGACAGCGGCACGGTCTTCTCCACCGCCGGCGTCAGCTACCTGGCGATCTGGGTCGCGGCGGCCGCCGGTCGGCTGGCCTTCATCTACGGCTCATCGCACTGGTTCTCGAGCGATCTCGGCAGCTGGATGCTCGCTCACCACGTCAGCACGGCCGCTCTGACCAACGGCCTGATCCTGCTGGCGCTGGCGATGACGACGGCCCGCACGCTCAGCATCGTCGTCCGCAGCCGCGCCGCCGCAAGCGGTCGGGTTGGCGTGACGTTCGCCGACCTGCGCGCGTAAGCCCCACGCAGTCGCGCGAGCAGCAACGAGGAGGCCGCTGCCCTGCAGCGGCCTCCTCGCCGTTTGCCAAGCGCACTCCGGCGGGAGCACAACGACGATACGCTCCGCCGGAGCGTCTGGCGCGCGGCGCCACGCCACCGGAGCGCCTCGCGCCGCGGGCTAGAAGCTGACCGGCGACCAGTGGTGGCCGCCGTCATAGGTCATGATCATCGTGCTCGTCGCGCCCTGGAACACGCGCACGATGCCGACGCCCTGGGTCGTGCTCGTGAAGCCAAGGAACGACAGCTCGCGCGGGTAGGCGACACTCCAGTGGGCGCCGCCGTCGAAGCTGGCGAGGAGCTCGTCGCCGCTGCTGCTGCCGAAGATCACGCCGGGCGCGGGCGAGGCGAGAACCTCCTGAAACGCGGCCGGCAGTTCGGGGCCGTATTTGAAGCTGTCGCCGCCATTGTCTGAGAAGTAGAGCCAGTTCGAATCGAGTTTGGCGCCGGGCGGAGCGTCCTTCGGCAGCGGGTAGGCGAACCCGCCCATCACGCAGTTGGCGACGAGCTGCTCCGGCGTCGCTGCCGCGGGGATCGCAAAGCTGTGTCCGACCGATGCGCACGGCGGGGTCCAGCTGACCCAGCGGCCGCTCTCCAGGCGCGCGCTGCCGGTCGTGCCACGGTCGTTGCCCTCGACCAGCCAGCCGCTCGAACCCTGGAGCACGAACGAGCCCTGCTGTTCGCCGCCGCCGGCTGGGCTGCGGAGCAGCGCGGTGTTCGTCACACGCCAGCTGTCAGAGCTGACCGGGGAGCTCTTGACGGTCACGCCGTTGGCCGTGTTCGACTGCATCAGGTGGGCCGTGCCGTGCGCGGCCTCGAGGTCGAAGATGAGGTCCTCCTCGCCCAGTCCGCTGAGCGCCTGCTGTTGCCAGCGCAGGCCGCCGTCGTGTGTGGACCACAGGACCGCCTCGATTTCGGTCCCCGAGGCCGCCGAATGCTTCGGCACGACCGCGATGCCGCCGTAGATCCAGCCGTCCTGGGGGTCGGCGAAGCGAACGCTCAGGCCGCCGGAGGCGGACTCGGCCAGATCGGCCGGGACGCCGCCGACCCTGCGGTCCGCCGCGGCGAGCAGTGCTGCCGGCAGCGCGCGCTGCGACCACGAGTGGCCACCGTCGGTCGTCTCGAAGAGCTCCAGGCAGGCGCCGGCGGAGGCGCATGGCGCTGTCCCGAGTGCCCACCCGGTGTCCAGCGAGACGAACGTGACCGAGTACGGGTGAAAGTCTGCCGCCTTGGACGCATGGCGTGGCGCGGAGCCGTGGGCCAGCGGGCTCGACAGCGCCAGGATCCCGACGGCCGCCACCGTCACGCAGATCGCGGCGCCAAGCGACCGTCGCACGCTCACGGCAATCCTCCGATCTCGGCTCATGCCCTGAGTCTAGGGCCGCGGTGCGGCGCCGGGCGCCACACCTCTTCTGTCTCAGCCGACCGCCCAGGAGATCGTGCCGCTGTACTCGTACTCGAGTTTCGAGACGGTCTTTCCCTTGGGCACCGCGAAGCCGAGCCAGCCCTCGTCGCAGACGAGCGGCTTCAACGGCTTGGGCACGAGCGCCGGGCTTTTCGCGAGCGTGATCGACTCGGCGACCGACCCCCCCTTCGTCAGGCTCAGCGTGAAAAAGGCCGGCTCGATCGCGGTGTCCGCGGGCGTGTGAGCGCTGGTGCACACCTTGACCTCGAAGTTCGCGACCGGCTTGGAGGCACTCGGCGCAACGTAGGCCTCGAGGTAGAAGAAGTTGCCGGTTCCGCTGGTGCGCTCGGCTGGCAGCTTCAGCTTCGCTCCCGCCTGCTGTCGGGCCGAGGCCGCCGCAATCGGGACGAGCGGCAGGACGAGCACCGCTGCCGCGCAGGCGGCCCATCCGATGCGGTTGCGTGTCAAGCGGGCGAGCGGACGTGGCTGCATCGATCTTCCTTTGGGCTGTGGGTGGCCGGAGAACCGTCGCGAGCGACCATGCGACCTTCGACGATGATGACAGCGCGACGGGCGAGCGCAAGCGACACCGGCGCACGCCCGATGCCAATGAGGCGGTCTGGCGCTAGACGATCAGCACTGCGTTGGCCGACGGGTCACGCGCGAGCGTCCCGTCGGGCCGCTGCTCGAGCGTCACACCGAGCGCGCGCAGGCGGCCGATCACGGCGTCGCGCTCGGCGGCGTTCTCGCTGATCAGCGTCCAGTGGCGCAGGCCGACGGCGTCCTCGGGCGCCGGTCCCACGCCGGCTCCCCGCCAGGTGTTGAAGGCGACGTGGTGGTGATAGCCGCCGGCGGCGACGAAGACCGCGCTCGGCATTGCCGCCATCAGCTGGAAGCCCAGGCCGTCGCGGTAGAACCGCGTCGCGGGCTCCAGATCGCCGACGTGCAGGTGCATGTGTCCCACGCGAAGTCCGGGCTCGGCCAGCGGGCTCGGCCGGCGCTCCTCGGCGATCGTGGCGAACAGCGCCCCGACGTCCAGCGGCTCCGGGCCGGAGCCAAACAGGTCGCCGCCCCGCATGTCGGGCCAGCGCTCGCGCGGTCGGTCGGCCGCGAGCTCGATGCCGTTGCCGTCGGGGTCGGGCAGATAGATCGCCTCGTGGGTGCCGTGGTCGGAGGCGCCGTCAATGCGCGTGCGGCTCTCCGCGACGCGACGTCCGACGCGAGCCAGCTCCTCGCGGCTCGGGAACAGGAGCGCGTAGTGGTAGAGGCCGGCGTGGCGCCCGGCGGGCCGGGCGCCGGGCACGGCGCGCAGCGTCACGAGATCCTCGCCGCCGGCGCCGAGCGCCGCGCTGCGATCGTCGAGCTCGTGCACCGAAAGCCCGAGCACGCGCGTGTAGAAGTCAAGCGCGCGCTCGAGGTCGGTGATCGTCAGTTCCACGCCGCCAAGGCGCGTGGCATCCCCCAGCAGCGATCCACTGGGTGTGCCGGTGCTTTGGGTCGTGGTCGCGTTCATGGTGTTTGCACCCGCAGCCTCTCAGGCTGCGCCGGCGAGACTCGCTCCCGGCGGCGCAGCGCCGATGTCACTACGCCTGCTTGACCGCCGATACGTCGAGGGCGATCTTGACGGTGTCGGAAACGACGAGATTGCCGCTGCCGAGCGCCTGGTTGAACTTCATGCCCCACTCGGAGCGCTTGAGCTGCCCGGTGATCTCCAGACCGACGCGGTCGTTGCCCCACGGATCAGTCTCCGCGCCCTGAAGCTCGGCCTTGAGCGTGATCGGATGCGTCTCGCCGTGCATCGTGAGGTTGCCCACGATCTCGAAGCTTTCGTCGTCGATCGGTGTGATCGCGGTCGACTCGAACGTCAGCTCGGGATGGGTCTCCGCGTCGAAGAAGTCCGCGGACTTGAGGTGTGCGTCGCGCTGGGGCTCGGCCGTGTTGACCGAGGCTGCCTTCGCGGAGCCGGAGATCTTCGCGGTGGTGAGGTCGTCGCCAAGATCGAGCTTGCCCTCGAACTCGGCAAACGAGCCGCGCACCGTGGCGATGCCGAGGTGCTTGACCGAGAAGCCGAGCGTCGAGTGGGCCGGGTCGGCGGTCCAGGTGCCGGTGGGGATGATTGTGGTCGCTGTGGCCATCGGTTGCTCCCTTGCGGTTGGGTTGGCAAATAAGCTTGCTAGCGCAACTATACACAAAGATGCTTGCGGGCGCAAGCGATCGTGCCGCGCGCCCCTGGCCTTCTCGTCCACCGGGGCACGCGGCGACACTCGCCCGATCACGCGCTTCCCGCTCTGCGATGCTGGGCGCCGTGGCGATCGCGCTTGCCATCTTCGCCTCCGGCACAGGAACGACCGCGCAGGCCGTGATCGACGCCTGCGCGAGCGGGCGCATCGACGGCGAGGTCGTGCTGATCGTCTCCAACAACCCCGGCGCGCAGGTGCTCGAGCGTGCCGCGGCGGCCGGCATCCCGGCGCGGCGCCTCTCGACCCGGACCCATCCGGACCCCGACGCGCTCGCCCAAGCGATGCTCGACGCGCTGGCGCAGGCCGGCGTCACGCACGTCCTGCTCGCGGGCTACATGAAGAAGCTCGCTCCGGCGGTCGTGGCCGCCTACGGCGGCAGGATCTACAACACCCACCCGGCGCTCCTGCCCGACTATGGCGGCCAGGGGATGTACGGCGACCGCGTTCACGCGGCGGTGCTCGGCGACCGGCGCACGCGCAGCGGCGCGACCATTCACCTCGTCACCGACGAATACGACAGCGGGCCGATCGTCGGGCAGGTGGAGGTGCCGGTTCTCTCGGATGACGACCCCGGCTCGCTCGGTCAGCGGGTCAGGGCGGCGGAGCGGGAGCTTGTGGTGGAGGTGCTCGCGGACGTGGCCCGCGGCGGCTGAGCGCGGTGCAACGCCGCGACGCGCTCGCCGCACGCGCCCCACCTCCGTTCGCCGCACGCGCCCCACCTCCGCTCGCCACGCCCCGCCCGCGCCCCGCGCCCTCCGCCCCCGCTCGCTACACGCCGGCGCCCGGCCAGTCGCCGCCGAAGTCGGGGAATGCCGCCCGCAGCGGGCTGGGTGCGGAAACCGCCCGCGACTCCTTGACGAAGCTCGGATCGAGCTGGTCCAGTCGCGTGACTCCGAGCAGCCCCATCGCAACGACAATCTCCTCCTCGAGCAGTTCCAGGACCCGCATGAGCCCATCCTCGCCGCCGGCCGCGAGCGCAAACGCCTGCAGGCGGCCGAGGCCGACCGCGCCGGCGCCGAGCGCGATCGCCTTCAACACGTCGGTGCCGCGAAGGAAGCCGCCGTCGACGACGATCTCGGCCTGGCCCGCGACGGCGTCGACCACCTCGCGCAGCGTGTCGAGCGTCCCCTCGGCGTGGTCCAGCTGGCGTCCGCCGTGGTTTGACACGTAGATCACCTCGAATCCGCGGGCGACCGCCAGTTCGGCGTCGCGTCCGCCCTGGATCCCCTTGACGACCAGCGGCACGCCGGCGCGCTCATGGATCTGCTCGAGCCAGTCCCAGCTCAGACGCGACTGCCAGACGATCCCGGGATCGCCGCCGAACTCGTGTGTCGGCGGACGCCAGGCACCGCGAAGCTGGCGTTCGCGCCGCCCGTAGTAGGCGGAGTCGACGGTCAGCGCGATCGCCCCGTAGCCGGCCGCCAGTGTGCGGCCGATCGTCTCATCGGCCCACAGCGCGTCGCCGCGGAGATAGATCTGGGCGATCTTCGCGGCCGCCGTCGCGGCGCCGACCGCCTCCAGTCCGGGCGCGCTGATCGCGCTGATCATCGCCGTCACGCCGAAGCGCTCCCCGGCGCGGGCGCTGGCCAGCGCTCCCTCTTGCACGAAGGTCTCGCTCCCGCCGAGCGGCGCCAGGACGACCGGGATCCGCAGTCGCTCTCCGAGCAGCGTCGAGCCCGGATCGATGTTCGACACATCGCGCGCGACCCGCGGGCGCAGCGCCAGCGAATCGATCGCGAGCCTGTTGCGCCATGCCGTCGTTTCGGTTTCCGCGCCGCCGGCGATGTAGTCCCAGACGTTGGCGTCAAGGTTTGCCGCGGCGGCGTCGATGATCTCTCGAATCGTCGTCGCAACAACCGGCTCCCGGGCCATGCGACGATCGTAGCGGCGTCGTAACATGAATACCGACGCCCGCGGCTCGCAGAGCGCCCACTCCCGACAAGAGGTGCAACCGGTATGGCCGATATGGCGGAACAGGCGAGCCACGCGACGCTCGACTACTCGGTGAGCGAGCGCGTCGCCTACGCGACGCTGTGTACGCCCGAGAACCGCAACGCCTTCACCGAGCGCACGCTGGATGACATCAACGACGTTGTCGCCAGGGTGCAGCTCGACGCCAGCGTGCGCGCCCTGGTCCTGCGCGGGCAGGGCGATGTCTTCTCGATCGGCATCGATCCGGGCGTGCTCACGGAGCTCTACTCCGACATCGAGTTCTACGAGCACATCCTCACACGCGTCGCTGCGCTCGGGCTCTCGCTCGAGGCGCTCGACGTCCCCGTGATCGCCGCCGTCAACGGGACCGCCATCGAGGTGGGCTTCGACCTCGCACTCGCCTGCGATCTGATCGTGATCGCCGACGAGGCGCAGATCGGTGACGGGCGCTCGCTGGTCGGCCGCGTACCCGGCGGCGGCGCGACGGTCCGCCTGCCGCGCGCCGTCGGTGTCATGCGCGCCCGCGAGATCATCTTCTCCGGACGCCTGGTGTCGGGTACCGAGGCGGCGTCACTCGGCCTGGCGCTGCGCAGCGTGCCGGCGGCGGAGCTGGACGCCGCCGTGGCGGAGTTGACGGCGATGCTGATCGACAAGTCGCGGCCCACGCTGGCAACGCTCAAGCGCCAGATCAACGGCAGCCTCGGCCTCGACACGCCGAGCGCCATCGAGCACGAGCGCAGCGAGATCATCAAGCACGTCAGCGACCCGCACTCGGACGCGTTCGAAGGACTGCGCGCGGAGCGTGAGGGCCGCCCGCCCTCCTGGGCCTGAGTCCCGCCCGCCCTCCTGGGCCTGAGTCCCGACCCGACCTCCTGGGTCTGAGTCCCGA
>JBEKNK010000111.1:0-7194 GCA_049522915.1 Solirubrobacteraceae bacterium | reverse complement strand
ACCCGGCCCTGCAGTGTGAGCGCGGCGACCGAGGTCGGCGCGTCGCGCACGACCTTCGCCGCGTTGCGGTAGGCGAGCACGCGATGGATCACCGCGCCGTCGAGCTCGTAGAGGTCTCCGAGCTCCTCGAGCGCGTCGGCGATCACGCCGTTGGATGGGGCTGTCATTGCATTAGGGTAGGCCGCCATGTCGACCGCCGCCTGGCTCGTGATGCCGACGTTCAACGAGGCCGAGAACATCGAGGCCGTGGTCTCCGCCGCGCTGGCGGAGCTCGAGGTTTGCGCTCCTGGCGCCCACCGTGTGCTGATCGTCGATGACTCCTCTCCGGACGGGACCGGGCGGTTGGCCGACCGCCTGGCGGAGCGCAGTCCCGCCGTCGAGGTGCTCCACCGGCCCGCGCGCGAAGGGCTCGGCCCGGCGTATCTGGCGGGATTTCGCCGCGCGCTGGACGCCGGCGCGAGCCACGTCTTCCAGATGGACGCCGACTTCTCCCACGATCCCGCCGACCTCGGGCGGTTGCTCGCCGCCGTGGCCGACGGCGCCGACCTCGCACTGGGCTCGCGCTATGTCCCCGGCGGCGGCGTGGCGGACTGGGGCCTGCTGCGTCAGGTCGTCAGCCGCGCCGGCTGTGCCTACGCGCGCGGCGTGCTCGGCCTGGAGGTGCACGACCTGACCGGCGGCTTCAAATGCTTCCGCCGCGAGGTGCTCGACGCGATCGAGCTCGAGACGGTGCGCTCGCATGGCTACTGCTTCCAGGTCGAGATGACCCAGCGCGCGCTGCAGCGAGGGTTCGCTGTGCGGGAGGTCCCGATCGTCTTCCGCGAGCGCCGCCGCGGTCACAGCAAGATGTCGCCGCGGATCGCGGCCGAGGCGTTCGTGGTGCTGCCGCAGCTGCGCTGGCGCCGCGATTTCCGCTGAGCGCCCCGCGCGGCCGGCATGGCCCACGTCGCGTGGGCCAGCCAGCCCGATTCACGCCGCGAGCGCGCATCGCCGATGCTTGCTGGATGGGTGAGCCGATCGCGCACGACCCGGCCGCGACGCGCTACGCCTTCGTCTACGGCGTGCGGCGGACGCGCGACACGCTCGGGCGCTGGCAGGACGATCCGTGGCCCGCGCTGCGGCGCTGGTTCGCCGGCGGCTTCGTGGCCGCTGTCACGCTGCTCCTGGCCACCTGGGCGATCGCCGGCGTGTCCGGCGCCGGCGGGTTCGTCGTGCAGACGATCGCGCCGCCGTTCACGGTCGGCAACTGGGCCTCCGTCGGGCAGATCCTGGGCAAGAACCTGCTCGTGCTGGCGCTGCATGCGATGGCCTGTGTCGCGGGCTTCATCGCCGGCTCCTCGCTGCCGCTGCAGGCCGCGGATCACACCGGCCTCAAGCGCTCGATTCACAAGCACGGCGGGCGCTTCGCGATCATCTTCGTGGTCGCCGCGACGACCTTCTCGCTCTCCGCCCAGGCGGTCGTGCTCGGCGGCGAGACGGCTTCCGTCGCCGCCGCGCTGCACACCTCACCCGGGGTCCTGCTCGTCGTCCTCCTGCCGCACGCGCTGATCGAGCTGACCGCGCTGTTCCTGCCGCTCGCCGCCTGGATAATCGCGAGCCGCCGCGGCGAGTGGGACCAGCTGCTCGCGGCCACCGTCGTGACCGTCGCGATCGCGCTGCCGATGCTCGTCGTCGCGGCACTGATCGAGGTCTACATCTCGCCGCACGTGCTGAAGCTGCTGATCTGAGCGGCGGCGTCCCGGTCCGCGGCGGCGGGCCCCGTCCGCTGCCCACTTCATTCTGTATAGTATTGGACAGAAGCACAATCAAACGAGCTTAGGAGCGCATGATGGCGGGCACACTGAACGACGTTACGGACAACAACTTCCAGGCCGAGGTGATCGAATCGGAGGGGCCGGTTCTGGTCGACTTCTGGGCGCCCTGGTGCGGGCCGTGCAGGATCGTCGCTCCGATTCTCGAGGAGATCGCAGCCGAGCACGAGGACCTGCGGATCGTCAAGCTGAACATCGACGACAACCACCAGACCGCGGCCGCCTTCGAGGTTCTGTCGATCCCGACGATGATCCTCTTCCGCGGCGGGCAGCCGGTCAAGCGCGTGATCGGCGCCTACCCGAAGAAGAAGCTCGAGGCGCAGCTCTTCGCCGAGGTGTAGTGCCGGGGTCCTGCGGCGCTTCCCCCATCGCGGGGGACGGGGTCAGCTGCGGGCCAGCCAGATCCGCAACGGCAGTGAGTCGATCTCGACGACCGACAGCCAGGCTCTCCCCGGCGACGGGGGGTCGCCGCCCTCGTCGCAGGCGAAATCGGTCGCGAGGGTCTCGGTGACGATGTAGCGCTCGTGCGCGCGTGCGGCCGAGAGCAGACGCTCGTCGCCGCCCAGGACGAGGGCGATCCGGTCGGTGATCTCGAGGCCCGCGTCGCGGCGGCACTGCTGCACGGCATGGACGATCTCGCGGGCGTGGCCAGCACGCACGAGCTCGTCATCGAGCGCCAGCTCGAGTGCGACCGCGTGTGAGCCCTCCCGCTCGAGCCCGTAGCCATCGAGCGGTGCGAGCGCGAGCAGAAGGTCGTCGGGCCCGAGCTCGTGGTCCTCGCCGGCGATCGAGACGACGACCGTCCGCCCGGCTCGCAGCGAGCGCGCGACCTCGCCGGCGTCGAGCGCGGCGACGGCCGCCGCGAGCTGGGGCATGCGCGGGCCGAAGCGCGGGCCGAGCGCACGCAGGTTGGGCTTGAGCGTGTGGGTGCCGAGCTCGTCCGCCGCAGCGACGAAGCGCAGGGCCGTGACGTTCAGCTCCTCGCGGACCACCTCCGTCAGGCGCTCGATCGCCTCGCGCTCGCGGCCGTGCGCGACGATGATCGCCTCACGCAGCGGCTGGCGGACCTTCACGCCCGCCTGGCTGCGCGCAGCCAGGCCGAGCCGCACCGTCTCGCGGGCGGTGCTCATCGCGAACTCGAGCTCCAGGTCGCGCTCACCGGCCTGCGGGAAGTCGCACAGATGGACGCTCGCGAGCTCGCCGTCGAGGTTGTCATAGAGCTCGTCGGCGACGAACGGGGTGAACGGCGCGAGCAGCTTCGCGACCGTAACGAGCGCTGTGCGCAGCGTCTCGAGCGCGGCCGGATCGCCGTCCCAGAAACGCCGTCGCGAGCGGCGCACGTACCAGTTGGAAAGATCCTCGACGTACTCGCCGATCGCGCGTCCCGCGAGCGTCGCGTCGTAGGCGTCCATGCGCTCGCGCACGGTCGCGACGGTCGCCGCAAGGCGTGAGGTCGCCCAACGGTCGAGGTCATGATCCGGGCCCTGAGGCCCGGCATAAAAATCCTCCGCCGGCGTCTCGACGGCGTTGGCGTAGAGCACGAAGAAGGCGTAGACGTTCCACAGCTGCAGGAGGAACTGGCGGACCGACTCGCCGACCGCGTCGACCGAGAAGCGGTAGCCGTCCCACGGCTGCTTGGAGGTGAAGAAGTACCAACGGAAGGCGTCGGCGCCGAAGCGGTCGATGACCTCCCACGGCACCACCACGTTGCCCTTGGACTTCGACATCTTCTGCCCGTCGCCGTCGACCAGCAGGCCGAGGCAGACGGCGTTGCGGTAGGGCGCGCGGTCGTTGAGCAGCGTCGAGATCGCGATCAGCGAGTAGAACCAGCCGCGCGTCTGATCGAGCGCCTCGCAGACGAAGTCGGCGGGAAACGCCTGCTCGTAGCGCTCGAGGTTCTCAAACGGCGCGTGGTGCTGGGCGAACGGCATCGAGCCGGAGTCGAACCAGACGTCGATCACCTCCGCGACGCGGTGCATCTCGCCGTCGCAGAGCTCGCAGGCGAAGGTCAGCTCGTCGACGAACGGGCGGTGGGGGTCCCCGACGGCGCGGCCGCAGCGGCGCTCCAGCTCGGCGAAGGAGCCGATCGCGACGAGGTGCTCGCCCGAGCGCTCGCAGCGCCAGATCGGCAGCGGCGTGCCCCAGTAGCGCTCACGCGAGAGCGCCCAGTCGACGTTGCCGGCGAGCCAGTCGCCGAAACGGCCGTGCTTGATGTGGGGCGGATACCAGTTGACGGTCTCGTTGGCCGCGAGCAGCCGCTCGCGCAGCCGCGAGGTGGCGATGTACCACGAGAGCTTCGCGTAGTAGAGCAGCCGCGTGCCGCAGCGCCAGCAGTGCGGGTAGGAGTGCTCGTGCATCTCCTCGCGCGCCAGCAGGCCGCGCGCGCGGAGGTCCGCGATCAGCTCGCCCGCGAGCTCCGGGTCGACGACCGATCGGCCCTCGTAGCCGATCACGCGGCGGTCGTAGGTGCCGTCGGGGCGCACCGGGTTGTAGAGCGCGTGAGGGTTCGCAGGGTCAAACAGCTCGTGCTCGACGCCGGCGCGGAAGTCCTCCTCGCCGAAGGCCGGCGCGACATGCACGATCCCGGTGCCGTCCTCGGTCGTGACGAAGTCCGCGGCGATGACGGGGAAGGGGCGCGGCGCGACGTCGCTCAGCGCGAAGAGCGGGCCCTGGTAGTGGCGGCCCGCCAGCTCCCAGCCCTGGAGTGTTCCGAGCACCTGCGCGCCCTCGCCGAAGACCCGCTCGACGAGCGCCTGCGCGACGATCAGCGTCTCCTCCCCGACACGCACGCGGGCGTAGGTGGTGTCGGCTGCGACGGCCGCCGCCAGGTTGCCGGGCAGCGTCCAGGGCGTCGTCGTCCAGACCACCAGCGCCTCGTCGTGGCCAATCAGCCGGAGCTTGACGTAGGCGCTCGCGTCGACCACATCCTGGTAGCCCTGCGAGACCTCGTGCGAGGACAGCGCGGTGCCGCAGCGCGGGCAGTAGGGGACCACGCGGTGGCTCTCGTACAGAAGGCCGTGCTCGTGGATCTGCGAGAGCGCCCACCAGACCGACTCGATGTAGTCGGCGTCAAGTGTGCGGTAGGCGTCGTCGAGGTCGAGCCAGAAGCCGATCCGCTCCGTCAGCGCGTTCCACTCCTCGAGGAACTCGAACACCGAGTCACGGCAACGGGCGTTGAAGCGCTCGATCCCGTACTCCTCGATCTGTGTCTTGCTGGTCAGGCCGAGCTGCTGCTCGACCGCGATCTCGACCGCCAGGCCGTGGCAGTCCCAGCCGCCCTTGCGCTCGACCCGGTGGCCGCGCATCGTCTTGTAGCGCGGATAGATGTCCTTGAACACGCGCGCCAGCACGTGATGGGAGCCCGGTGGGCCGTTGGCTGTCGGCGGGCCCTCGTAGAAGACCCACGCCGGCGCGGTGGCTCGCGCGCGAACGGACTGCGCGAAGATGTCGCGCTCGCGCCAGCGCGCAAGCACCTCGAGCTCGAGCTCGGGGAAGGAGCGCTTGGCGTCGACCGGGCGGTACACGCGGGGGATTCTAGGTGCGGGCCGTGGGTGCCGGCCGCGGCGGTCCCGTCCGCCCCGGCCAGCGCGGGCTCGCGAAGCCTGGCCGAAGGGCCATGGTCGCGGCGGTGCAACGTGTGAGCATTGAGGCTGCGTTTCGGACTTGCGAGCGGGCCAGGCGCTCCCGCCGCCAACGGCTTGTTCACAGGCCCAGCGGGCCGCCTGTCTATCATTGAAGAGGCAGTGAGTGGGAGGGCAGGGTTGGTCGATCCCGGGGAGAGGAGGCGGAAATCAACGCCACCCCAAGGAGACCAGATGCCCAACACAGAGATTCGAACCCGTTTGAGGCCCGGCGCCATACGCCGCGGTGCGGTCCGCGCTTACCGAGA
Source organism: Solirubrobacteraceae bacterium (assembly GCA_049522915.1). GTDB lineage: Bacteria > Actinomycetota > Thermoleophilia > Solirubrobacterales > Solirubrobacteraceae > Palsa-513. The sequence goes on along the minus strand of JBEKNK010000111.1, from coordinate 1,494 downwards.
CCACACCGCGCAGACCCGTGCCCGCCGCGAGCATGATCAGGCAATCGCGCGCTACCCGAGCTTCCAGCTGGAGCACGGCCTGCAGGTTGCCCGCTCGATCGAGAAGGGCCAGGGCGGTTGCCCATACTGCGGTGACTGATCGCCGGCGCTCGGGAGCCGTCCGCCGCGCGCGGGCGGCTTCATGCGTGCGGCTGCGAGCCTGACCGGGGGACCGGCGGGACTCAAGCGCCTTCAGCGTGCGTGCGGCTGCGAGCCTGCCCGGGCGACCGGCGGGGCTCACGCGCCCTCAGCGTGCGTGCGGCTGCGAGCCTGCCCGGCGACCGGCGGGGCTCACACACCCTCAGCGTGCGTAGCCGTTGTGCCCAGCAGTGTGCCCGGTGCTCACGCGCGCCTGCGCGCGCGGGGGCGCCGGCAGCGTACGATGGCCACCGTGTGAAGCTGCGGCTCTACCATCACCGCGACGGCGCACGCGTCGCATATCGCGAGGCAGGGATCGGCCCACCGCTGGCGCTGCTGCACTCGGCGATGCTCTCGCACAAGGAGTTCGAGCCGATCGTCGAAAGCCTCGCCGACCGCTTTCGCGTGGTGCTGCCCGACCTTCCGCTGCACGGGGATTCCGAGGACCGCCCGCGCCATCCCTACTCGCCGGACTGGTTCGCCGACGTGCTGGCCGGGTTCTGCCACGAGGTCCTCGGCCCCCGTCCGCTGGTCGGCGGGCACGGGCTCGGCGCCGAAATTCTGCTGCACGCGCTCGCTCGTGAGCAGATCGCGCCGGCGCGGCTCGTGTTGCTGCCCAACCGCCTGCATCGCAGCGCCGAGCATCCGCAGCTTCGCCGCGGCTTTCGCATCGCCGCGCGGGCCGGTGCGGTTCCCGGACTCGACCGCGTGCTGTCCCACAGCGCCCGGCTCCTCTTCCGACCCGATCTCGGGCAGCGGCTCTCGTCGCGTGGCGTTCCGGGGGCGAGCGACCTCGTGCGCCACGCGTTCGCTGACGTCGGCGGCAACGCCCCGCGTGCGCGCTCCTGGGCTCGCTACGCGGCGCGCTGGCCGTCGGCGGCCCAGCACGATCTGCTCGACCTCTACCCGCGGCTTCAGATGCCCGTGCTGCTGCTGTGGGCGGACGAGGATCACATGCACCCGCTGGCGGTCGCCGAGGAGGCGCGCGAGCTGATCGGCGGCGCGGTTCTGAGGGTGCTGCCGGCGACCGGTTACCTGATCGCCTACGACGATCCGGTCGGCGTCGCGCGCGAGCTCGCCGCCTTCTGCGGGTAGGGTTTCGCCAACCGGCCGGCGACAAAGGACGAACTGATGAGCCCAGAACCTCTCTACGGTGGCGAGACCCGCAAGGCGGTCGAGAACTTCCCGATCTCCGGCGAGGTGGTCCCGGCGCCCGTGATCCACTGGCTCGGCGCGATCAAGGGAGCGGCCGCAGTGGTCAACGGCGAGCTCGGGCTGCTCAAGCCGACGCTGGCGAAGCGGATCGCGAAGGCGGCG
>JBEKNK010000110.1:0-7562 GCA_049522915.1 Solirubrobacteraceae bacterium | reverse complement strand
GCTCGGAAGCTGCAGCGCGCCCGACTGCGACGCCGGCACATGCCGACACGATGGCCAGCGCCGCGGCAAGCCTCGCGCGTCCCAGACGATGCCTGCGGGCGCGGTGTCTCACGCTGAGCCATCGCTGTGCCCTCCGAGAGGCCAGTCGGAGCGAGCCGTGCCCGCCAGCAATCCACCGCAGCATCTCGTTCGCTCTTTACTCTCGGCCGGTGATGCTGTCAAGGCGGGGTTTCCTGGGACTCGTGCCCGGCGCGGCCGAGACACCCCTCCGACCATGCGTGCCAACAGGGTTCCTGGCGCGTGACCTCCATCACGCGCGTGGCATAGGCTTCTCGCGTGCCGCTGCCTGACGTCCTTCACAAGCTCCTCACCGCGGCTGGCCCGTCGGGCTATGAGACGGCTCCCGCAGCCGTCTTCGCGGAGGCCGGCAGGACCTTCACCGACGACGTCTCGATCGACATCATGGGCTCCGCGGTCGCCCGCGTCGCCGGCACGAGCAGCGGCGCTCCGCTGCTCGCGATCGTCGGCCACATCGACGAGATCGGCCTGATCGTCACGCACATCGACGACGACGGCTTCCTGCGCTTCATCGGCGTCGGCGGCTGGGACGCACAGGTTCTCGTCGGCCAGCGCGCCGAGCTGATCACGGCGAACGGCCCCCTGCCCGGGGTCGTGGGGCGCAAGGCGATCCACCTGCTGCGCGAGGAGGACCGTAAGAAGGTTCCCGAACTGCGCGAGCTGCACATCGACATCGGCGCGAAGGACGGCGAGGAGGCGCGCTCGCTCGTGCGCATCGGCGACGTCGCCGTGCTCGCCGGCGAGCCGCTCGAGCTCGCCAACGACCGCTTCATCTCCCGCTCGATGGACAACCGGCTCGGCGCCTTCATCGCCCTCGAGGCCGCACGGATCGTCGCCGAGGCCGGCGGCGCACCCGGTGACGTCGCTGCCTGCGGCGTCGCGCAGGAGGAGATCGGCCTCAATGGCGCCCGAACCCTGGCGTACGGCCTCGCGCCCGATGTCGCGATCGTCGTCGACGTCACCCACGAGACCGGTTCCCCCGGCGTTGAGATCAACGAGATCGGCAAGCACAGGTTCGGCGACGGAGCGGTCATCGGGCGCGGGTCGATCCTGAACCCCGTCGTGTTCGATCTGCTGCACGACGCTGCGAAACGCGAGGAGATCCCGTTCACCATCGCCGCCTACGCGGCCCGCACGAGCACGGACGTCGATTCCATCCACCTGACGCGCGCGGGAATCCCCACCGGGAGCATTTCGATCGCCCTGCGCTACATGCATTCGCCTGTGGAGATGGTTCAGCTGGACGACATCGACTCGTGTGCGCGCTTGATCGCGGCGTTTGCGCAGGAGTTGAGCGCCGAAACCTCGTTCGCGCGCTGAACTCGGCCGGACCGCCCGCGCCGCCCACCCTGCGGCACGCGCGGTGGCGCGATAACGTGTCGCCCGATGGTGCGAGTGCCGTCCCCGCAGCCCGACGCGGGAGCGATCGCCTACGAGACGGCGGCGCGGCTGCTTGGGAACGTCGAGCGGGTCGTGCTCGGCAAGCAGTCGGAGATCGCGCTCGTGATCGCGGCGATGATCTCGGGTGGCCACGTGCTGATCGAGGACGTCCCCGGCACGGCGAAGACGATCCTCGCCCGGGCGATTGCTCAATCGGTCGACGGCGCGACATTCGCACGGATCCAGTGCACACCTGACCTTCAGCCGACCGACGTCACCGGCCTTTCGATCTTCAATCAGGTCACGCGTGAGTTCGAGTTCCGACCGGGGCCGGTGTTCGCGAACGTCGTCCTCGTGGATGAGACCAACCGTGCGATGCCGCGCACGCAGTCGGCGCTGCTCGAGGCGATGGCGGAGGCGCAGGTCACCGTCGACGGCGTCACGCGGCGACTGCCGACACCATTCCTGGTCCTCGCGACCGAGAATCCGATCGATCAGGAGGGGACGTTCCCGCTGCCCGAGGCGCAGCTCGACCGCTTCGCGATGCGCACCGGCCTCGGCTATCCGCATGAGGACGAGGAGGTCGCGATCGTGCTCGCCCAGCGCCATGGACATCCGATCGACGAACTCGAGGCGGTGATCGACAACGAAGAGCTGCAGGCCCTGCAACGGGCGGTCGAGGACGTCTACATCGACGAATTGCTGCTGCGCTGGATCGTCGAGCTCGTGCGCGCGACTCGCCGCGCTGAAGGCGTCGCGTTCGGCGCATCGGTGCGCGGCAGCCTGATGCTCGAGCGGACGGCTCGCGCCTGGGCGCTGCTCCAGGGCCGCGGATACGTCGTGCCCGCTGACGTCGAGCGGCTTTTCGTCCCGGTCCTCGGCCACCGGATTCTGCTGACCGCGTCTTATTTGGCCCAGACACGCGCGCTCGGAGGGGAGGAGGCGCTCGCGCAGGTGATGGCCCGCTGCCTCGAGCTCGCGCCGCCGCCACCCGCTGCGGGCTGGGAACCGTGAGCGCGCGGAGCGGCGATCGGCGAACGTTCCCGCTGATCCAGCGCAGGCGGAGGCCGGGCCTCGCTTTCGGCGAGGTTCCGACACGCCGGCGCGGGCACGGCATTGAGGCGATGGGGCATCGGCCCTACGAGCCGGGCGACCCGATCGCCTGGATCGACTGGCTCGCATCGGCGCGCCTCTCGGCCACGACCGGCACGGACGACTTCGTCGTACGCCAGCGCGCCGCCGACGAGGCGCCACGAGTCGTGGTCGCCGTCGACCGCAGCCCGGCGATGGCGCTCTACCCCCAGCCGCTGCCGTGGCTGGCGAAGCGGGCCGCGCTGAGCGAGGCGGTCGCGGCAATCGTCTCAAGCGCCGCCGCCGCGCGCGCCGACACCGCGGCTCTGGACTTCAGCGACGGCGACCCCTGGTGGCTGCCGCCGGGTCGGCGCGGGCGGCCCTGGTTGATCGCCGAGCGCGAGCGGGCGGCGTTCACGGCACCCGCCGACACCCTCGAGCGTGCGCTCGAATTCCTCGGCCGACACCGCACCCAGCTCCCCGCCGGCACCTTCGTCTTCCTGCTCTCGGACTTCCTCGCGCCGCCGTCGCCGCAGGCCTGGCAGTCAGCACTCGCGCGCGGCTGGGAGATCGTCCCGGTCGTGATTCAGGATCCAGTGTGGGAACGCAGCTTCCCGGACGTCGGCGGCGTCGCCGTGCCGATCGCCGAGCCTGGTAGCGGCGCCATCGCACTTGTGCGCTTCAGCCGGCGCGAGGCGCAGAAGCGCCGCGAGGCCAACGTGCGCCGCCACGAACGGCTCCTACACGACTTCGAGGCGCTCGCTCTGGACCCGGTGCTGATCGTCGCGAGCGAGCCCGAGGAGATCGACGGCGCGTTCCTCGCCTGGGCGGAGGCGCGGCGACGGAGCCGGTGAGAGCGATCGGGCGCACCGCTGCGCTCGCCGCGCTCGCCGGCGCCGGGGCGCTGGCCGGGCTGCTGGCGCTGAGTCACGGCGCAACTGGCACGATCGCGGCGCCCTCGGCGCCGCTCATCGCGCGCGCGAACTTCGATCCGCCCACCGCCGCCTTCGGCGATCGCATCAACGCCACGATCACGATCGAGATCGATCGCCGACGAGCGCGCGCGCAGACCCTGCGCCTGAGCTACGACCTCGCGCCGCTGCAGCCGATCGGACCAAGGCGCACGACCAGCGTCATCCGCAGCGGCGTCGAGCTCATCACGATCGCCGTCCCCGTTGCCTGCATCAGCGACGCGTGCATCGCAGCGGGCGGCGTCGCGCGGCTGCGCCTGGATCCGGCGAAGGCCTCGATCGCCACCGCCGCAGGCGCGCGCAGCGTGTCGGCGCCCTGGCCGCTGCTCGCGGTGCGCGACCGCGTGCGCACGGCTGACGTGAACGCCGCCCAGCCTCCGGTGCAAGCCGACGCCTCGCCGCTCCCTCCCACCTACCGCGCCTCGCCGGCGACGCTCGCAACCATCCTCGACGTCGTCGCGGCGCTCCTCGGCCTCTCAGCAATCGCCCTGGCCGCTTGGCAGCTCGAGCTGCTCGCGCGGCGGCGCCGCAGGACACAGGAGCTACCGTTGGCGCGGGCGATCCGACTCGCGCGCTCGGCGCAGGCGCTTCCGGCTCCGGAGCGCAGACGCGCGCTCGAGCTGCTGGCGCGGACGCTCGGCCGCAGCGAGCTTCGGAGCCGCGCAACCAGGCTCGCGTGGTCGCAGCCGACGCCCGAGCCCGACGAGCTCGAGCTCCTGGTGGCGGCCATCGAGCGCGAGGAGACGCCATGAGCGCGAGCATTCCGCTCGCTGACGCGGTCGAGCTGCGCCATCGCGCTCGGCCGGCGCGACTGCTCACGACGCTGCTCGCCGCCGCCGCGATCGGCTGCGCCGTGGCGGCGCTGCTCGTTGCGCGCAACCCGCGCACGAGCACCTTCGTGCCGCTCGGGCGCAACGCAAACGCCGTCCTGGTGCTCGACCTCTCGGCGAGCATTTCCGCCGACACGTTCTCGCGGATCGCGGCGACGCTGCGGACGCTGGCCGACAGCAGCGGACACTTTGCGCTGGTCGTCTTCTCCGATCTCGCCTACGAGGCGCTGCCGCCCGGCACGCCGGCAGTCGACCTGACGCCGCTGATCCGCTTCTTCACGATCCCGCCGCTGCGTGACGGCCAGCCCGTCTTCCCGTCCAACCCCTGGGCCAACACCTTCACCGGCGGGACGTCGATCTCCTCCGGCATGCAGATCGCGCTGCAGATCGCCCTCGCCCAGCAGCAACGCCCAACGGTCATCCTCGTCAGCGATCTCGACGACGATCCCGGCGACCTGCCGGCGCTCGCCGGCGTGCTGGCCGAGGACCGTCACGACAAGGTGCCGGTCCGCCTCGTCGGCCTCAGCCCGGCGCCCGAGGACGTCGCGTTCTTCACCGCGGTGCTCGGGGACGACGCGCGGGTCACCGACGCGCCGACGCTCGCCCAGTCCCCGCCGCAGCAGACGACGCCGTTCCCGTGGGCCCTCGTCGCGCTCGCGCTGCTCGCCGCCGTCACGCTCGGCCTGCGCGAGGGCTGGGCGCCCAAGCTCGACTGGAGGCGGTTGTGAGCGTGCCCAGGGTCACCGCGGCCGCGGCGTGCGCGGTGCTCGCGGCGCTCGCCGTGCTGGCCGCGCTGCTCGCGGCGGACGTGCGCGCCTGGCCCGCCGTGATCGAGCGCGGTGACGCCCTCTACGCGCTCGATCCGGCGAGCGCACAGTGGTCGGCGCAGACGCACCTCGGCGACCTCGCCGCAACGTTGCTGGGAACGGGAGGCGACCTCGCCGCGCGCCGCGGCCTACAGCTCTACCAGCAGACAATCGTCCTGCAGCAGGGGATCCCCTACGTTGAGCAGATCGAAACGGCCCGAGCCGACGCGATAAACGCGTTGGCCAAGCCGGCGGCCTCCAGCGACCCGTCCGTCGCCTCGCAGGCGCGCACGCTGCAGGGCGTGCTCGCATTCGATGCCGCGAGCCGCGGAGGCGGACCCACGCAGGTCGACGCTGCGATCGCGGACTTCACCGCCGCGCTCGAACTGGACTCCGACAGCGCCGCAGCCAAGTTCGATCTCGAACTGCTGCTCCGCCTCGGCCAGGCCCAGCCGTCCGTCTACGGCACGGCCCACAAGAAGAGCCCCGCGCACACCGACCACAGGGGCCCGGCCGGTGCATACGGTGGCCGCCTGGGTGCGGGCGGCGCGCCACCGGGACACGGATACTGATGACACTTCTGACGCCGCTCGGAGGGCTTGTGGCACTCGCCGCGCTGATCCCGCTCGCAGCGTTCGTCGCCGGCCGTGGCAGGGTGGCGGCGGTGCGCCGCGCGCTCGGACTGACGCCGCCGCCACGCAGCTCGACGGCGCGCCAGGCGTTGGCAGTCGCGGCGATCGCGGTGCTCGGGCTGGCAGCCGCCCAGCCCGCTCTCAGCGACGTGGCCACGGCACGGACCCGCACGAACGTCGAGGTGCTGTTCGTGCTCGACACCTCACTCTCGATGGCGGCCTCGGCCTCGGCGAACTCACCGACCCGGCTTGAACGCGCCGTGGCGGCGGCGACGCGCCTGCGCGCCACGATCCCCACCGTGCCATCCGGCGTCGCGACGTTCACCGACCGCGTGCTGCCCGACCTGCTGCCCGTCACCGATGTCGCCGCCTTCGACAGCGTGCTCACGCAGGCCGTGGCGATCGAGAATCCGCCGCCGATCGAGACCGACATCGTGCGCGACACCGACTACGCGGCGCTGCAGGACATCGGCACCGGCAACTACTTCGAGCCTGGCGTCACGCGGCGGGTGGTCGTGCTGCTGACCGACGGCGAGAGCCTCCCCTTCAACACCAGCGAGATTGCCTCACAGCTGCCGCCGGCACTCGGCTACCGCTTCCTCGCGATCCGCTTCTGGGCTGCCGACGAGGGCGTATACAACCCCAACGGCCGCAGGCAGCCCGGGTACCACCCCTACGCTGCGGGCAAGGTCCTCCTTGCGCAGCTCGCGGCGTCACTCGGCGGGCGCTCCTACGAGGAGGCCGAGCTCGGCGAGGCCGCCGACTACCTGCACCAGATCATCGGCAGCGGTCCAACGACGACGACACGGCGGTCGGCGAGTGTGCGTACGCTCGCGCCGTTCGTGGCCGCCCTCGCGGTCCTGCTGTTGATGCTCGCGCTGGCTCCCACCCCCTCGGACCTGCGCGGCCGGCGCGCCCTGCGGTGGCTCTGGGGCGAGCCGGCGGCGAAAGCAGAATCCGTTCGCGGAACCTGATCACGGGAGAGCTTGGCGCAAGGCTGAGCATTCGCGAAGCCGGTGCTTGCGTTCAGCTGTTCAGGCGGAACCGGGAGGCCCCGGGTGCTGCGCGCCGTAGTAGCCGCCGAGTTCGTTGCGGTAGCTCTCGTCCCCATGGCGCTCCTCGTGATACTCGGGGGCGTTCTTGATGTTGTCCTTCGAGCGGTTCACGTGGACGACCTCGGCCTTGTAGTCGATGCGTTCAATCACGCCCGCCGGCAGCATCACGGTTCTGCCCAGGATCCACGGTCCGGTCGCAACGATCAGGTAGGCGCTGCCCGTCTCGGCGTTGGCCTTGTCAACCCTGCCGATCTCGCCATCGGTGGCTTCGATCGAGAAGCCGACGATATCTTCGGCTGGCGCTGCGCCGTCGCGAGCGTGCCACATGTCCGCCGCGCTCGTCATGAGCTACCTCCCGTACGTCGTCTGGATTGGCAGTCCGGGTACCGCACGCATGGTACGCCCGGTCGCGAACGCTTTGAGAGCTCGCCCTCCCCGCGGCGGTCACGCTGCGTCTGGCGAGCCCCCTGACGCTCGACACGCTCAGCTCGGTCCAGTCGAGTGCCGGGGAAGCCGGCCGCGGGGGAGAAGTTCCGGCGCACAGACGTGCCGTCATACGCAGGGGAGATGATGTTGGCATCGAGGCGTTCGACGTGATCGTGATTGGCGCGGGACCGGCCGGGGAGGTCGCCGCCGGGGATCTCGCAGCCCAGGGACGTGAGGTCGCGATCGTCGAGGCGGCGCTGGTTGGTGGTGAGTGCGCGTTCTACGCGTGCATGCCGTCGAAGGCGCTGCTGCG
>JBEKNK010000109.1:0-7695 GCA_049522915.1 Solirubrobacteraceae bacterium | reverse complement strand
CGGGAGCTGCGTGAGCGCTTCTTTGCCGCGCTGGCCGATGACTTCAACACCCCGACCGCGCTCGCGGCGATGTGGGAGTGGATCCGGGTGGCCAACCGCAGCCCCGGGGCGATCGGCGACGGTGATCTGCGCGAGATGCTCGGCGTGCTCGCGCTCGCCAACCTGCTCGAGGACGCCGGCGGGGCTCCGTCGGAGGTGGTCGCGCTCGCCGACGAGCGCCTGCGCGTCCGCGCGGACGGCGATTTCGAGCGCGCGGATGAGTTGCGGGCGCAGATCGCGGCGGCCGGCTGGTCGGTGCGCGACACCGCCGATGGCTTCGATCTGACGCAGCTGTCGTGATCGTCTACGGGCGAAACGCCGTGAGGGAGGCGCTGCGGGGGCGCCGTGCCGGCACGGTCGGCGAGATCCTCGTCGCGCCGGCGCTTGCGCGCGAGCCGTGGCTGGGGAGCCGGCCGGTGGTGATCAGCTCGCCGGAGGAGATCGAGCGGGCCTGCGGGTCGCGTGAGCACCAGGGCGTCTGCGCCGAGCTGGCGGGCTACCCCTATGTCTCGACGCAGGAGCTCCTGATGGGCGAGGCGCCGCTGATCGTCGCGCTCGATGAGATCCAGGATCCCCAGAACCTTGGTGCGATCGCGCGCACCGCGGAGTGCGTCGGTGCCACCGGCGTCGTGATCTGTGAACGCCGCGCCGCCGAGATCACCCCGGCCGTCTGCCGCGCGTCGGCCGGGGCGGTCGAGCACCTGCGGATCGCCCGCGCCCGAAACCTCGCGGACTTCCTGCTCGCGGCGCGCGGCGCCGGGTGCTGGTGCTACGGCACCGTGGCGGCCGCGGGGGCCACCGCCTACACCGAGCCCGACTACAGCGGCGGCGTCGTGATCGTCCTCGGCGGCGAGGGCCGAGGGCTGCGGCGGCGCGTCGCGGAGAGCTGCGACGCCCTCGTGACGCTGCCGCTGCGGGGCCGGATCGCCTCGCTCAACGTCAACGCTGCGGCCGGCGCGGTGCTGTACGAGGTTTTGCATCGGCGCGGAGGCCTTGACAGGACTCCATAACAGCGGTTAAGGTGCGCGGATACATAAAGGCTAAACCTCAGGTTAAGGCCTTTCTCATATCCGCAGTCGGCGCCAGGGGAGGAGTGCGCCACTGAGCAATCCTGCCTGTCAAAAGGCACGAACAAGGAACGGCTCGTGGCCCAAGTCTCCAGACAGTCTTACGCTCAACCTCAGGTTGAGGATGGCTTCCTCATCGCGCTCGCCAAATCCGGCGATCCCACCGCGTACACGCGACTGCTCTCGCGCTACAAGGGGTTCGTCAGGCTCAAGGCCTCGTCCTACTTCCTCGCCGGCGGCGACAGCGAGGATCTGATCCAGGAGGGCCTGATCGGCCTCTACAAGGCGATCCGCGACTACCGCACCGACCGCGAGTCGAGCTTCCGCAACTTCGCCGAGCTGTGCATCACCCGCCAGATCATCACCGCCGTCAAGACGGCGACGCGCAACAAGCACACGCCGCTCAACCACTACGTGTCGTTCTCCTCGCCGGCCGGCGCGGGGGCGGACGACGACGCGCCGGTGCTCGAGGACCTGCTTCCGGGCTCCTCCGTCAACGACCCCGCCAAGCAGGCGATCTCCGCCGAGGAGCTGCGCTCGCTGGTCGGCTGCCTCTCGACCAGCCTCTCCACGCTCGAGTCAGGCGTGCTCGCGCTCTACCTCGACGGGCGCTCATACGAGGAGATCGGCGGTCGACTGGACTGCGACACCAAGACTGTCGACAACGCGTTGCAGCGCGTCAAGCGCAAGGTCGGCGCTCACCTCGGCGAGCGCGCGGTCCTCGACTGATCGCTCAGCACGCGAGCGCGGCCATCGCGGCGGCCTGGGCGAGCTCGACGGAGCCCTGCAGGCTGGCGCCCGCGAAGCCCTGCGTGATGCGCTCGCCGCGCGCCCAGCTTTCGAGCGCGAGATCGAGTGAGTCGATCGGCGCCTGCGCCGCGGCCGCGAGCTCGCGCGCGCGACGCTCGATCGTGAGGCGATCGCCGATCGCGAAGACCCGTTTGGCGGCGAGCGTCACCGCGTCCTCCTCGGTCAACAGCAGCCCGGGCGCCGCCAGCGGATGGCGACCGAGCCGCCCCAGCGTGACGAGCAGGTCATAGCGTGCCCGCCGGTGCAGTCCGGGCAGCGCGAGACGCTCGTAGATCCTGGCGAAGCGCTGCTGCGGCGCCCAGCTCAGATCGCCCGTGAAGGCAAGCTGCTGGCTGCCGGCACGCTGCGCGAAGCGGACGTAGGCCGCGAGCGCCTCCTGCAGGCGTCCGGGCTCGTGGCTGCCGCGGGGGCCGAACTCCGCAGCCCCCAGATCGGGGAGATCCGGCCACGGCGTCGCCACGTCCTCGATCGCCGAGAACGGCCGATCGCTCTCGAGCGGGCCGAGCAGCGAGGTGAGGAGTGCGAGCCAGGTGGCCTGCTCGCCGTCGGCCTGCGCGGCAATCTCGGCGTAGAGCCCGGGTCGCTCGCCGCCAGACAGTGCCTGCAGACGTGCGGCGGCGAAGCCGATCTCCTGCGCGAGCCGCCGCGCATCGGCGGTCGAACGCAGTCCCGGCGCCAGCGGTGAGCGGTAACCGTCGTCGTCGCTGCGGGCCTCACGGCGGACGGTCAGACCGCCACGCGAGCTGAGCTGGCTGCGCGGGCGCGTGTCGCCCGCGGAGCGCGGGCGCCTGGCCGCCACCGGCTTGCGTGCCGCGGCCTCGACGTCCGCCTGGCAGATCGGACAGCGTTCGACGGGCGTGCCGTGACGGCAGAACTTCGACACGGATGCAGTCTAGTGGCGCTGCGCCGGCATCCTGGCGCGTGGCCGGCGGCGGACCGGCCGCGGCGCGTCGGGCGGTCGGTCGGGCCGATCCCAGCGCACGCGCGGGCCGGATCGAGGACACTGCAGGCCGAGCGAGGGAGACCACCGACGAGCACCGATCATGGGAGCGCGAGTGCGCGCCAACCGAGCGTCGCACTACCCGGCGAGCGCCGCTCGGCGCCGGCTCGGCGGGCGACGGCGCTGCGCTCATCGGTCGGCGTCGCCGTGCTGCTGCTCGGTGCGTGGCTGCGGCGGGCGGCGGTCTGGCTGGTACGCGCGCTGCCGGCGATCGCGACGGGCCTCGCGGCCGCAATCCCGGTCCTCGTCTCGACCGCGCACGCGGTCAGCGCCGGATGGGAGCCGGCGGCCGATGACGGGATCATCGTCACGCGCGCGTGGGATGTGCTGACCTCGCACTCCCCGCTCGTCGGCCAGTATTCGGAGGCCGGCACCGTCACGGGCCAGGTCGTCCACAGCCCGGGGCCACTGCTCTACTGGCTGCTCGCGATTCCGGCCCGCTTCGGCACCGTCTCGAGCATCGCGGTGTGGATGGGGGCGGTGAACACGCTGGCGATCATCGCCTGCGTGGCGCTTGCCCGCCGGCGCGGGGGGCTCGTGCTGATGTTCGCCGCCGCGATCGGCATCGCGCTGATGTGCCAGTCGCTCGCGGCGGAGTCCTTCCACGACGTGTGGAACCCGGCCGCCGCGCTGTTCCCGTTCCTGCTGCTGATCTTCCTCTGCTGGTCGCTGGCCTGCGGCGATCACCGGCTGCTGCCGCTGACGATGCTCGACGCGAGCTTCGTCACCCAGACGCACCTGACCTACGTCGCACCGACGGCGGGACTGCTGGCGATCGGGATCGGCGGCCTGGTGGTGCGGCGGTGCGGCGCCTGGCGCGCCGCGCGCCGCGCGCGCGGCGGCCAGCGCTCGGGCACGCGCGACGATCCCGGCCCGCCCGGCTCGGGCACGCGCCGCGATCCCGGCCCGGCCAGCTTGGCGACGCGCGGCGATCCCGGCCCGCCCAGCTCGGGCACGCGCCGCGAGCCACCCCGCCCCGCGCGTCGCCTTGCAGTTGCTCCGTTCTGGCGCTGGGTCGCCGCGGCCGCGCTCGTTCTCGCGATCTGCTGGGCCCCGCCGGCGCTGGACGAGATCGAGAACAATCCCGGCAACCTGACCCTGATCGTGCAAACCACGAGCCACCGGGGCGCCACTCTCGGAGCATCGATCGGCTGGAACGCGGTGGTCGACGCGGTCGGCTGGAAGCCATGGTGGTTGTACATCCCGGCCTCCGAGTGGAACCGCAAGAAGCAGGTCCTCGTCACACCGTCGAACGCTTCGATCGACTCCACTCTCGCGCTGCTCGCCGCACTCGGCCTGGTGACGCTCGCCGGGCTCTGGCGGCGGCGGGGCGATCTCGCGGCGGCCGCGGCGATCGGGCTCGTGCTGTGCGCCGCGCTTGACGCCAACGTCTCCCAGACGCCCGTCGTGCCGCTGCTGGCGGCGACGATCGGCTACACCGCCTGGTGGGGATCGATGCTCGGCCTCTGGGTGTGGCTCGTGGCGGCCTGGGCGATCTGGCTCTTGGTTCGCCGGCTGGCGCGCGGGCTCTCGCCGCTGCGTCGTGCCGTCGGCGACGCGCTCGGGCGCCTGCCCGCCCGGACGCTGAAGGTGGCGTGCGTGATCGCCTCGCTCGGCGCGCTCGGCGGCACGGTGGCGACCGCCGGCGCGGTCGCCGCCAGGGAGAAGCCGGATTCGCACGTCAACCAGTACCCGGCGATCGCCGCGATCGTCGCACGCCTTGACCAGATCCTCCCGTCAGGCGCCGCCGTTCGCCTCTCGCTCGGCGCGACCAACGTGTCGACCCTGCCGCTCGAGCCCGGCGTGCGCTTCGGCCTCGTGCGCCACGGCGACCGCGTCCTCTCGCAGGGCGCACACCAGCGCCTGGGCTACTACTACGAGCTCGAGGACAAGCCCTACAGCTGGTACGTCTTCATCGCCGACGGAATGCGTGCGCGCAGACACCTGCTGCGGGTCGTCACGGTGCGCTTTCACGACTTCTGGGGCAATCACGTCTTCAGCGCCTGGATCGCGCGCGTCGGGCCCGGGCGGCGGCTGTCGTTGCCGACCGGAGTGGTCACCGACGCCCTTCGCGCGGATGGGTGAGCGAGCGGTGCCTGGCGGCGCGCGCCGGGGGCGGGGGCCGCGCGGCCGCATGGCGCGCCTGGCGCTGCTCGCCGTGCTCGTGGGGAGTGCGTGCTCGGACGGCGCCAGCGCCTCGCCGCCGCAACGGTCGGCCGGCTCGGCGATGGCGCGCGCCGCGGGTGTCTCGGCGGATGTCCGCGCGCTCGCCGCCGGCGAGGACCACACCTGCGCGCTGCTCGTGAGTGGGAACGTCGAGTGCTGGGGCGACAACGGGTACGGCCAGCTCGGGGACGGCACGAGCCGTGGTCCGCAGAGCTGCAACGGAGACCCCTGCGCCAGCCGGCCGGTCGCAGTGCGGGGCGTCAGCGACGCCACCGCGATCGCCGCGGGCGGCGATGAGAGCTGTGCGCTGCGCAGCGGCGGAAGTGTCGAGTGCTGGGGTGAGAACACCTACGGCCAGCTCGGCGACGGCACGAGCCGCGGGCCACAGCTCTGCGGCGTCTATCCGTGCAGCGAGGCGCCGGTGGCGGTGCGCGGCATCAGCGGCGCGAGCGCGATCGCCGTCGGTGCCGACGACGCGTGCGCTCTGCTGGCCGGCGGGAGCGTGCAGTGCTGGGGTGAGAACTCCTTCGGTCAGCTGGGCGACGGAACGAGCGACGGTCCGCAGATCTGCAACGGTGAGCCCTGCGCCAGCGCGCCGGTGACGGTTCCCGCGATCACCGGCGCGAGCGCTATCACGGTCGGTGGGGTGGTGAGCTGTGCGCTGCTCGGCAGTCGCGGCGTGGACTGCTGGGGGGCGAACAACTATGGACAGCTCGGCGAGGGCACCAGTCGAGGTCCGCAGAGCTGCGCCGGAGAGGCCTGCAGCCTCGCTCCGGTGCCCGTCGCGACGATCTCGACCGCGAGCGCGATCGCCGCCGGCAACGACCATGTGTGCGCGCTGCTGGCCGGCGGCGGCGTCGACTGCTGGGGTTACAACTTCGCCGCGGAGCTCGGCATCGCAACGAGCAGCGGCGTGCAGTGGTGCAGCGGTGGCGAATGGTGCGCCACGCGGCCGGTCGCCGTCTATGGCATGACGAGCGCGACCTCGATCGTTGCCGGGGGCGATCACACCTGCGTGCTGGTCAGCGCGGGGGGCGTCGAATGCTGGGGCTACAACTCCTACGGCCAGCTCGGCGACGGCATCAGCAACGGTCCACAGGTCTGCTACTGGCAGCTCGTGCAGTGCGCGAAGACGCCGGTCGCCGTTAGCGCGATCGCCGGCGCCACCGCGCTGGCGGCCGGCGGCGAGCACACGTGCGCGCTGCTGTCGGGCTCCGCGATCAGCTGCTGGGGCGACAACTGGTTCGGCGACCTCGGTGACGGCGCCCTCAGCGGGCCGCGTAGTTGCAACGGCTATCCGTGCAGCGCGACGCCGGTCGTGGTGAGCCAGCCGCCGTCGTGACGCCCGGTCTCAGCCGGGCGCCACGAGCAGGTATACGCGTGTCGGCGGTTGGGGCGCGAAGGAGAACACCAGCCAGTTCTGTCCCTGGTAGGCGACCGTACCGGTGAGCGGCAGAGGCGGCGGGGTCGAGCCGTTGCTGGCGGCGATGACCGAACCGTCGGGATCGAGCACGAAGACGTCGGCGGCGGTGTAGATGTGAACCCAGTAGGCGAAGCCGTAGTAGTGCTGCACGACCGGGCCGAGCAGGCCGGTGAGCAGCGACGCGACGCGACCGAACTCGCCCGCCCTGACGCTCGCGCAGGACTCGCTCGTCAGGGCCTGCGCGGGCGGTGGCACGAGGATCACCGCGCGCAGGGTCCCGCTGGGGAACGCGTTATAGGTCTCCGTCATCGCCAGATAACTCACCCCGCCGGCCGTCAGCACCGGGGCGGTGGGCCGTGCGCGCGGGAACGCGACGGCGCCGAGCTCTGCAACCCGGTGGCCGCGGTAATAGATCCCGATCGGATCGCCCACGAAGCGGGTCTCGAGCTTCGTCACGCCGACGTCGTCCTGGACCGACATCAGGAAGCTGCCGATCACCGCGCCGGAAGCGGAGCGCAGGACGCCCGCGACGGGCGCGATCACATCGGGACCGCCGACATCGGCAAGCAGGTGCCCGGAGGCGTCTAGCACGCGCAGGCGCACGATGTGCCAGGCGGGGTGGTAGACGAGCTTCTCGACGGCGGTGAACGTCGCGGCGGCATCGTCCTGGGTGACCGCGCTGACCAACGCCTGGGAGCCGGTGATCTCGGCGAGATCGTCGGTCACCTCCCGGCCGGAGTTCTCGTTCGCGTAGATGTTGTTCAGCACCTGGGCGTCGGCGGTCGCGAGGACGCCGTGCGTCGCCGCTCCACAGCCTTCGCTCGCGGCCGCGCGCCCACCGAGTGCCAACCCCGCGAGGCAGCAGACGGCGAGCCCAACAGCCCCAACACGCAGATGACCCAGCCTAGGCAGGCTTCCAAGCACACCGGAAAACTACCCGACGCCGAGCGGGCTCTCGCTGACGCCGCGGCGCGCGGTACGGAGCGTCGCTGCTGGCGCCGCGGACCCGAGCCCGCCGACGGGCGCCAGGGATCTCGCTCAGCCCGCCGAGGGAGCCCGCGTGGACGCGTCTGGGCTTGACGGCGCGGCAGCCGGGCTGGCGGCGGAGGCCTTCCGGCCGGCGGATTGCGTTTGCAGCTTTGACGCTGCGGCGCGGATCAGCGAATCCGCGCTGTAGCCGGCCAGGATGG
>JBEKNK010000108.1:0-7862 GCA_049522915.1 Solirubrobacteraceae bacterium | reverse complement strand
TCTTGTTCACCTTGACGCGGCCGTACTTGGGGACCGCGAGCAGCATGTCGAAGACTTTGGCGGTCTCGAGGAACTCGGGCGGGTCCAGCAGCAGCTGCTGGATCGAGTGGCGGCCGGCCTTCAGGTCGCGTTTGAGCTGTGCGCGCTGCGAGCGGATCTCGTTCGCGCGTGCCAGCGCGTCCATTCGCTGGTTGAACGAACGCTCCGGTGTGCCGGGACCTTTATGGAGCGTCTGCTGACCAAGCGACATGGGCGGCGAGTCTATCGCCTGCGGGCTGCCATGCAAGCGCAGGCGCCCGAATTCACCTAAACCTCCAGTAGAGGTCGAGCCGGCTTCAGCTCACTTGAGCTATTTCGGCTGCTTTGCAGGCCTTTTACACCACGAGTCGTCGAAGCTCCAAAAATCAACGCGCAGTTTGCGTGAAACCGTGATCGAGTTCCCGCGCGATTCGCGCGCCCGCGCCCGGATCGCGGAAGCTCTCGGTACCCACGGCGACAATCGTGGCCCCCGCGTCGATCAGGTCGCGCGCGTCGCGACCGCTGGCGACGCCACCCATCCCGACGATCGGGATCGTGACCGCGCGCGCAACCAGCGCGACCTGGGCGAGCGCGACAGTGCGGATCGCCGGCCCCGACAGGCCGCCGCTGCCGCCCCCCAGCCAGGCGCCAGAGCCCTCCGGCGTGAGCGCGAGGGCACGGAGCGTGTTGATCAACGACACGGCGTCGGCGCCGCCGGCCTGCGCGGCGGCCGCGCAGGCCCCCACGTCGGCGGTGTTGGGCGTGAGCTTCACGATCAGCGGCTTGGAGCTGCGCGGGCGAACGTGATGCATCAGCGTCTCGAGGCCGCCAGGGTCGGCGCCGATGTCCAGGCCGGTCGCAACGTTCGGGCACGACACGTTCAGCTCGATCGCCGCCACCTGCGGGCGGTCCTCGAGCGCGTCGATCAGCTCGCCGACCTCCTCGGCCGTCGAGCCCATGACGTTTGTGATCAGCGGCACCGGCAGCCCGGCGAGCGCCGCCAGGTCGTGCTCCAGGTAGGCGTCAAGTCCGCGGTTGGGCAAGCCGATCGAGTTGATCAGCCCGGCAGCGGACTCCCACAGTCGCGGCGGCGGGTTGCCCTCGCGAGGACTCAGCGTGATCGTCTTCGAGACGTAGGCGGCGAAGGGGAACTCTGCGTACAGCTCCTCACCGAAGACGCGCGCCGCGGCCAGCACGTCGAAGCAGCCGGAGGCGTTGATCACACGGTGGCGGAGCCTCAGCCCGCAGAACTCGATCATGCGAGCAGCGCTCCGTCGAACACGGGGCCATCGACACAGACGCGCCGGTAGCCGTCGAGCGTCGCGACGACGCAGCCGTAGCAGGCGCCGAAGCCGCACGCCATGGGCGCTTCCAAGGCGAGCTGCGAGGCCACTCCGTGGCTCGCAGCTCGGTCCCTGACCGCCTCGAGCATGGCGGGGGGTCCGCAGGCGTAGATGGTCGTGGGCCGGGTCTCGAGTTCGGCTTCGAGCAGGTCGGTCACGGGGCCCGCGTGTCCGGTGGAGCCGTCGTCTGTGGCGAGGATCGGGTCGGTGAAGAGCTCGACTGCCTTCGCGTGGTGGGCGTCGCGGAAGCCGAGCAGCGCGCGACCGCCCCACGTCTGCTGGAGGCCGACCAGGGGCGCGATGCCGATCCCCCCGCCGACGAGCAGCAGGTCCGTCCCCACCGAGGGCGCGGTGAAGCCGTTGCCGAGGGGCCCGACGATCAGCAGGCCCTCGCCGGGCGCGAGCTCGCACAGGCGCTTGGTGCCGGGACCGACGTCCTCGAGCAGGAACTCGATCGAGGCGTCGTCGGCGACCGCCATCACCGACACCGCGCGGCCCAGGTATGGGCGTTCGTGGTCCCCCCCGCCCCAGCGCTCGGCGCTCGCGAGCATGTAGAACTGGCCCGGCTGCGCGCGGCTGCGCTCATCGACGGCACCGAGCACCACGTAGGGCCCGATCACGCGGCGGCTACGCAGCTCGACCCGGCGAACGCCGAACGGAGCCGTCATCGGGCGTGCCACTCCTGCAGTGACCGGACCGCCGGCTCGCCGTCTCGCGCCGCGCGGATCGCCCGCGCGGCGGCCTGGCCGCCGGAGAGGGTGGTGATGCACGGGATCCCGCGCGCGACCGCCGCGCGACGGATCTCCCAGCCGTCCGAGCGCGCGCCGGAGCCGGTCGGGGTGTTGATCACGAGGTCAACCTCGCCGCCGGAGATCGCGTCGACCACGTGCGGCGAACCCTCGGCGACCTTGCGCAGCGTCGTCACCGGGATGCCCATCCGCTCGATCGCCTGCGCGGTGCCGCCGGTCGCGACGATCCGAAAGCCGAGGTCGTGCAGCTGCGCGGCGATGCCCGCACCGGCCGGCTTGTCGCTGTCGGTGACCGTGATGAACACCGTGCCGCCGTCGGGCAACGCCGAGCCGGCGGCGGCCTCGGCCTTCGCAAAGGCGGTCGGGAAGTCGGTCGCGATGCCCATCACCTCGCCGGTGGAGCGCATCTCCGGCCCGAGCAGGGAGTCGGCTCCGAAGAAACGGTTGAAGGGCAGCACCGCCTCCTTGACGGCGACGTAGCCGCTCGGCATCAGATCGTCAGGGAGCCCGAGCGACGCGAGCGACTGTCCGAGCATCAGCCGGCAGGCGAGCTTGGCGAGCGGCACGCCGACCGCCTTGGAGACGAAGGGGACGGTGCGCGAGGCGCGTGGGTTGGCCTCGATCACGTAGAGCCCGGCGCCGGGCTCCGAGGGCGAGGCGACGACCGCGAACTGCACGTTGAGCAGCCCGACGACGCCCAGCTCGAGTGCGATGCCGCGCGTCTGCTCGCGGATCCGCTCGAGCATGTCCTGCCCCAGCGAGTGCGGCGGCAGCACGCAGGCGGAGTCCCCGGAGTGGATGCCGGCCTCCTCGACGTGCTGCATGATCCCCCCGATCGCGACCTCGGTGCCGTCGCAGAGCGCGTCCACATCGACCTCGATCGCGTTCTCCAGGAAGTGGTCCAGGAAGATCGCGCGGCCGTCCGCGCGGGCCTGCGACCGCTGCAGGTAGCCCGCGAGGTCCTCGAGCGAGTAGACGATCTCCATCGCGCGGCCGCCCAGCACGTAGCTCGGGCGCACGAGCAGCGGGAAGCCGACCTGCGCGCCGGCGGCGAGCGCCTGCTCGATCGTGTTGGCCGTCGCGTAGGGCGGCGCCTGGTAGCCAAGCCGGGCGAGCAGCTCGCCGAAGCGCCCGCGGTCCTCCGCGGTGTCGATCGCATCGACGCTCGTCCCAAGCAGGCGGACGCCGGCGCGCTCGAGACCTGCCGCGAGGCGCAGCGGGGTCTGGCCGCCGAACTGCACGATCACGCCCTCGGGCTGCTCGAGCTCGATCACCGCGAGGACGTCCTCCAGTGTCAGCGGCTCGAAGTACAGCCGATCGGAGGTGTCGTAATCGGTCGAGACGGTCTCAGGGTTGCAGTTGATCATCACGGCGTCGCGGCCCAACTCGCGAACCGTCATCGCGGCGTGCACGCAGCAGTAGTCGAACTCGATGCCCTGGCCGATACGGTTGGGGCCGGAGCCGAGGATCACGACACTGGGTCGACTGCCGCGGTCCACCTCGTGGCGAGGATTTCCGTCGGCGTCCGGGCGCTCCCAGGCCGAGTAGTAGTAGGGAGTGCTCGCGGCGAACTCGGCCGCGCAGGTGTCCACCGACTTGAAGCTGCGGACACCCGCGAACGCCGCCGCTGGATCGTCCGCGAGCGCTGCGAGCTCGTGCAGGAACCACGGGTCGATCGACGTGCGCTCATTGCACTGCTCGATCGTCGCGCCCCGGCGAAACGCCTCGAGCAGCTCGTCGTAGCGGCTCGCGCCGGGCTGCGCGACGCGCTCCAGCAGCTCCTCGAGCGGGGCGTCGACGTTCGGCTCGACGTCCAGCTCGCGCGAGCGCATCGCCTTCATGAACGCCTGACCGAAGCTTCGGCCGATCGCCATCGCCTCGCCGACCGACTTCATGTGCGTCGTCAGGCCGGCGTCGACGCCGTGGAACTTCTCGAACGCGAAGCGCGGCCACTTGACGACCACGTAATCGATCGTCGGCTCGAAGCTCGCGGGGGTGGCGCGGGTGATGTCGTTGGCGATCTCCTCCAGCGCGTAGCCGACGGCGAGTCGTGCGGCGATCTTGGCGATCGGGAAGCCGGTCGCCTTGGACGCCAGCGCGGATGAGCGCGAAACCCGGGGATTCATCTCGATCACGACGATCTCGCCGCTGTGGGGCTCGACCGCGAACTGCACGTTGGCCCCGCCGGTCTCCACGCCAACCGCGCGGATCACCGTGATCGCCTGGTCACGCAGCCGCTGGTAGGTGTCGTCGCTGAGGCTCTGTTGCGGCGCGACCGTGACCGAGTCGCCGGTGTGGACCCCCATCGGATCGACGTTCTCGATCGAGCAGACGATCACGACGTTGTCGTTGCGGTCGCGCATCACCTCGAGCTCGAACTCGCCCCAGCCGAGCACCGACTCCTCCACCAGCACCTGCCCGATCGGCGAGGCGGCGATCCCGCCCGCGACGAGCGGCTCGTACTCCTCGCGCGTGCGGGCGATGCCGCCGCCGTATCCGCCCAGCGTGAAGGCCGGGCGCACGATCGCGGGCAGGCCGAGGTCTCGCAGCGCCGCGAGCGCCTCGCCGACGCTCGTGGCGATCGCGCTGCGGGGTACGCGAAGCCCGGCGGCGATCATCGTGTCGCGGAACAGGTCGCGGTCCTCGGCGCGGCGGATCGCCTCGTAGTCGGCGCCGATCAACTCCACCCCGTGGCGTTGCAGCGTGCCGTCCTCGTGCAGCGCCTTGGCGAGGTTCAGCGCGGTCTGACCGCCGAGCGTCGGCAGCAGCGCGTCGGGCGCTTCGCGAGCGATGATCTGGGCGACCGGCCCGGGCAGCAGCGGCTCGACGTAGGTCACGGCGGCGAACTCCGGGTCGGTCATGATCGTCGCCGGGTTGGAGTTGACGAGAATCACCTCGTAGCCCTCCTGCGCGAGCACCTTGCAGGCCTGCGCCCCCGAGTAGTCGAACTCCGCGGCCTGCCCGATCACGATCGGC
This sequence comes from Solirubrobacteraceae bacterium, assembly GCA_049522915.1. Classification (GTDB taxonomy): domain Bacteria; phylum Actinomycetota; class Thermoleophilia; order Solirubrobacterales; family Solirubrobacteraceae; genus Palsa-513. Next base: position 2,776 of record JBEKNK010000108.1, on the reverse strand, counting down.
CCGGAGCCGAGGATCATGATCCGCCGGATGTCCTCCCGCCGGGGCATCAGGCGCGAATCTCGGCCAGGAAGCGGTCGAACAGGTGCAGCGCGTCGTGGGGACCCGGCCCCGCCTCGGGGTGGTACTGCACCGTGCTCGCGCGAGCATGCGGCAGGCGCAGGCCCTCGACGGTGCGGTCGTAGAGGTTCAGATGGGTCAGCTCGGCGGGGCCGAAGTCCGTCTCCCAGCGCACCGGCCGGTCGCCGAGGATCGTGCGCTCGCCGCCCGGGCCGATCACGGCGAAGCCGTGGTTCTGGCTCGTGATCTCGATCCGCCCGGTCTCGAGGTCCTTGACCGGGTGGTTGGCGCCGCGGTGGCCGAAGCGCAGCTTGTAGGTGTCCAGCCCGACCGCGCGGCAGAGCATCTGGTGTCCGAGGCAGATGCCGAAGATCGGCAGCTTCCCGAGCAGCTCGCGCACCGTCGCGACGACGTAGTCGAGCGCCGCCGGGTCGCCGGGGCCGTTGACGAGCATCACGGCGTCCGGCGAGCGCTCGAGCACCGCCTCGGCGCCGACGTCGCAGGGGTGGATCCGCAGGCTGGCCCCCCGAGCGCGCAGGTGTTTGAGGATCGAGGCCTTCGCGCCGGTGTCGATCAGTGCGATCGTCGGCCCGCCCGCCGCTCCGCCGGCGGCCGCCAGCTCGAACGCCTCTGGCACCGTCACCTCGCGGGCCAGATCGAGCCCGGCCATCGGTGGCTCGGCGTCGATCAGCGCAGCGGCCTCGCGCGGGCCGCAGTCGGCGGGGAAGATCCCGCCGCGCATCGACCCCCCCTCGCGGATGTGACGAACCAGCGCACGGGTGTCCACGCCGGTGATCGCCGGGACGCCGGCGTCGCGCAGCCAGTCCAGCCAGCCCTGCTGCGCGCCCGCGTGGTCCGCGTGGTTGCGAGCGTCGCGCATGATCGCGCCGCGAGCGTGGATGCGGTCGGACTCCATCGCCGCCGGGCTGATGCCGTAGTTGCCGATGTGGGGGTAGGTGAAGGTGATCAGCTGGCGCGCGTAGGAGGGGTCGGTCATCGACTCCTGATAGCCCGACATCGCGGTGTTGAAGACGACCTCCCCCGTCACCGGGCCGGGCGCGCCAACGGCCTCCCCGTCGAAGCGGGCGCCGTCCTCGAGCAGTACGTAGCTCATGCGGCGCTCAGGGCAAACGCGCGTTCGCGGTAGGCGACGGCGCCGTCGGCGAGCGTCAGGAGGTTGCGCCCGCGCACCTCGCGACCGGCGAAACAGCAGTTCGACGAGCGGCTCTCGTAGCCGGCCTCGCCGATCCGCCAGCTCGCGTCGAGGTCGAACAGACAGAGGTTCGCGCTGCGTCCGACCTCGATCAGCGGCACCTCGAGCTCGAGCAGCCGTGCGCCGGCGGTCAGCCGTTCGAGCAGCAGCTCGAGCGTGATCACGCCCGGGGCCACGAGCTCGGTGTAGAGCACGGCGAAGCTGCTCTCGAGGCCCGTCGTCCCCATCGGCGCCTGCTCGAACGGGACGTTCTTCTCGTCGCGCGCGTGCGGCGCATGGTCGGTTGCGATGCACTCGATCGTGCCGTCGCGAAGCGCCTCGATCAGCGCAGCGCGATCAACCTCGCTGCGAAGCGGCGGGTTCATCTTGAAGCTCGTGTCGAGCCCGCGAACGTCCTCGTCCGTCAGCAGCAGATGGTGCGGGGTCACCTCGCCGCTCGCCCTGACCCCGCGCTCCCGCGCGCCGGCGAGCGCGTCGACCGAGCTCCGCGCGGAGATGTGCTGGAAGTGCACACGGGCCCTTTCGTGCTCGGCGATGAGTGCGTCGCGGGCGATCATCGTCGACTCCGAGATCGAGGGAATCCCGGCCAGGCCGAGCGCCACCGAGACCGCTCCCTCGTGCATCACGCCGACACCCGACAGCGTCGGATCCTCCTCGTGCAGCGCAAGAACCCCGCCGCAGAGCAGTTGGTAGCGGCAGGCGTGGCGCAGCAGGCCGGCGTCGGCGACGGGCCGGCCGTCGTCGGTGAAGCCGACGGCCCCGGCCTCACGCAGCTCGCTCATCTCCGTCAGCCGCTCACCGTGCAGGCCGACGCTGATCGCGGCCATGAAGCCGACCGGGATGCGCGCGTCGCGGCCGGCCGCCATCAGCAGGCCGCGCAGCAGCGCCGGATGGTCGAGCACAGGGTCCGTGTTGGGCATCGCCACGACCGCGCAGTAACCGCCCGCGGCGGCCGCCCGGGTTCCGGTCTCGAGATCCTCCTTGTGCTCCTGGCCCGGGGATCGCAGGTGGACGTGCGGGTCCACGAACGCCGGGAACAGGTGCTTGCCCTCGGCCTCGACGGTCTGGGCGCCGGCGGGAGCCTGCAGGCTCCCTGGCGCCCCGATCTCGGCGATCTCGCCCTCGCGCACGAGCACGTCGTGGCGACCGTCGATTCGGGCGTTCGGATCGAGCACGCTGGCGCCGCGCAGCAGCAGTTCGGCCGGCGGCCGGGAGACGGCGGCGAGCGTGCTCACGCCGTCTGCGGCTCCAGCGCGGGCGACTGGCTGTCGGGCGAGTTGCCCTCGGGCGGTGCCCCGGCCAGCACCTCGTAGAGCACGGCCATCCGCACGACGACTCCGGCGGCCACCTGGTTGGTGATCAGCGACTGCGGCGAGTCGATCACCTCGCCGGAAAGCTCGATGCCGCGGTTCACCGGCCCGGGGTGCATCAGCAGCTGCCGCGGGCCAAGGCGACGCGAGTTGACCTGAAAGTGCGTCGTGTACTCCCGCAGCGAGGGCAGCAGCG
>JBEKNK010000107.1:0-8368 GCA_049522915.1 Solirubrobacteraceae bacterium | reverse complement strand
ACGTCCGGCGGCGGCGGATCATCGCGGATGCTTCGTCCTCACCGCGTTCGGGGCACAGGCCCTCGCGGCAATGGCCCCGCCACGCTCACTGCGTCCTTGCCCCGCTCGACCCGGCGCTCGCCAGCCCCACACGCGGAGTTCTCGGATGAACTCTAGCCTTCGGGTTCGAACTTCAGCGCGGCCGAGTTGATGCAGTAGCGCAGACCCGTCGGGTTGGGACCGTCGTCGAACACGTGGCCGAGGTGCCCCTCGCAGGTCGAGCAGAGAACCTCGGTCCGGCGCATGAAAAGGCCGCGGTCCTCCTCGGTGCTGACGGCATCCGGCGCGCTCGGCTGCCAGAAGCTCGGCCAGCCGGTGCCAGAGTCGAACTTTGCGTCCGAGCTGAACAGCTCCGTGCCGCACCCGGCGCAACGGTAGGAGCCGGAATCCTTGTTGGCGTTGAGTTCGCCGGTGAACGGGCGCTCGGTGCCCTTGCGTCGCAGCACCTCGTAGCGCTCCGGTCCAAGCTCGGCGCGCCACTCCTCGTCGGTCTTGTGCACCTTCTCGGCCATGGCCAAAGCCTAGCGCGTCGTGCCAATGTGATCGTGAAATTCCTTGCGCGAGCGCCGTTACGTGCTACCGTCACGCGGGAAAGACGCCGGTGAGTGCCGGCGAAAGGCAGTGCGAGCGCTCGCAGGTCGAAGCTTTTCAAGCGTCCTCCGCGTCGCAGCAAGCACAGACACCGACAGTGGAGGAACGCAATGCCTACGGGCACCGTCAAGTGGTTCAGCGACGACAAGGGGTTCGGCTTCATCACACCCGATGACGGCGACAAGGATCTCTTCGTCCATCACACCGGGATCGTCGGCGAGGGATACCGCTCGCTGCAGGAGGGGGCGAAGGTCTCCTTCGACGCAGAGGCCGGCGACAAGGGGCCGAAGGCCGTCAACGTCGTCCCGCTCTAGCGAGACAGCGCAGCGACTCGCTCGCTGGCTCCTGAATTTCCCGAAGCCCGCCGGCCAGGCGGGCTTCGGTGTTTGTGGAGCGGGGTGAGTGTGCGCCGTCGGACGGTCCGGCGGGCCGGCCGCCGGCGCTCGATATCCTCCGAGCGTCCGGCGCGCCGCGGCGGATCGTGCTCCCATAGAGATGTCGATCGACGCGACTCAACGCAGCGGACGCTTCGCCGTCGCCTCGCCGGCGCCGGCGACCGAGCGCTTCCCCCCTGCGCCGGCGGCGCCCGGAAATCGCAACGGGCGCGCGGGGGGCTGGCGCGAGCCGCGGCCGCCAGGTGCGCTGCACACGCCGTTTCAGGCGATCGCGGCCGCCGTCGCGCTGACGTTGATGATCCTCGGCAGCCTGCTGCTGGTCTCGCTCGCCGCCTCGCACTCGGGGATCCTCGTGCCGGTCTCCAAGACCGGCTTCTACCCGCGGTGGATCGCCGGTCCGACCGGCGTCCTGACCGATTGGTTCGCGGCCGGCTCCCACGCCGAGCGTGTGCTCTTCACGGCGCTGATCGCGACGATGCTGGTCGCCTACGTGGTCGTCGCCTACACGGCGCCGCGGCTGCGCGCGCGGTGGGTGATCGCCGCGATCGTCGTGCTGCACGTGATCTTCTTCCTCTCGCCTCCGCTGACGCTCAGCGACGTCTTCAACTACCTCAACTACGGCCGCATGGAGGCGGTCTACCACCTCAACCCCTACGTCACGATCCCGGCGCTCGAGCCGCATACCGACCCAACCTTCGTGCTCAGCAACTGGCACGGGCTGCTGAGCCCCTACGGCCCGCTGTTCACGCTCTTCACGATGGCGCTGGTGCCGCTCGGCGTCGCCGGCGCGTTCTGGGCGATGAAGCTGACGCTGATGGTCGCGAGCCTCGCGACCATCCTGCTGGTCTACCGCTGCGCCGAACTGCTGGGGCGCAATCCGCTGGCGGCCGCGGTGATCGTCGGCATCAACCCGATCGTGCTCGTCTGGGGACTCGGCGGCGACCACAACGACTTCCTGATGATCTTCTTCCTGGTCCTCGGCTTCTGGCTGCTGCTTCGGGCCAACGCGCTGCGCGTGGGCAAACGCGCCCGCCCGGCGCCCGACGGAGTGAGCGGCGCCGGCGCCGGGCTGCGCCGCGCCTGGGCTTGGCTCGACGGGATGCCCAGGCCGCTGGTCCGTGGCGAGCCGGCGGCCTGGATGGAGATCGGCGCCGGCGTCGCGCTGGTCGCGGCGGTCTCAATCAAGGCCTCCGCCGCGGTGCTGGTCCCGGTCATCGTGGCCGGTGCGGCGCGGCGCATGCGCGTGGCCGCCGGGGTGCTGCTGGGCCTGGCGGCGGCGGCCGCGATGACGATCGTCGCGTTCGGCGTGAACCTACCGAACGTCGGCCAGCAGGACCGCCTCGTGATCCCCGACGGGATTCCCAACCTGCTCGGCCTGGCGCTCGGCTTCGGCGGGTACACCTCGGAGATGCGCAACGTGCTGACGCTGGCGCTGGTCGCCGTGATCGTCGGCGCGGTGATCTGGGTGTGGCGCACGCGCCGCTGGCTGACGGGGTGCGGCGCCGTCACCCTCGCGCTGCTGGTCACCCTCGGCTGGACGCTGCCGTGGTACATCATCTGGCTGCTGCCGTTCGCGGCGCTGTCGCGCTCGAGGAGCCTGCGGATCTTCGCCGCCGTCTTCGGCGTCTACATCTTCCTGGCGTGGATGCCCTACTCGACTGAGATCCTCGGTTTCCTGCATATCAACCCGGTCACGACAAATCTCGGCGCGCAGGAGACGAGCTTCATGAACGCGCTGCTGTTCTGAAGGCCCTGGGACCGTGAGCGCCGAGCCGCGCCAGCCGAGCACCACCGACGAGGAGCTGTTCGCCGCCGAACTGGACAGCGTCGTCGCGCTGCGCTCCGACCGTGAGCGCATCGAGCTGATCGCGGCGGAGCTGGCCTACGGCTTCGAGTCCCTCGGCGACATCGGTCCGGCGGTGTCCGTGTTCGGCTCGGCCAGGACCGCGGTCGAGGACCCGGCCTACGAGCGGGCGCGCGAACTGGGCCGCGGCCTCGCCGCCGAGGGCCTCGCGGTGATCACCGGCGGGGGCGGCGGCAGCATGGAGGCGGCGAACCGCGGCGCGCAGGAGGCGGGCGGAAGGTCGATCGGGCTGAACATCGAGCTGCCGCGGGAGCAGGTGCCCAACCCCTATGTCGATCTCGGCCTGGAGTTCCACTACTTCTTCGTGCGCAAGCTGATGTTCGTCCGCTACGCCAACGCGTTCGTTGTGCTGCCAGGCGGGTTGGGCACGCTGGACGAGCTGTTCGAAGCGCTCACGCTGATCCAGACGGGCAAGATCAGCCACTTCCCGGTGATCCTCTACGGCAGCGATTACTGGAACGGCCTGCGCGAATGGATCCGCGCGTCGGTGCTCGCCCGCGGCAACGTTTCCGCCGGCGATCTCGCGCTGCTGGCGGTTGCGGACGAGCCCGACGAGGTCTGCCGGATCGCCGGCGCCGCGGCGTCCGCCCAGGGACGCCGGCGCGGGCGCTGATCAGTGGTCGGCGACGTAGCCGCCGTCGGGCTCGATCGGCAGCCCCGCGTCGACCCAGGCCTGGATGCCGCCGGTCATCGTGTAGGCGTCGTAGCCGGACGCGCGAAAGGCGCTCGCGGCCATCGCCGAGCGAGCCCCGAGGCGGCAATGGAAGACGACCGGACCGTCGCGGTCTATCTCTCCGGCGCTCGAGGCGAGGCGCTCGAGCTCGATGTGGCGCGTCCCCTCGATGTAGCCGGCCTCGCGCTCGTATGTCTCGCGCACGTCGATCACGGTGGCGCCGGCGGCCAGCAGCTCGGCCGCGCGCTGCACGCTGATCTCGATCTCGGGGCGCTCGAAGGCGTTCATCGCGGCCGCTGAGCATACGGCACGCGAGCGGGCCGGGCCGCTCGGAGCGGGGGATAGGATGAAAGCGTGGCGATGCTCGGCGAAACCTACGCGCTGCCTGCCGAGGTGGTCGAGCTCCGCGACACGATCCGCGCGATCGTGCTGGAGCGCGTGGCGCCGCGCGCCGCCGAGATCGACGAGCAGGCCTCCTACCCGTGGGACCTGCGCCGGCTGTTCGCCGAGCACGACCTGCTGGCGCTGCCGTTCGAGGCGCGCTACGGCGGGACCGGCACCGGCACGCTGATGATGAACGTGGCGATCGAGGAGGTCGCGAAGGCCTGCGCGGCCAGCGCGCTGATCCTGATGCTCCAGGATCTCGGCACCCTGCCGATCCGGCTGTTCGGAAACGACGAGCAGAAGCAGCGGTTCCTGCCACGCTGCGCCACCGGGGAGTGGTCGCCGGCGTTCGCGCTGTCGGAGCCCGGCGCCGGCTCGGACCCTGCGGCGATGGTCACCGCGGCGCGCCAGGACGGCGAGGACTGGATCATCAGCGGCTCGAAGGCGTGGATCTCCAACTGCGGCATCGCCGACTTCTACATCGTGTTCGCGCTCAGCGATCCGGGCGAGCGGCGGATCACGGCGTTCATCGTCGAGTCCGACCGCCCCGGCCTTCACACCGGCAAGCTGGAGCACAAGCTGGGGATTCGCGGATCGCCCACCGGCGAGCTGCGCTTCGAGGACGTGCGGGTGCCTGGCGAGAACGTGCTCGGAACGGCCGGCCGGGGACTCGCCGTCGCGCTCGGGACGCTTGAGCGCTCACGGCTCGGGACGGCGGCGCAGGCGGTCGGGATCGCCCAGGGGGCCACCGACTTCGCCGTCGGCTACGCGCGCGAGCGCCACCAGTTCGGGCGGCCGATCGGCGAGTTTCAGGGGATCGCGTTCAAGCTCGCCGACATGGAGCTGCGCACGGCGGCCGCGCGCGAACTGCTCTACCGCGCCTGCGCGATGACCGACCGCCGCGAGGCCGGCGCCGGCAAGTACGCATCGATGGCGAAGGTCTTCGCGTCCGATACCGCCATGGCCGTCACGGTCGAGGCGGTCCAGGTCCTCGGCGGTTACGGGTACGTGCGCGATTATCCGGTCGAGCGGATGATGCGCGACGCCAAGATCACCCAGATCTACGAGGGCACGAACGAGATCCAGCGGCTCGTGATCGCGCGATCGCTGCTGTGAGGAACGCCCGCATGTCCGAACCGCCACTCAGCGCGATCCTGCGAGCCGCCGGCGTGGCGCTCGCGATCGGCCTCAGCGTCGTCCTCCTGCTGGCGGGAGCCAGTTCCTCGCCGGTCGTGCGCGCGCTCGAGCTGCTCGCGGTCATCGTCGTCGGCGTGCTCGCCCTCGCGGCCGTGGTCGCACTGGTGACCGGCTGGCTGGCCGGTTGGCAGCAGGACGAGGCGGAGTTCGAGCTGGTCGTCCGCCGCGCCGAGTGGCTCGGGCGTGAGAACCTCGCGGCGGAGCCCGATGAGGGCGAGTTCCTGCAGCTGGACCCGCTGCGCGACGAGGATTTCGAGGAGCTCGTGCGCGACGCGCTCGACGAGCTGCCCGACCTGCTCCAGAACGCGCTTGCGCACGTCGCCGTCGTGATCTCCGACGGCGGCCGGCGCGCACACGCCTACGGGCTCTACCAGGGCGGCGGCGCCCACCGCAACAACCACGGCGACCGCATCGTCATCTTCCGCGACACGTTGCGGCGCGACTTCGGCTCGGACCCGGACCTCCTGTACGCCCACGTCGTGCGCGTCGTTCGTCACGAGCTCGCCCACCACGTCGGCTTTGACGAGATGGGCGTCGGGGAGCTGGGACTGTGACCAGCGCAAACACCAGGGGAGGCGGCCGATGGTCGAGGTGGTGATCGTCGATGCGGTTCGCACGCCGATCGGGCGGGCACTGAGGGGCTCGCTGCGCGCGATGCGCGCGGACGATCTCGCCGCCGCCGCGCTGCGGGCACTGGTCGAGCGCAACGGCGGCGTCGACTTCGACGCGACCGACGACGTGATGATGGGGGCTGCGTCGGGGACCGGTGAGCAGGCCTACAACGTCGGGCGCAACGCGCTCCTGCTCGCGGGCATCGACGAACGCGTTCCGGGCTGCACCGTCAACCGCTTCTGCGCCTCCTCCCTGCAGACGCTGCGGATGGCTTTCCACGCGATCGCCGCCGGCGAGGGCGAGCAGTACGTGGCCGCGGGCGTCGAGTCGGTGTCACGCGCCGGGTTCGGCGCGGCGCCAGACTACGCGAGCCTCAACCCGATGCTCGACGGCTCCGACGGCTCGATCTGCGACGTCTACATCCCGATGGGGCTGACGGCCGAGAACGTCGCCGAGCGCTACGGGGTCTCGCGCGAGGACCAGGACCGCTGGGCGGTCGTCTCCCAGGAGCGCGCGGTCGCCGCCGTCGACGCGGGCCACTTCGAGGCCGAGACCGTGAGCGTGACCGTTCCAGCCCACACCGAGGACGACGGCGAGGGCGGCAGCCGCGAGGTGGCTGAGACCGTCGTCGCAGCCGACGACGGCCCGCGGCGTGGAACGACGATGGAGGTGCTCGGCGCGCTGAAACCAGTGTTCAAGCCGGACGGGACGGTCACCGCCGGGAACTCCTGTCCGCTCAACGACGGCGCGGCGGCTGTGCTCGTGATGAGCGCGGCGCGCGCCGAACGGCTGGGACTTTCGCCGCGCGCGCGCATCCTCGCCTCGAGCGTCGCGGGACTCGAGCCCGAGTACATGGGGGTCGGCCCGATCCCGGCGATCAACGCGCTGCTGGAGCGCGCCGGGCGCACGATCGAGGAGATCGACATCGTCGAGATCAACGAGGCGTTCGCGGCGCAGGTCGTGCCCTGCATGCGTGAGCTTGGCATCGCGGCGGAGCAGCTCAACCCGTTCGGTGGCGCGATCGCGCTCGGACACCCGTTCGGCATGACCGGCGCGCGGATCATGGCGACGCTGCTGAACGGCCTCGAGCGCACCGGCGGTCGGCTCGGCATCGAGGCGATGTGCGCGGCGGGCGGGATGGGACAGGCGATGCTGGTCGAGCGGCTCTAGGCTCGACGGCGCCTCGGGCGCCGGTCGCGCTCGGGCGGCCAGGCGCCCATCGCGCTCAGGCGGCCAGGCGCCCATCGCGCTCAGGCGGCCAGGCGCCCATCGCGCTCAGGCGGCCAGGCGCCGGGACGGTGAGGACAGCGAGAGCGCGAACCACTCGTTGGGGTCGGTGTGCCACGCCGCCAGCGAAAGCCCGGCTGCGGCCAGCTCAGCGGCGACGCGCTCGCGCGTGAACTTGGCGCTGATCTCGGTGCGCATCTCCTCGCCCGCGGCGAAGCTGACGGTCAGCCCGATCGCGGGGAGCGCCACCTCCTGGGCCTCGATCGCACGCAGGCGCATCTCGATCCACTCGTGGTCGGTGTCGAACACCGCAACGTGGTGGAAGCAGGCAGGGTCGAAGTTTGCGCCCAGCTCACGGTTGAGCACGTGCAGGACGTTGCGGTTGAACTCGGCCGTGACGCCCTCCGCGTCGTCGTAGGCGGCCTCGAGTGTCGCGCGATCCTTGACCAGGTCCGTGCCGAGCAGCAGGTGGTCGTCGTCTCCCAGCAGGCCGGCGACAGCGCGCAGGAAGCTCCGGCGGCCGGCCGGGTCGAGATTGCCGATCGTTCCGCCGAGGAACGCGACAAGCCGCGGGCCGCGCGCCGGGGGGAGCCTGTCGAGGTGGCGCTCGAAGTCGCCGATCAGCCCGTGGACGTGCATCCCCGGGTATTCGCGGACCAGCTCGGCGGCGCCGTCGCGCACGACCTGCTCGGTGACGTCGACGGCGACGAAGCGCTGCAGCGTGCCGGCGGCGGCCATCGCGTCCAGCAGCAGGCGCGTCTTGGCCGCGCTGCCCGAGCCCAGCTCCACCAGTTCGCTGGCTCCGGTCGTCGCGATCAGCTCGTGCGCGACCCGTTCGAGGATCGACCGCTCGGTGCGCGTCGGGTAGTACTCCGGCAGCTCGCAGATTCGGTCAAAAAGCGCAGCGCCGCGCGAGTCGTAGAAGTGCTTCGGCGGCAGCTCCTTGCGCGTGCGGGTCAGGCCGTGACGGGCGTCGTCCGCCAACGTGCTTCCGCCCTCGGTCGCAAGCGCGTCCTCGAGCGTCACCTGCCCGGCGGCGCGGGGGATTACGCGGGTGCTCATGCGTCCGCCGCCACGCGCAGTCCGGCGAAGATCTGACGGCGGCTCGGCAGGTCCCAGTTGCGGAAGGTGGGCGTTGCGACCAGCGCGGAGGTTGCGAAGGAGCCGCCACGCAGCACGGGGAAGCCGCCCCCGAAGAAGACCTCGGAGTACTCGCGGTAGGGGTGCGCGCGAAAGCCCGGATAGCCGCCGAACTCGCTCGACGTCCACTCCCAGACGTCGCCGATCATGCCGAGCGCCCCGCACGGCGCGGCGCCGGCGCGCAGCGCGCCCACCTCGAGCGCTGCGAAGTTCGCCGACTCGATCAGGTTGGCCTCGTGGGGGCTC
>JBEKNK010000106.1:0-8634 GCA_049522915.1 Solirubrobacteraceae bacterium | reverse complement strand
GGGTCGCGCGTCGTCACCGAATACCTCGACCGGGCCGGCCTGACCGAGCCGCTCGAGGCGCTCGGCTTCAATCTCGTCGGCTACGGCTGCACGACCTGCATCGGCAACTCCGGGCCGCTGCCGCCGGAGGTCTCAGCCGAGGTCGCCGCGCGCGACCTCGCGGTGGTGGCGGTGCTGTCGGGCAACCGGAACTTCGAGGGGCGGATCCAGAGCGAGGTGAAGATGAACTACCTGGCGTCGCCGCCGCTGGTCGTCGCCTACGCGCTGGCCGGCACGATGGACATCGACCTCCACGCCGATCCGCTCGGCAGCGACGGCGACGGCGAGCCGGTGTACCTGCGCGACATCTGGCCGGCGAGCGCTGAGATCGCCGAGACCGTCGAGGCGGCGGTGCGCTCGGACATGTTCCGCCGCAGCTACGCGGAGGTCTACGACGGCGACGAGAACTGGCACTCGCTGGCGGTGCCGGCCGGCGAGCACTACGACTGGCGCGAGTCGACCTACGTGCGCCGGCCGCCCTTCTTCGACGGCCTCGCGGCGACGCCCGGCGCCCCCAGCGACATCGTCGGCGCCCGCGTGCTCGCAGTCCTCGGCGACTCGGTCACCACCGACCACATCTCACCCGCCGGGGCGATCAAGCGCGACAGCCCGGCCGGGCGCTATCTGCAGGAGGCCGGCGTCTCGGTGGCGGAGTTCAACTCCTACGGCGCGCGGCGGGGCAACCACGAGGTGATGGTTCGCGGCACCTTCGCCAACATCCGCCTGCGCAACCTGCTCGGTGCGGGCGGCGGGGAGGCGCTGCCGGAGGGCGGCTTCACCCGCCACCTTCCCGACGGCGAGGTGCTCGCGATCTACGACGCGGCGATGCGCTATGCGCAGGAGGGCGTACCGCTGGTCGTGCTCGGCGGCAAGGACTACGGCGCCGGCTCCTCCCGCGACTGGGCCGCCAAGGGGCCGCTGCTGCTCGGCGTTCGCGCCGTCATCGCCGAGAGCTTCGAGCGCATCCACCGCACCAACCTGGTCGGCATGGGCATCCTGCCGCTGCAGTTCTCGCCGGGCGAGAGCGCTGCCTCGCTGGGACTCAGCGGCGAGGAGCTGATCGGGATCGAGGGTGTCGGCGGACTGCTCGGCTCAGGCGAGCGCCCGCGCGTCGCGACCGTCACCGCCGATCAGCGCAGCTTCCAGGTCCGTGTGCGGATCGACACCCCGATGGAGGTCGAGTACTACCGCCACGGCGGGATCCTGCAGTACGTGCTGCGTCAGCTGCTCAGCTGATCCGAGGCCTGCATCAGCGCCGGGACGCTGCTGTCCTGCTCGACCTCGAGCCCGCCGTCGGTTTCGGTGTCGCGGGCGACCTCGAAGGGCTCGACGAAGCGCGAATGGCCGAAGCGGCTCCAGTAGCGGCTCGTCGCGCGCAGCATCTCGGCGTCGAGGTAGCGCCGCTGCTTGACCTGTGAGGTGTAGGAGCGGATCACGGCCAGCTTGCGGTCCATGAACTCATCCACCGGGACGAAGCGGCTTGGGCGGAACTCGACCGTCGACGAGGGCGTCTGGTAGCAGAAGATCCGCGGCACCCGGCGCGCCGCGACGGTCGTTGCATGATGCACGTTGCGGTGGTCGGGGTTGAGGTCGTGGGCGCTGGGGGTGTAGATCGTGTCCGGCGAGAGCTCCTCGATCACGCGCGTGATCTCGGCGATCGTTGCGCCGCCCTCGCTGACGCTCGAGTCGGCCAGGTTGACGTGGAACAGACGCACGCCCATCAGCTCGGCGGCGCGGGAGGCCTCGCGCGCGCGATCGGCGGGCACCGTCTCGCCGCCGGTCAGCACCAGGACCGAGACCGCATGGTCCTGCGCGACGTGGCTCAGCAGCGTGCCGCCGGCGCCGACCTCGATGTCGTCGGGGTGGGCGCCGATCGCCAGCACGGCGGAGCTCGACGCGGCCTTGCGCCGCGCGCTGAGCGCGACCAGCTCGTCGATCTTCTCGATCAGCGTGCGGCGGTCGACCGGCTTGGTCAGGAAGTCGTCGGCGCCGACGCGAATCGCCTCGACGGCGTTGTCGAAGCTGCGGTGCCCGGTGAGGATCAGGGTCGCGACATGCGGCTGGGCGGACTTGAGCTTCATCACCAGCTCGAGTCCGCTCATGCCGGGCAGCTCGATGTCGGTGATGATCAGATCCCAGTCCTTCTCGCCGGCGGCAGCCAGCGCGGACTCGGCGGTCGGTGTCCAGCGCACGAGTGCACGCTCGCGCATGACCTCGGCCGTCACGGCGGCGAAGATCGCGTCGTCCTCGACCAGCAGGATTCGCAGGCGGCGTTGGGGGGTGCTCATCGCCTCGGCTCCGTGGCCAGGGTGTGTGGCCAGGGCGCGCGGAGGTCGCCGACGCCGTGGCTATCCTGCGGCGCATGAGCGTTCCCGACGAGTTCGTCCCGGGACTGCACTCCACCGAGGATCCAGCGCGCTCCGGCGAGCTCGCACGGCGCCTCCTGGGCGCGATGGATGAGGGTGTGCTCGTGTTCGATCAGGACGGCACTCCGATCATGGCCAACGCCGCCGCGATCGAGATCACCGGCGTCACGTTCGAGGCGCAGGCAGGCGCCCTGGAGACGGCGGCTGAGCCCGCTGTCTGGGAGCAGCTGCTCGGGCGCCTGCCAGGAGCCCTGAACGGGCCCGAACGCGGGCTGATCGAGGGAAATGGACGGCGCGGCGACGGGAGCGAATTCCCGTTCGAGGCCGAGGTCCTGGCGATGGAGGTTGATCGACGTCAAGTCTTTGTCACCTTTGTTCACGACATCAGCGACCGTAAGGCCGCCGAGCGCCGCCTCGCGGACGCCCGCGATGCAGCCCTGAGAGCTTCGGCTGTCAAATCCGAGTTCCTTGCGACGATGAGCCACGAGATACGTACTCCTATGAACGGAGTCATCGGCAGTCTGGACCTGATGCTTGACTCCGAACTGGCCCCCGAGCTGGCGGAGCTGGCGCAGATCGCCCGAACCGCCGCAAATGACCTGCTCGCGATCATCGACGACATCCTCGATCTGTCCAGGATCGAGGCCGACAAGTTGGAGAGCCGGCGCGAGAGCCTCGATCTCGTGGCGATCGTCGAGGGCGTCGCCGACATCGTTGCGGTCACCGCGCGGCGAAAGGGGGTTGGACTCGTCGCCTACGTCGACCCCGAGATCCCCCAGGGCGTGCTCGGCGACGCGCGGCTGCTGCGCCAGATCCTGGTCAACCTCGCCGGCAACGCCGTCAAGTTCACTGATGCCGGCGAGGTCGTGATCCGCGCCGAGCGCCAGGCCGCGCCCTCGTCGCAGGCGCTTGTGCGCTTCACCGTCAGCGACACGGGAGTCGGCATCCCGGCAGACGCGGTCGAAACGCTGTTTGAGCCCTTTACGCAGTTTGATCCGAGCTCGCGCCCGGAGCGTGGCGGCAGCGGGCTCGGGCTTGCGATCTCCTCGCGCCTTGTACGGCTGATGGGGGGGCGGCTCGCGGTCGACAGCGAGCTGGGGCGCGGCTCCGTCTTCTCCTTCGAGCTGCCGTTCGAGCTGACCGACGAGGTGCCGGCGACGCCGGCGCCTGCTCCTCCCGCTGGGCGTCCGCTGCGCGTCCTGGTGATCGACGGCTCGCCCACCTCGGCCGACGCCGTGGCGCGCTACCTGCGCACCTGGGGAATGGTCGCGACCAGCGTGTCGGATGCGGCCGCCGGCACCGAGCGCTTCGCCGCAGCGCCGGTGGGCGAACGCTTCGACGTCGTGCTCGTGGCTAGCGGCCCGCTGGGCGGCGACCGCCACGAGCTCGCGCGGGCGCTGCGAGAGCTCGCCGGCGAGGAGGGCGTGTCGCTGATCGAGCTGCTCGAGATCGGCGAGCAGCGGACCGAGGGCGACGCTGACGCGACCGCGGGCTATGACGCCGCCGTCAGCAAGCCGCTCAAACAGGCGCGGCTCTACGCGGCGCTGGCCGCGGTCGGGCCGCAGCAGGGGAGCGTCGGCCACAACGAGGTTGCGGAGGCTTCGACCGCGCTGCGCGGGCTGCGGGTCCTGATTGCCGAGGACAACCCGGTCAACCAGGAGGTCCTGATGCGCCAGGTCCAGCGACTCGGACTGGTCGCCGACGCTGTGACCAACGGCCAGGAGGTGCTCGACGCACTCGCCGAGCGCAGCTACGACGCCGTCCTGATGGACTGCCAGATGCCGATCATGGACGGCTACACGGCCACGCGGGCGATCCGCTCGCTGGAGCAGGGGGGCACGCGGCACCTGCCGATCGTCGCGGTGACGGCGAACGCGATGCGCGACGACTACGATCGGTGTGTGCAATCGGGTATGGACGACTTCGTCGCCAAGCCGGTGACGCTCTCGGCGCTGGCCGGGGCAATCGATCGTGCCGTGCAGTCCGGGGCCGAGGAGGGCGCCGAGGACGCGTCTTCGCCGCCGGAGGGCGCCGGCGCCGGCGGCGCCGGGGAGGGCGTGACGAGCGCTCCGGATGCTCCCCTGGCGCCGGCGGGCGATCCGGCCGCGGTCGGGGCCGCCGCGATCGACCGGGCGGCGCTTGACTCGCTGAGCGAGGATCTCGGCGGCGCGGCGGCGCTCCTGCGAATCGTGCGGCTGTTCCTCGAACAGCTCGCCCCGCAGGCCGACCAGATCGAGCACGAGGCGCGCAGCGGTGAGCTCGAGACGCTCGGACGCAACGCGCACCGGATGAAGTCGAGCGCCGCCACGCTCGGGGCGGTCGAGCTTGCCGAGCTGCTCGCCCAGCTCGAGGCGGCCGCCGTCGCGGGCGAGACCGCCACCTGCCTGCGGCTCGGCGAGCGCTTCGCCACCGCCGTGCCCCTCGCGCGGGAAGCATTCGAGGCCCTGGTCGAGGAACTCGACGCGCAGGTCGCCGCCGAGGGCTGAGCGATCGGTGCGAGCGCCGCATCGGCGCGCGCCAGGTCATGAGGCGAGCGCGAGGACGCCGGATCCGCGACGTGGCCACGGCCGCATCCGGGCGTGCGACGCCCTACCGGGATAGGCCCTAAGGAACCGCGCAGGCGCTGACCGCGGCGGAGCACTCGGTCTGGTGCTGCACCGACCAGGCGACGGACACGGGGTTGAGGAAGTACGGCGGCTCGGCGTAGGCGAGGCGGTCGTCGTAGGTGTAGTTCTTGGCGTAGCCCGTGGACACCGACGAGGATCCCGTGCCGACCGGGCCGCGGTAGAGCTGAGCGATCGCGCCGACGACGGTGAGCGTTCCCGGCGAGGAGCCGCAGTCGTAGTTGTCGACGATGAACGAGTGCTGAACGGCGAGGATCGCTGCGTAGACGTAGGGGTTGTTGAGCGTCTGGTAGGTGCCGCTGGTGACGTTGGCGTCGCTGCCACAGGAGCCTGAGGTCGTCCCGCGGTTGCTGCTCACGGGGTGTTCGACGCGCACGAAGTTGTTCGCGACCAGACCGAGCAGCGCGTTCCCGGTCGGGGTGCCGCCGAGCGCTCCGGTCGAGGTCGCGTAGTTGCTCGCCGAGCTCCCCGGCCAGAGGTTGCCGGCGATGATGATGTCGTTGTCGCTGGCGATCGTGATCGACATGTTGTAGTAGCCGCTGACGTAGACGTTGCCGCAGCCGAGGTTGCTGCCGTAGGTCGAGTTGGCCGAGAACGGGGTGTAGTTCTCGGCGCAGGGCGGGGTCTGCGCGCTCTGCACGTAGATCACGCCGTTGGTGCTCGCCAGGTTGACCGAGGTCGGGCTGCCGCCGTTGAGGTTGGCGTTGGTGACGGTCGCCGTCGTGCCGGTCAGCTGGATCGTCGTGGTGCCGGTGTAGACGGTGCCGGCGCTCTGGGCGACGTTCAGCATCTGGCCGTCGGTCGGCGGCGGCGTCAGCGACGGCGCCGAGCTGGTGTAGGTGCCGTTCATCACCGCGCCGTAGTAGGGCGCACTGCCGCCGCAGTTGCTCTCGTCGGCGAAGCCCGGCGCCTGGATCGAGTCGTTGGCGTTTCGCCCGAAGGTCGGGGTGCCGCAGATCGCAAGCGTGTCCTCGCTGTGCAGCGGCCCGTTGATCTGGTCGGCGCTGATGAAGTTGATCGCGCCGCCGCAATCGGTGCCGCGCCCCGGGCTGTCGGTGTAGTGGCGGTTGCAGTCGGTCGGGTCGCCCGGCAGCGCCACGGGGTCGAGGGTCTCGTAGTCGGTGTAGTAGACGAAGTTCAGGAAGCTATCGCGCTTGTACTGCGCGACGATCGTGCGCGAGACGTTGTTCGAGGTCCCGGTCGATGCGATCCGGAAGGTCCCGGCCGCCGGGTTCGTGCCGCCGCCGGTGAGCGTCGCCGCCTCGACCATCGTGCCGATCGGGTTGCTCGTCGAGCATGCCGTCGTGCCGCTCGGCGCCGTGCTCGCAACGACCGGCGTGTCGAGGTAGGTCTCGGTCGAGCCGCTGTCCGATGCT
Organism: Solirubrobacteraceae bacterium; assembly: GCA_049522915.1. Lineage (GTDB taxonomy): Bacteria > Actinomycetota > Thermoleophilia > Solirubrobacterales > Solirubrobacteraceae > Palsa-513. The sequence continues at coordinate 2,229 of JBEKNK010000106.1, read as the reverse complement.
CCGATCGTGCCGCCGGGAGTCGGGCAGTTCTCCCAGTAGTTGGGGTTCTGGTTGAGGTCGTAGTCGTACTGCTCGATTCCGGCCTGCGCCGCCGCGTAGGCTCGCTTCTGGTCGAGGTCGTTGCGCGACAGATGCGTGTCGGTCAGCACAGCGACGTAGGCGCCGCCGAGCAGCAGCGAGGTGATCGTGAGCACGTACAGCGCCAGCAGCATCGTGAAGCCACGCTCACCGCGGGCGCGGATCCGGCGTCTGGGGAATGCTCTCAGCTGCATGGCATGTCTGCGGTCGAACTGGACGCGGGCGAGAGGCGCAGCACGACCGCGTCACTGAAATCGCTCGGCCGTCCGAGCGCAGTCCAGTTGTCGGACGGATTGGCCTGGAAGTTGATCGCGATCTCGGCCGTCGACGTCGCGTTGCTGGCGCCGAGCGTCGGGCTGAGTGTGTACGGCACCGCCGACAGCACGCCGTTTGAGCCGTATCCGTAGTACTGGAACACCGGCGTCGAGCCGGCCTGCGCGGCGTTCTGCAGCAGGACGAACGACGAGGGCGTCGAGGAGAAGGTCCACGAGCCCGGCGCCGTGCCGCTCACCCAGGCGTAGGTGTTCATCAGCAGCGAGCCGCCGCTCAACTGGATCTCCACCTCGTTGGGCTGGATCGTCGGGTTGTCGCCGAGCAGGCTGTAGAACCAGACGTCGTTGGCGTCGCTGGTGGCGAGGATCGGCGACAGCGACGACGAGACGCAGCTCGAGTTGAGCGCCTGGGTGATCTTCTCCATGGCGACGGTCCCCTGCTGGGTCGCGTTGACGCGGTCGCCGAGGTTCGAGCTGAAATCGACCGAGACGATCACGATCGCGAGCGTCGCCGCGGAGACGATGATCCCGATCACCGTCGCGACCATCAGCTCGATCAGCGTGAAGCCGCTCTCGCTGCGCAGGTCGAGCCGTCGGGCCAGCCGATCGAGGTGCCCGCTGAAGCCGCTCTCGCTGCGCAGGTCGAGCCGCCGGGCCAGCCGATCGAGGTGCCCGCTCATGTGCAACTGCCGCTCGTCAGGCCCGATGAGCCCGATGCGAGATACACGTTGACCACGTTGCCCGTCGTGTAGCTCGTGTTCGCGACCGTCGCCGTGTTCTTCTCGCCGCCGCTGCTCGCGCAGACGGTCCAGTTTCCATAGGGCTGTCCCGGGTCAACCAGCGCTCCCTGCGTCAGCGTCGGCACCTGCGTGGCGGGGTAGTTCTCGTTGTTGTTGCACGCCGCGTTGTTGTCGGTGAGGCTGATCACCGGGGCACTCGTCAGCAGTCCGGTCGCCTGCACGCCGACGACGAAGGCGTCGACCTGGACATAGGTGTTGGTGGAGGCCGACGGCTTGGTCCCGTCGATCAGGATCTTCACGGTGTGCGTCGTGTCGGTCAGGCCCGCGTCGCTCCAGATGATCTGCTGGTAGATCGTCGAGGCGGAGTAGGTGGACATGTTGGACGCGACCAGGGTGCCGTCGAGGTAGACGTTGGCGTAGCCGCCGTTGTTGGATACGGGGGCGATCCACTCGACGCTCGTGCCGGTGAAGGTGAACGTCAGGTAGTCGCCGCCATCCAGGTCGAAGCTCTCGGTGCTGTCGTAGTTCTGGTTGCCGGTGGCTCCGTGCGTCCAGTCCGAGCCGCCGGTGTAGACCACCGAGGAGCTCGGGGCGTCGTCGGTCTCGGAACTGGTGCCCGTGCCGACGATGAATGCGTCCAGGGGGACGTAGGCGGCGCTCGAGCCCGTCGGTGTCGTGCCGTCGACGTAGATCTCGATCGTGTGCGAGGCGTTGCTGAGGCCGCTGTCGCTGAAGAGCACCTGCTGGTTGCTCAGGGCGCTGGCGTAGGTGCTGATGTTGGTGGCGACCTGGTTACCGTCGATCAGGACGTTGGCGTACCCCTGGTTGCTGTTGCGCGGGCCGATCCATTCGATCTGCGTGCCGGTGAAGGTGAATGTGATGTAGTTCCCGGCCGTCTGGCTCCAGCTCTCGGTGTTGTCGTAGGTTCCGGTTTGGCTGGTCGAGTGCGTCCAGCCGCTGCCGGTGTAGACGACCGAGGAGCTCGGCGCGTCATCGGTCTCCACGGGGGCGCCGGCCCCCCAGACGTCGACGATCATCGCCGGCAGGGGCAGGCTCACCGACTGCGTCGTGCCGGCGGTCACGTTCGCCAGCGCGTAGCCGCTGCCCGAGTAGTCGCCGGAGCAGCTGCCGGCGTAGGT
>JBEKNK010000105.1:0-8640 GCA_049522915.1 Solirubrobacteraceae bacterium | reverse complement strand
GGGAACGCTGACGCGGGGTCCGCTCGAGCGCATCCGGGAAGCCGCCGGCGATCACGATCTCGGCACTCGCGGCGCGACCCTTCGGCGCACCACTCACCTTCGGCGGGCTGCCGTCGAGCAACGCGTCGATCAACGCTCCGCGTCCGCCTTCGATCTCGGCACGCGCGAGCGGCCACAGGTTCACGTACTCAACTCGTCCCGGAAGAGCGTCAGCGACGATCCGAGTCGTGAGCAGATCGGCCGAACCGGTCAGCAGGAATTGGCCGGGCGTCGGATCCTTGTCCAGGATCTGCTTCACGGCGAGGATCAGACTCGGCACCCGCTGGACCTCGTCAATCACCGCCGGACGCGGCAATGACAGCGCGAACCCGTCCGGATCGGCCCTGGCCGCCTCGCGCGTCGCCTCATCGTCGAGCGTGAAGTAGTGGGGGACGACACCCGCCGCTTGCAGCTGCCGGGCGAGCGTGCTCTTACCAGCCTGCCGCGGCCCCGTGATCGCCGCGGCGCGGCTCACGCTCAGAATGTCCCGCAGCTCCGGCTCGATGCCCCGCGGGATCAGCGCCATACGGCCACCTTACAGCACAATCCCGACCAATCCGGAACAAGCTAGCCGATCAAACCGGAATAGACTACCCGACTAAACCGGAGTAGAATCTGGCAAACGTCGCCTTTTTGCAGGTATTTTCCATGGGCACGGCTGGTTTCGAACCAGCGACCTCTCGCGTGTGAAGCGAGCGCTCTCCCGCTGAGCTACGCGCCCGAGCAGGGCCGATTGTACGTCAGGCTGGCGAGGCTGCGCCTGGGCCGCGGATCGGCCCAGGGCTCGATTCTCCGATGGTATTGTCGACGCGTCCGGGCAGTGAGGTTTGGCTCGGCGGGCGGAAGCGACCAGGGCGCGCGGCGGCTCTGCCGGGCGTCGCAGCGCAGATTGGAGCGATTGGGTGAGCGAGCCGGGCGAGGCGGCGACTCTCGGGATCATCGGCGGCGCCGGCGTCGGCGCGTCGGCGCGCCTTTACGCCGACGTGGCGGCGCGCTACCGCGCGATGCGCGGTCGTCTACCACGTATCGCGCTCTGGAACGCGCCGTTCAGCGACGCGCTCGAGCACGCCTTCGTCGGTGGCGAGCCCGACGCTGAGGAGGTGGTGGCGGCGGAGCTGCTGGTCGGGCAGGCCGTGGAGCGGTTGCTGGATGCCGGGGCGACGGTCGTCGCGATGCCCTGCAACTCGCTTCAGCGGGCGGCCGCACGCGAAGCTGCCCGGCGCGGCGCGCCCTTCATCGACATGATCGCCGCCACGCTTGACGCGGTGAGCGGCTCAGGCCACGGCAGCGCCGTACTCCTTTCCACGGAGGCCACTCGGGTGGCGGGCATCTATGAAGGTCGCGGCGTTGAGATCCTGGCGCCGCCGGCCGAGTTGCGCGAGGAGCTCGCGGTGCTGATCGGACGCGTAGTCGAGGGGTCCACTGCCGGCGGCGGCGAACTGCAGTCCCTGGTGGCGCGCGCGCGACGACCTTCGGCGAGCGTGGTGATCGGCTGCACGGACATTTGCGGGCTGCTGGACTCCGACGAGGGCAGCGCCGCACAGGTCGTCGACTCGCTCGCGTGCCTCACAACAAGGTGCGTGGAAGCGCTCACGGTCGGCGTGTCGATCACGGCGTACACCGGGGCCTGACTGACCGCGGGCCGCGCGAGGCCACACGAGGGCTGCGGGCTCGCCGTCCACGCGGGCCGCGCGAGGCCACACGAGGGCTGCGGGCTCGCCGTCCACGCGGGCCGCGCGACGCCACACGAGGGCTGCGGGCTCGCCGTCCACGCGGGCCGCGCGACGCCACACGAGGGCTGCGGGCTCGCCGTCCACGAGGGCCGCGCGAGGCCGCACGAGGGCCCCACGACAACCGCACGACGCCCGCACGAGGCCGCGTCAGCGCTCAGCGGCCGAGGTAGGCGCGCTTGAGATCGTCGCTTGCCAGCAGGTTGGCCGCGGTGTCGGCGAGCACCAGCTCCCCGGTTGCGAGCACGTAGCCGCGGTCGGCGATGCTGAGCGCCATGTTCGCGTTCTGCTCGACCATCAGCATCGCCACGCCGGTCTCGTGGACCTGCTTGATGATCTGGAAGTTCTGCTGAACCAGCGCCGGCGACAGCCCCATGGAGGGCTCGTCCATCAGCAGCAGCCGCGGGCGCGACATCAGTGCGCGCCCGATCGCGACCATCTGCTGCTCGCCGCCCGACAGCGTGCCGGCGAGCTGCTTGAGCCGCTCGTGCACGCGCGGGAACAGCTGGTAGACGCGCTCATAGTCCTCCGTGAGATCCTCGCCCTTGCGCAGCGTCGCGCCGAGTTCGAGGTTCTCGCGCACGGTCAGCTGTCCGAACAGCCGGCGATTCTCCGGCACGATCGCGAGGCCGCGCGCGATGCGGTGGGGCACGGACAGATCGTTGACCTCCTCGCCGTCGAGCAGCACGCGTCCGCTGCGCGGGCGCACGATGCCGAGGATCGTCTTCAACGTCGTGGATTTCCCCGATGCGTTGCCGCCGAGCAGGCAGACCAGTTCGCCGGCCTTGACCTCGAGCGAGATCCCTTCGAGGATCCGCATCTGTCCGTAGTAGGTCGTGACGTTCTCGAGCGCGAGCAGCGGCGCGCCGCCCGACGCGGTTGCCGGCGCGCCGGCGGCGCCGGCGGCGCTCATTTCGCCAGCACCTCGGGGTTGCGGCCGAGGTAGGCCTCGATCACCCCCGGATGGTTGGCCACCTGGTGGAAGGTGCCCTCGGTCAGCTTCTCGCCGTGGTCCAGCGCCACCACGCGGTCGGAGATGCCCTCGACGACGTGCATGTCGTGCTCGATCACGAGGATCGTGTAGCCGCGCTCGTCGCGCAGGCGGCCGATCAGCTCGGTGATCTCGTGTGTCTCGTTGGGGTTCATCCCGGCGGCCGGCTCATCGAGCAGCAGCAGGCGTGCGCCCGTCGCCATCGCACGCGCGATCTCCAGGCGGCGGCGGTTCGCGTATGAGAGCACGTACGCGGGCTGGTCGAAGCGGTAGCCCTGCAGCCGTTGTCCGAAGAACCCGAGCACGTCCTCGGCGCGCGCGTTGACCTCGCGCTCCTCGCGGCGAGCGCGGGGCAGCCGCAGGATCGACTCGATCGGCGTCGCATGGGTGCTGCCGTAGGTCGCCGCCTTGACGTTCTCCTTGACGGTCATGTTGAGAAACAGGCGCAGGCTCTGGAACGTGCGGGCGATCCCCAGCTGAGTGATCCGGTTGGGCGCACGGCCCACGATGCTCTTGCCGTCGAAGCGGATGTCGCCCCCCGGGTGGTAAATGCCCGTGATGACGTTGAACAGCGTCGTCTTGCCCGCGCCGTTGGGGCCGATCACGCTCACGATCTCGTGCTCGTCGACGTGGATGTCGAGTTCGTGCAGCGCGCGCAGGCCGCCGAAGGCGAGCGAGACCTTGTCGAGCTCGAGCAGCGGCGCCATCAGATGATCTCCACGCGCCGGCTGCCCAGCAGACCCTCGGGCCGCACGGCCATCATCACGATCAGGATTGCCCCGATCATGATCTGCGCGGTGATCGCCGGGTCCACGCTGAGGCGCGCCTCCCAGCAGCAGGCCCCGAAATAGACCGTGGGAACGGTGGCGATCAGCCGCCAGATGCCCTTGAGTCGCACGATTCCGACCAGCGCGCAGATCAGCAGGACGTAGAGCACGTTGCCGTAGCTCATCGGATTCGCGGGCACGATCACGAAGTGGCGCAGCACCGAGCCGATCCAGCCGACGCTGCCGGTGCTGCCGGCGATCGCCGCGTGCGAGATCGCACCGACGATCGCCCGCGCCGCGAAGCCGAAGGCGACAATCGCCGCGAGCATCGCCCCGAGGACGCGCCATGGGCGAACCCGCACGACGAGCGCGAGGATGATCAGGCCGTAGAACAGATACCCCGCGTCGGTCGGGCTGGCGAGCATCTGCTGCACGACCGTGACCAGCACTCCGCCGAGCACGGCGCCGGCGATGCTGCCGACGCCGCCGAGCACGAGGCAGGCGTAGATCAGGATCAGGACCGGCGACTGGAAGTTTGTCGGGAACACATTGGTCTGCTGCGCGGCGAATATCGCGCCTGCCAGCGCCGCCACGATCGCGCCGAAGCTGAAGGCCATCACCTTGACGGCGTTGACAGGGATCGTCATCACCTGCGCCGCGAGCGGATCGTCACGCACGGCTCGCCACGCGCGGCCGGTGCGCGAGGCGTCGAGCAGATGCAGGCCGGCCATCAGCGCGATCAGGACGATCAGCGCCAGGTAGTAGTAGCCGATCGTGCTCCCGATGGCGCCTCCCAACCCCTGGATCGGGTTCAGCGAGGTGATCCCGTCGGGCCCGCCGAGGTGCGCCGGGTCGACGTTGTTGACGACCTCGGCGAAGGCGATCCCAAAGAACAGCGTGACGATCGCGAGGTAGTCGCCGCCGAGCCGCAGCGAAACCAGCCCGATCGCGAGACCAACGAGACCGGCGAACACCAGCACGATCGGGATCGAAGCGTAGGCGGGCAGCTGCACGCCGCCGGTCTGCTGCATCAGGTTGCCGAACGCGCTCGATGACAGCAGCGCGAAGCCGTAGGCGCCGATCCCGTAGAAGGCCACGTAGCCGAGGTCGAGCAGTCCCGCCCAGCCGACCACGATGTTTAGTCCGACGGCGAGGATCGCGTAGATCACCGCGTTGAACGCCACGGTCTGCTGGAAGCCGTTGGCGCCGATGTGCCCGAAGAGGAAGCCGACGAGCGCGAGCACGGCGAGCCGCTGCCACCAGCCGACGCGGTCGCCGAGCCGCCTGAGTGACTCGAGCGGTCCGCTCCCGCGGTCGCGGCGCTCGCCGGAGCGCGCGACCCACTCGTCTACGCCGATCGGGCTCATCTCAAACCTTCTGCAGCGGTGCCTGCCCGAACAGGCCGGTCGGACGGATCAGCATCACCGCGATCAGGATTCCGAACACCATCAGGTCGCCGTACTCCGAGGACACGTAGGAAAGGCTGAACGATTCGCACAGGCCGATGAACAGGCCGCCGATCATCGCCCCCGGGATGCTGCCGATGCCGCCGACGACGGCGGCGGTGAACGCCTTCAGCCCGGCGAGAAATCCGATCACGTTGCTGACCTGGTTGGCGTAGCCGAGCCCGTACATCACTCCGGCCGCCCCGGCCAGCGCCGAGCCGATCAGGAAGGTCATCGAGATCGTGCGGTTGACGTCGATGCCGAGCATCTCGGCCGCCTCGCGGTCCGATGCCACGGCGCGCATCGACTTGCCGAGGATCGTGCGGTTGACCAGGAACAGCAGGCCGACCATCAGCAGAACGCTCAGTACCAGCGTGAGGATCTGGATGATCCCGATGCTGACGGAGTCGATCTGGATCGAGAGCGAGAAGGGGATGAACGCCGTCGAGTCGTAGGAGCGGGGCAGGCCGCCGAACAGCAGTAGCACCGAGTTCTCGAGCACGAACGAGACACCCAGCGCGGTGATCAGCGGCGCGATCCGCGGGGCGTTGCGCAACGGCCGGTAGGCGAAGCGCTCGATCGCCACGCCGAGCGCGCCGACGCCGAAGCTCGCGACCGCGAACATGAACACGATCAGCACCCAGACTGGGATGCTCAAGGCGGTCGGGCCGCCGAACCACCCGATCGCGAAATAGCCGATGAAGGCGCCCACCATGAACAGGTCGCCGTGGGCGAAGTTCAGCAGCTTCAGCACGCCGTAGACCATCGTGTAGCCCAGCGCGATCAGCGCGTACACGCTGCCCGCTGTGAGGCCGTTCACGATGGTCTGAAGAAGGATCTGCATGAGGCGCGCTTGCGAACGGTACGTCACAAAACGACGCGAGCGGCGCCGCCCATGTGGACGGCGCCGCCCTGCGTCCTACCAGCCAGCCTGCCTTTGACTGGTTAGCTGGTCGGGATCTGGATGTACTTGCCCTTCGAATTGATGTGGAACAGGTAGAACTGCGACTTGACGAGGTCGCCGTCCGCCTTGAACTTGATCACCTCGCCGAGCGGGTTGTCGGCCGCGGAGATGTCCGTCTTGCGGATCGCCGCGAGCACGTTCGCGCGGGACGGCGTCGCGCCGGAGGCGCACACCGATGCGATCGCGCGCATCTCGACGTCAGCCGCCTCATACGACGGCACGCCGAACGCTCCGTAGGGGCCGTACTTCGCGACACCGGCGACGAGCGACTTGTCGAGAGTCGAGTCGACCGTCGAGATGTCGGGTGCGAAGTTCGACACGTACGAACCCGGGTAGTTGAACTGCGTGGGCGAGTCGGTGCCGTCGGTACCGAACACCGTCGTCACCTTGCCCTGCTGCTTTGCGGTCTCCGCAAACTGCTGCGCGTCGAGCGCCTCCTGGATCGGCATGAGTGTCACCGTCTCGCTCGCGTTCAGCTGCGAGGTGACCAGCGACGAGATGTCGTTCGCCAGCGTGGCACCGGTGTCGGTGCCGTTGATTCCCTGGTTGTTGACCTTGATGCCGGCCTTCTCGAGGATCGGTGTCATGACCGCCTCGAGACCTGTCGAGTAGGCCTCTTCGTCGTTGATCAGCAGCACGGCCTTCGGGTGCAGGACCTTGATGATGTAATTGGCGTCCTGCGGACCCTGAATGTCGTCCGTCGCGACCACGCGGAAGAACGTCTTGTTCTTGCCACTGGTGGTCAGCACCGGGTCGGTTGCCGAACCGGAGATCGCCGCCAGACCGGCCTTGGCGAGCAGCGGGCCGACCGCCAGGACTTCCTGGCTACCTGAGGGCCCGATCACCGCGACCGCGTTGGAGGAGATGATCGCCTGCGTCTTCGTCGTCGCGATCGACGGCGTCAGCTGGGTGTCATCCTGCGCCAGCTTCACGTTGAGGTGAAGCGACTTGTTGTCGTTGGCGACAGCGAGCTCGGCGAAATGCAGCTGCTCGAGGCCGAGTTGCGCCACCGGTCCGGTGAACGGTCCCTCGATCGCGATGTTCGCGCTGCAGGTTGCCGCGGCGACCTTGGCGACCTTGGCGGAGCTGGTGGCACCGAACACGGTCACCGATGCGATCGCCATCACCCCCAAGGCGCCGGCAAATATGCGACGTACCTTCATGTGAGTCCTCCTCGTTGTGTGCAGAAATGCGTCATGTTGAGATTGAGGCAGTCTTCGGCTGCTCGGCGACGTAGGTCGCCGGCGTCCCGTCCGGGTAGAACGCGGCAGCAGGCGATCCGGCGGGGCGAAACACTCCGAGGACGCGCATGGTGCCGGGGCCGCTGTTGGCGAGCGTGTGCAGCTTGCGCGCCGGTAGGTGGATGCAGGAGCCGGGATGCAGCGGCGTCTGCGATGCATTCATGTGCATCACGCCGTCGCCCTCGAGCACGTAGATCACCTCATCATAGAGGTGATAGTGCGCAGGTGCGGCACCAACCGGGATGTAGCCGACGAACTGGGTCGCCGACGGGCAACCGTTGTCGGGGTCGAAGACAATCCGAAACTCGCGCTCGGCGGTTGCGGCCTGGGCGTCCTGATCGCGCAGGCGCGACGCTGTGATCTCCGGGCGGCGTTGCGGCGCCGCGTCCAGCGGTGCGTGCAGGCGGACGGCGACGATCAGCAGGTCCTCGCCTCCATCGCTCGCCAGCTCGTAGTGCTCCCCGCTCGCCACCAGCAGGCCGGTCTCCGGCTCCAGCCGCTGCTCGCCGCCCGAGCCGATCAGGCGGCCCGTGCCGCTCAGTACGAACAGCAGCTCATCGGCTCCAGCGCTCGCGCGCTGTACCGGCGAGCCGGCGACGGCGCGGAGCAGCCCAAGCGAGAACAGTTCGCAGCCGTTGCTCGCATCGAGCACCTCGCGCAGCCCGCCGGCGTCGTCGCCGGTCGGCCGCTCGGGGGCCTCGGAGACGTGGCGAACCAGTCCGCTCACGGCGCTCCGCCAGCGGGCGCGGCGATTCCTGCACACTCACAACTATGTGTGCGATCGATCACCGGCTCTGAGATCTGGACCGCCCGAAGCGCCTGTATCACCGCGCCACCTCCTGAAGTCCCTGCGACCGTATCGTTTTTCACGACGATTCGCGCTGATCGTTTGCCAATTCGGCGACAAGTACGATCTCGGTCCCGGCCAGCGCGCGCGACACCGGGCAGGTCGCCTTGGCCTGCTGCGCGAGCGCCTCGAAGGTTGCGGCGTCGACGCCCGCGACGACGCCGGTGGTGTGCAACTCGATCCGGGTGATCGACCAGTTGGTTTCGCCCTCTTCGAGGTGCACGCGCGCGCTGGTCGCCAGATCCTCCGGCGGGTGTCCCTCGGTGGCGAGCAGGTCGGCGAGCGACATCGTGTAGCAGGCTGCGTTGGCGAGGCCGATCAGCTCCTCCGGGTTCGCCGTGTGCTGTCCTTCCTCGACACGACCGCTCAGCGTGTACGGGCCCTCGAACGCGCCGCTGCCGAGCGCCAGGTGTCCGCCGCCGTCGGTCACGGCGCCGCTCCAGCTCGCCTGGGCGCTACGGATGATCTTCAATCCCACGTTTTTCCCCCTCGCAGTCCGGCCGGGTCGCTAAGTCGCGAAGCTCGCCAGCTCGCTCACGAGCCGGTCGACCTCATCGGCGGTGTTGTAATGGATGAAGCCAATCCGGATCGCGTCCCCGTCGTAGCCGAGGCGCTG
>JBEKNK010000104.1:0-8831 GCA_049522915.1 Solirubrobacteraceae bacterium | reverse complement strand
GACACCGTCGACGCGCTTTCGATGATCGTCCACCGCGACAAGGCCTACGAGCTCGGCAAGATGCTGACCGAGCGGCTGCGCACCAAGATCCCGCGCCAGCAGTACGACGTGCCGATCCAGGCCGCGATCGGCTCGCACGTGATCGCGCGCGAGACCGTCAAGGCCTTTCGCAAGGACGTGATCGCCAAGTGCTACGGCGGCGATATCACGCGCAAGCGCAAGCTGCTCGAGAAGCAGAAGGAGGGCAAGAAGCGGATGAAGCGGGTCGGGCGCATCGAGGTGCCCCAGGAGGCGTTCCTCGCGGTGCTGGAGCTCGGCAAGCCCTAGCGCCCGCGTCCGGGTGGGCGCCCAAGTGCCCCAAACATTCGCAATTAGCGGGAAATTGCGCCGCCACCGTCGCTTCGCGCGCCCGCGCATGTCACATACTCCTTCGCCCCCGTCCCACCGGATGCGCGGCTGTCGGATCAGGCGAGTGGACGGTGGCGGCGACCATGGATGGAGCGGCAAATGTGCAAGCTTGGACGCACGATCGCAAGGCTGGGCCTCGTGGCCACGTTCGGCTGCGCGCTGAACGCGTCCGTCGCGCGGGCCGGCACCTACGAGGTCGCGATCTGCCACGACCCCGCAAGCGGTTTGACTGTGCCGACCGACGGCGTCTCCTTCCCGACCGCCGGCTCCTACGTGCTGGCCGGCGTCTACGAGGACTGCGGCAAGACTGGGTACCTCTACGCCGACCTCGACGGCGTTGCGCCGCACTCTCCGGCGGACTACGCGTCCTGGCTCTTCCAGGCGCCGGCGGGCACGACGATCGCCGGCGTGCAGGCATATCGAGCGTTCACCGCCGGTCCATTCGCGCCATTTCAGGCTCCGATCGACGTGTTCGACGCGGTATCGCCGAGCGGTGCGCTGAGCGTCCTTGACGACTGCACACAGGCCTGGGGCTGCTCGTCCGTCGGCACGGGGCCGTTGAGCGAGTTCGCCTCCGCGAACCTGGTCGACGTCAGCGGCCTGACCGACGTGAGCGAGCTCGAGGGCGCGGCGAACTGCGGAGGAGGGGAGAGCTGCGCTGCGGGCGGCGGTGCGGTCTGCCCAGAGCTGAGCGGCGATCCGTGCATCGCGGCCAACCACCTCTACGCGATGGTCGTCACCCTGGAGGACGACACCGCGCCGACTGCGAGCAACGTCAGCGGAAGTCTGATCGCCCCCGGCGTCCTGAGCGGCGTCGCCCGCATTTCCTTTGACGCCACCGACACCGGCTCAGGCCTCTACTCCGCCGCGCTGACCGTTGACGGCGTGGCGGTCTCTGGCGAGCCGATCGACCCAAACGGCGGCCGCTGTTCGGCGATCGACGGGCCCGGCTCAAGCGGCCTGCAGACGGGCGTGCTGCGCTTCGAGTGGGCCGTCCCGTGCGCGCTCGCGGGCAGCGGTGGGCTCGATCTCGACACGAGCACGCTCCACGATGGAGCCCACAGCGTCGCGGTCACGGTGACCGACGCGGCCGGCAACAGCTCGACCGTCTGGAGCGGCACGATCCACACCGACAACGCCCCACAGGGCGGGCTCCCGCAGATCTTCGGCGACGCGCAGCAGGGGCAGTCCCTGGTCGCCGGCACCGGCGACTGGTCGCCTGCACCGACCGCCTTCGCCTATCAGTGGGAGCGCTGCGACGCCTCGGGCGCCAACTGCGCCGCGATCGCCGGCGCCACGGCTCCGGACTACACCGTCGTCGCCGCCGACGACTACCGCGACGTCGCGGTGTCGGTCACCGCTACCGACGCCGCCGGCTCAACGACCGCGCTCTCACCGCCCTCGGGCGTCGTGCTGGACGCCGACGGCTACGCAAACGCGCCCGCTGCGCCGGCGCCGACCTCCGGCAGCCTGCCGACGATCAGCGGCACCACACACGCGGGCTCGGTGCTCAGCGCGCAGCCCGGCGAGTGGTCCGGCGGCCCGCTGACCTTCGCCTACGAGTGGCAGCGCTGCGACCAATACGGCCTGGGATGCGATGCGATCGCCGGCGCACTCGGAGCCACCTACACGCTCGTGAGCGCCGACGAGGGCTCGCGCGTGCGCGTCCTCGTCAGCGCCACCGGTCCGGGCGGCACGGATCAGGCTGCGAGTGAGCCCTCGGCGTTGATTGCCGCCGCCGGCGACGCCGCCGCAGCCCCGTCGAGCCCGTCGGCGCCCGCCGCAGCCTCGGCGACCCAGGGTGTGGCCAACGGCAGCGGTGCCTGCGCCGACGCCCGGCTGCGCGCAACGGTCGACGGACGCTCGCGCGTGACTGTCGCCCTCGGCCGCCGCGTCACCCTGCGCGGCTCGCTGCGCTGCGCCGGCGCGCCGGTCGCGGGGGCGATGGTCGAGCTCGCGATCGCCGCGGCAGCCGCCTCGACGCCGACGCGACCAGAGCAGGTTCGCACCTCCGCGAACGGGTCCTTCTCCTACGTGCTCGGCTCTGGCCCCTCGCGCCGGATCACGGCCAGCTACCGCGAGTTTGCGCAGGACGCGACGCCAACGGCCAGCGTCAGCGCGAGCGTCCTCGTGACGCCCTCGATCTCGCTCGCGATCACCCCGACCGCCACGACCAACGGACACACGATCACCTTCAGCGGCCGCGTGTCCGGCGGCGATGAGCCCCGCGGCGGGCTGCCGCTCGCGCTCGAGTACCTCGAGGGCAGTCGGTGGATGATCTACACGTTGGTGCAGGCGAGCCCCGGCGACGGGCGCTTCCTCTACAGCTACACCTTCCGGCGCACGACGCAGGCGATCACCTACACCTTCCGCATGGCGATCCCGGCAAGCGGCATCCCCGGCTACCCCTACCAGCCGGCCGCGAGCCCGCCACGCTCGGTCCACGTCGACCCCTAGCCGGCTCCCCCGCGCGGCCGCCACGGCACGGCGTGTCGCAACTGCGCCCCCGAGCTTTGGCCGACCGTCGAAGGAGCGCCGCGCCGGCGCCTGCGAGAATCGCCCGGTCGATGCCCGCCACGACGACGATGGGGACCAACAAGCACATCGCGCTGATCGCGCACGATCACCGCAAGGCGGACCTGCTCGAGTGGTCACGCTACAACCGCGCGACGCTCTCCGCGCACGAGCTGTTCGCGACCGGTACGACCGGCCAGCTGCTCGCCGACGAGCTGCAGCTGCCGGTCAACCTCTACCTCAGCGGGCCGCTCGGGGGCGACCAGCAGGTTGGCGCCGCGATCGCCGAGGGCCGCATCGACCTGGTGATCTTCTTCTCCGATCCGCTCGCCTCGCACCCTCACGACGTCGACGTCAAGGCGCTGCTACGGATCGCGGTCCTCTACGACATCCCGATCGCCTGCAACCGCGCATCGGCCGACTTCATGCTCTCGAGCCCGCTGATGGTGACCGCCTACCGCGGCAGCCCGCAGGCGCTGGAATTTTAGGCGGCTCCGGCCCTCCCGGGCCTGCGCCGACGTCGACGAGCGCAGCATGGCACGCTTACGCGCGTGGGGCCGACGATGATCCTGCGTCCGCTGGCGCCCGGCGACGAGCCCGAGCTCCGGCGCATTCACGCCGCGCCGGAGGTCTCTCGTTGGTGGGATGTTCCGGACGAGCGCTTCCCGTGGGATGAGCCCGAGTCGACACGCCTGACGATCGAGGTCGACGGTCGCATTGCCGGCCTGATCCAGTTCTGGGAGGAGCTCGAGCCTCGGTTCCGTCACGCGGGCATCGACCTGTTCGTGGACCCCGCGCTGCACGGCCGCGGCGTCGGCAGCGAGGCGGTCCGCCGGGTCGTGCGCGTCCTGATCGACGAGCGCGGTCACCACCGCATCACGATCGATCCGGCGGTGGACAACACGGCGGCGATCCGCGCCTATGAGAAGGTGGGTTTCCGGGCCGTCGGCGTGCTGCGCGCCGCCGAGCGAGACACCGGCGGCGACGGCTGGCACGACAGCCTGCTGATGGAGTTGCTCGCCGGCGAGGAGCGGACCGGCTGACCCGGCGGTTTGCGCCCGCCGGCTAGCCACCCCAGGAGGAGATCGGGACCCGCATGCGGACGACCGTGCCGCCGCCCGGTGCCGCGGCGACGCTGACGCTGCCGGCGTGCAGCTCCGCCACCTGGCGCACGATCGCGAGCCCGAGGCCGCTGCCCGGGCGCGCGCGCGAGCGGGCGCCGCGGAAGAAGCGGTCGAAGACGTGCGGCATGTCCGCGGCGTCGATGCCGGGCCCGTGGTCGCGGATCTCCAGCTCGCCGTCGCGCAGGCGCACCTCGATCGGCTGCTCGGTGCCGGCGAACTTCACCGCGTTGTCCAGCAGGTTGTTGACCGCGCGATCAAGCCGCGAGGGCACGCCGTTGACGAGCGTCGGATCCAGTGAGACCTCGAAGCGGGCGGCCGGCGCGTGCAGCCGCGCCCGCTCGATCGCCTCGGTCACGAGGATGTCCAGACGGACCTCCTCGCGCGAGTCGACGTGCTCGTCCTCGCGGGCCAGTTCGATCAGGTCGTTGATCAGCGCGGAGAGCTCCTCGAGCTGCTCGACAACGTCGCCGATCAGGCGATTGCGCTCGTCTGGCGGCAGTTCGTCGGCGCGCTCGAGGATCTCGATGTTGGTCCGCACGCTGGTCACAGGGGTCCGCAGCTCATGTGAGGCGTCGGCGACCAGGCGCCGCTGCATGCGCGCCGAAGCGTCAAGCTTTTGCACCGTCTCGTCGAGTACGGTGAGCATCGAGTTGAAGCTGCGGGCCAGGCTGCCGAGCTCGTCGCGGCGGCGCTCGTCGATCCGCTCGCCGAGGTCCCGTGTCTCGGCGATGTGGCGGACCGTCGCGGTCAACCGCCGCACCGGCGCAAGCGCCGTGCGCGCCACGAACCAGCCGAGCAGCGCGGCCAGCGCGATGCCGCCGAGCGTGAGGATCACGAGGATCAGGCTCAGGTCGCTCAGCGTCGAATTGACGTCGGTCAACGAGTGGGACACGACCAGCGCGTATCCCGGGCCGACGCCGACAGCGAGCACGCGGAACTGGCCGCCGCCGGTGTTCGCGTCGAAGGACTCCGAGCCGCCGCCGGCGTGAGCGATCGCCCGAACGCTCGCGAGCGTCCCGGAGGGCAGGCGCAGCAGCTGCCCGTGGTAGGCCGGGTAGCTGGTCCCGTCGGCGGCGATGAGCGCCACGACGTTGGTCACGTCGCCGGGGCGGTCGCGGAAGCGCCGCAGCAGCACGCCGTAGGGGTAGGGCGCCGGGCCGAGCGAGCGCGTGCGCACGGTCGGGGTTGCGGGCATCGCGCGCTCGGCTGCCACGAACGCCTGCGAGGCCGCGGTGAGCGAGCGGTTGATGTGGCGGTGCAACTCGTTGCGCACAAGCACGTAGGTCGCGGCCGAAGCGATCGCCACGGCGATCGCAACGGCGGCGGCGGTGGACAGCGCGACCCGGCGCTGGAAGCTCATGGTGCCCGCAGGATGTAGCCGACACCGCGGACGGTATGAAGCAGCCGTGTCTCGCCGCCCTCCTCCGTCTTGCGCCTCAGGTAGCCCATGTACACGCCGAGCGTGTTCGAAGCGGCACCGAAGTCGTAGCCCCAGACGTGCTCGAAGATCGTCGAGCGGCTCAGCACCTGCCGCGGGTGGCGCATGAAGAGCTCGAGCAGCGCGAACTCGGTGCGGGTGAGCTCGAGCCGGCGGTCGCCGCGGAGGACCTCGTGCGCCACCGCGTCGAGCGCCAGATCTTCGAACTCGAGCGCGGCGCCGCCGTTGCCCTCGCCGTCGCGCCGTCGCAGCAGCGCGCGCATTCGCGCCATCAGCTCGCGCAGCGCAAACGGCTTCACGAGGTAGTCGTCGGCCCCCGCATCCAGGCCGGCGACGCGGTCGTCGATCGCGTCGCGCGCCGTCAGCATCAGCACGGGACTGCGATCGCCGCTCGCGCGCAGCCGCCGGCACACCTCCAGGCCCGACACTCCCGGCATCATCACGTCGAGCACCACCGCGTCGAAACGCTCCTGCGCCAGCGCCTCGAGCGCTTCGCCGCCGTCGCTCGCCACGGCCACCGCGTAGCGCTCGAGCGCGAACGCCCGCGACAGCGCTTGCTGTACGGCCGGCTCGTCGTCGACGACGAGAATCTTCGGCCGCTCGCTCATCCCGTTTTCACGTTATCGGACTGCCTGCCGCGGAAAGGGCGGGCCCGGCCGGGGGATGCCGGGCCCGGCGTAACTCTTGCACATCTGTTCGAAGTGCCGAGTAAGAGTCTGCAGTGGCGGACACCAATCCGTATTGGCGGACGCCATAGGTCGCGCCGCCGCGTCGCCTCGATCCCCACGCGGCTGTCATTCAGCCCGCGCCGGCCGAGCCGGTGGTGACCGTCACGCAGGCGATCGCGGGCCCCGCCGTGGATGCCGCGGGCGACGGTAGCGGCGGGCAACTCGGAATCGGCGGGCAACGCGCCGGCACCTCGGTTCCGGCGCTCTCCGTGCTGCTCGTTCCTAGCGTCCCGCTGCTGCTGCCGAGCGGGCACGCCCCGGGACCGCACTGCACCGTCGCGCCGCTCGCTGCGCCAGGGCTCCCCGCCCCGGCGCCGGAGGCCGCGATCCACGGGCCGGGGCAGCCGACCGGTATGCAGCCGATCGGCGCCGCGGTGTTGCCGTCCGGCGCGGTCGTCGGGCACGGGACCGGCGGGCACGCGACCGTCGCGCCGGAGGGGGCGTCGGACGTGCCGTCGACGCCAAGCGGGCAGGGGAGAGGCGTGCAGCTCGGCGTGGAGCCGCTCGGCACGGCGGGCGTGCCTGGGTCAGCGACTGGGCAGGGGATCGGCGCGCAGGCCGCTGCTTTGCAGCCCGGCGCACAGAGCGTCGCCTTCCCCGCCTTCAGAGCCCTACCGTGGCGCCTCGCACTGCGCTTGTGGTGGTGGCGGCGCCGGCGTGATTTCGGCTGCTTGCTCGCCACCGCCAGGGGCGTCGCGGACTGCGCTCCGCCGGTGACGCCGTGCACGCCGGCGGAGCAGATGATCGCGGCGGCTGCGGTTTTCGGCGCGTCAGCGTCTCCGGACGCGCTCGCGAGCGCCGGTATCGCGATCGCGATCAATGCAATCACGACGGTGCCGACGATCCGCAGCTGCCGGTACACGCGAGTCAGCGTACCAGCGCCCGCAGGCGCCGAGGCTCATGCGGCGAGGCGGTCGCTCTGTGCCTCGATGTCGAACGGGGGTTCGGCGGCCCCGACGGCGATCGGCGCCCGCTCGATCTGCGCCTGTGCCGCGAGCCTCGCGATCGCCGACCGAGCAAGCGCTACCAGGACCCGCGCCAGCGACCAGGCAAACGCCACGGCGATCGGCGCCATCAGCAGCCCCGCGATCAGCGCCACGGTGGTCTGGTTGCTGTTGGTCGCCCAGTCCCACGCTCCCCAGTCGAGCGCAGCGAGCGCAGCCGTCACCCCAAGTGGTCCCAGCGGCATCGCCGACAGGGTACCGCCACTCCCCGACGACCTGTCGTGCGCCCGTCCGTCAGGCCGGGGCGGCCCCGGCCGGGAGGCCGGCTGGACCCCGCAGGGAGCGGCCTCCCGCTTCGGACTATCCTGTGCGAACGGCTTGCGGGCGAAGTGTTGTGGTTGCACAGAAGCCTTCCAAGCTTCTAGGGCGGGTTCGATTCCCGTCGCCCGCTTGCACGAGGCCACGGGGAGTGGCGCAGTCTGGTAGCGCACCCGGCTGGGGGCCGGGCGGTCGCAGGTTCAAATCCTGTCTCCCCGATTCGCGAAATCCATAATTCGAACGATGTAGAGATTTAGACGTGCCGCAAGACCCGTCGGTGCGAAGGTCCACGTTGAGCGGGCGCAGACCGAGCCACTGACTTGTCTGAGAGGTCCGCTCGGTCGCTTTGTCGCTGCGACGTAGAACGCTCGCCCCGAGCGCCACTGGGCGCCTCGCTGCGGGCCGCGCGAACGGGTGATGCGCGCGGGGCGGATGACGTGGGCTTTTTCGCTGCTCTGCGGTACAGTTTGCGTCGCGAAGGGCATCACCGTGGGGTCAGCCCACCGGGCGTGGGCAGGCAGCAGGGTCTGACTTTCCGAGGCTGTGTGTTCCCAAGAGCTCGGGAGGTCAAGATGACCCAACCATCTGCAGTCGACGGAAGCCTCTTCGCCGAAAACGTCGCGCTCGGCGAGCGCCTGCGGCGGATCTCGCCGGTCGTCGCGGGCATGGCCCGCGACCTTGTCACGGTGCGCCGCGAGGCTGCCGCGCTGAGGCGCGAGAACGCCCGGCTGCGAGCCCACGTTGGTGCGATCGGCGGCGAACCCCTGTCGTCTGATCCGCTGCTGTGCGACCGTTGTCGTTTGGCGATGCCGGCCGGGAGGGCCGACGAGAGGGGCAATGGCCGGCGATGACTGGCCTCGGCGCCCGCTGTGCCTGTGCCCGCTCCTCGGGTGTGCGGTGGCGGCCCGCCTGGCTGAGCGTGAATAGGCTGCGCGCGAGTTCCGGCCCTATGCGGTGAGGCTCATCTCTCGCATCGGGAGCCGGGGCCTGGCGCCGCTCGCCTGGTCGCGGATCAGCGCTTCCAGGCTGGCTGCGGGCATCGGCCGGGCGAAGTAGAACCCCTGGCAGGAATCACAGCCGAGCCGGGCCAGTTCGCCCTGCTGTTGCGCGGTCTCGACACCCTCGGATACGACACTCATTCCGAGACCGTGAGCGAGGTTGATCACCGATGTCACGATCGCGTTGCTGACCGGATCATGGCCCAGACTCGCGATGAACGTGCGGTCGACCTTGATCGTGTCGACCGGATAGCTCATGAGGTGGGTGAGCGAGGAGTAGCCCGTGCCAAAGTCATCGAGGGCGAGCATCACACCGATCTGCTTGAGGGCGTGGTGCACGACCGAAGCGCGCGCGCTGT